>NZ_JWIZ01000078.1 GCF_001038205.1 Muribacter muris | reverse complement strand
AGAAGATAAAGCGGATAGGCGATATTGTGAACTGGGGATAAAGATGAACCACTAAAACGAAGAAAAAATGAGGGGGGGGGATTTGTTTCGCTTTTTTAGTGGTTCATTTTCGCAATTTTAGTGGCTCGCAACAGCCGTAACACCAACAAGGCGTAACGGTTATCGTCAGCCCGACATTGTGTTGTCGGAATTTGTCCGCACAGGCCGCCGCTTCCGCCACGCCACCGATGCAACTATCGGCGATCACACATTCGACAAACTCACCGTTTGAATGGCGGATTTCACTGCTTAACAGCGCAGCAACCGCCTGTGCCATTTTCATTGTCTGTGCTTCTAACGATTCCCGAACACCGAGGCGTCGTCCGTCAATCGTTGGGCGAATGCCGATTGTTACCGCTTGAGCATTAAGATGTGCCATTACACGTTCCCTCCGTTGTCAATTTAAAAGTCGAGTATATTGTGTAAGGAAATACTCAACGGCATTGCAGTTTGATGATATTTTTGTGATCTGGCTCACAAAAAGAGCAGAACAAGCGGGCGGTTTAGCCGGATTTTTGACAAAAAATTGCCCGATTTTGACATATTGCGAAAAAATCGGGCATTTCGATATGCTTACACAATGAGAGGAATATGGTGTTCATCACAATATTGATGAATGCTCTGTGGCGGGAGATTATCGCTAAAAAGATGAGTGATTTGGGCAAGATCGCACAGGGTTATCAGATCCTTTCGCTCATATTTGCTGTGATCAAGCAATAAGAATTTTTTCTCACTCACGGCTAACATTTTACGTTTCATTACCGCATTCATTTCATTGGATTCCCAAATCGTGCCGTTGCATAAACCAGTACAAGAAAATATGGCGACATCAATCTGAAAGCGGGAGAGCAAATAGCCGGAGGACGAGCCGTAAAACGCATCATATTTAGGCGAATAGGTGCCGCCGGTGGCGATGATGTTGATCGCCGTTTTATTTGATAAGGTACGGATATTGTGCATTGAGCTGGTAATCACGGTGCAGCGGATATCCGGTAACATTTGGGCGAAATACCAACTACTTGAGCTGGCATCTAAGCCGATCGTCATACCCTCTTGAATATAAGACAGCGCTTTTGCGGCAATTTGTTTTTTTGCCTCATTATTCAGCCGTTGTCGGGTTTGAAACGAACGACCGATATCACGGTATTTGTGGCTAACCGCCCCGCCGTGAATCCGGTGAAACAGATTATGCTCCGCCATTAAGTTAAGATCACGTCGAATGGTTTCAACAGATGCGCCCACTTGCTCCGCCAATTCTTGCACGGAGGCTATTTCGTAAGTTTCCACATAATTTAGGATGAATTGATGTCTTTTTCGCATAGTGATTCCTCCTCAAAATGTAATGACTATACCGATAGAGATTAAAAAACGGAAGTCTTTTATACTGTGGATAACCTAAGCAATATCTGTATTTATCCTGAAATCTATTCCTATATATCCTCAAAACAAAATAGATATGTGGATAACTTGCTTGTTTATCCACAGCTCTCCTTCGATCTTATTATTGATTTCTCACAGGATCTTATTCAGGCTAAATGCTTATAGAATAAACCTGAAAGGTGGTTATTCCTCAAAAAAAGCCGATCTAATAAACATAATAAAAAGATCCTTTATATAAAGATCTCTTTTAATATTAGCGATCTTACTCGATCTAAAAAGCATTTTTCCGATCCTCCTTTTTTCAGGTAAAATGCGATCCTTTTAATGTTGAACAACTCAAATAAGCCAAACAATGATTTATTCCGAAATTTATGATGTGATTGTCGTAGGTGGTGGACACGCCGGTACGGAAGCCGCCCTTACACCTGCCCGTATGGGGCTTAAAACCCTCCTTTTGACTCACAATGTTGATACTCTAGGGCAAATGTCCTGTAATCCGGCAATAGGCGGGATCGGTAAGGGGCATTTGGTGAAAGAGATTGATGCAATGGGCGGTTTAATGGCAACCGCGACTGATCTAGCCGGTATTCAATTCCGTACGTTAAACAGCAGCAAAGGCCCTGCAGTAAGAGCAACCCGTGCTCAAGCGGATCGGGTATTGTACCGTCAAGCAGTGCGTACTGCGTTAGAGAACCAACCCAATCTGGCGATTTTTCAACAAGAAGTCGTTGATATTGTAATTGAAAATAATCGTGCGGTCGGGGCAGTGACCAAAATGGGCTTGACGTTTAAAGCCCGTGCCGTGATTTTAACCGCTGGTACATTCTTAGCTGGTAAAATTCATATAGGCTTAGATAATTATGCAGGCGGTCGGGCTGGCGATCCGGCTGCTACGATGTTGGCGGATCGGTTACGTGATCTCAATTTGCGAGTGGATCGCCTTAAAACCGGTACGCCGCCTCGTTTAGATGCTCGAACCATTGATTTTTCTGTTTTAGCCCAGCAGCACGGCGATCAACATTTACCGGTATTTTCATTTATGGGTTCGGTTGAGCAGCACCCTCGCCAAATTCCGTGCTACATTACTCATACCAACGAGCGAACCCACGAGTTGATCCGTAACAGTTTGGATCGTAGTCCGATGTACACCGGGGTGATCGAAGGGATTGGGCCACGCTATTGTCCGTCAATTGAGGATAAAGTGATGCGGTTTAGCGATCGCAACAGCCATCAGATCTATTTAGAACCGGAAGGTTTAACTACCATTGAGGTTTATCCGAACGGGATCTCCACTAGCTTGCCTTTTGATGTGCAAATGGGGATCGTCCATTCAATGAAAGGGCTTGAAAATGCGCGGATCATCAAACCGGGTTATGCAATTGAATATGATTATTTTGATCCGAGAGATTTAAAACCGACTCTCGAAACAAAAGCGATTGAAGGTTTGTTCTTTGCCGGTCAAATTAACGGTACGACAGGCTACGAAGAAGCGGCGGCACAAGGCTTATTGGCAGGCATTAATGCGGCATTACAGGTTCAGGGTAAAGAGGCGTGGTATCCGAGCCGTGATCAAGCCTATACGGGTGTATTGGTCGATGATCTCTGTACCCTTGGCACAAAAGAACCTTACCGTGTCTTTACCTCCCGTGCAGAATACCGTTTGTTATTGCGGGAAGACAATGCCGATATTCGTTTAACACCGATTGCCCATCAGTTTGGGTTAATTGATGAAGCCCGTTGGACGCGTTTCAATCAGAAAATGGAGGCAATTGAAAAAGAACGTGAGCGCCTAAAACAGATTTGGGTACATCAGCAAACGCCAAATTTGTCAGAAGTGAATGCGTTGCTTAGTAGCCCGTTGGTGCGTGAAGCCAGTGGGGAGGATTTATTACGCCGTCCAGAAGTCTCTTATCAAGCATTAACACAAATTGCGCCGTTTGCCCCGGCAATTGAAGATAAACAGGCAGCCGAACAAGTGGAAATTGCTATTAAATATCAAGGTTACATTGAGCATCAATATCAAGAAATCGAACGCCATAAACGCCACGAAAATACATTGATTCCGGCGGAGTTCGATTACGATAAGGTCGATAGTCTTTCCAATGAAGTTCGAGCAAAGCTGATGCAGCATCGCCCGGTGTCGATCGGTCAGGCGTCCCGTATTTCCGGTATCACTCCGGCAGCGATTTCGATTTTATTAGTCGCACTGAAAAAGCAGGGAATGCTGAAGAGGGGAGAGTTGTAAAATGCGAGCCAAATTAGACCGCTTGCTGAGCCAAACCGAAATTGTGCTAGCGGAGCATCAGAAACAGCAGCTCGTGGAGTTTGTTAATTTACTGAATAAGTGGAATAAAGCCTACAATCTTACCTCCGTGCGTGATCCCGAAGAGATGTTGGTGAAACATATAATGGACAGTTTGGTGGTAAGCCCATACTTACAAGGCTCGCATTTCATTGATGTCGGCACCGGGCCCGGTTTACCGGGGATTCCGCTGGCGATTGCCAATCCGGATAAACAATTTGTGTTATTGGACAGCTTAGGCAAGCGCATTACCTTTATAAAAAATGCGTTGCAAACGTTGGGGCTCACCAATGTTGAGCCGGTACTGAGTCGTGTCGAACAGTATCGTGAGTGCCAGTTTGACGGCGTATTAAGCCGAGCGTTCGCCTCGCTCTCGGATATGGTGGACTGGTGCTATCACTTACCGAATGAAAACGGGCTGTTTTATGCATTGAAAGGGATTTATCACGAAAGTGAGCTGGCTGAAATCAAGCGCCCGGTTTTACAAACGGACTGTATCAGGCTTCAAGTGCCGGAATTAGTGGGGCAGCGTCATTTAGTGATATTGAAAAAATAAGCATAGCAAACAGGCTGATTTATTAATGTTTATGAATCAGCCTGTTTTATGTTTAACTCGTATTTTCCTGCTTTTCTGTCGGTGCTTTAATTCCTCTTTGCTGTTTCACTCTAAGCTATCTCGTTAGCTGACGATTTAAGATTGTCATTATTCTGTCATATTTGCCACTTAAAATTGACAACGGAGATAAGTTTATTGTGGAGAATATTATGAATACACATAATGTCAATTTGATGAGAGTGAATTATGTCTTTGCGGCAGCGTTCATTGCGGTCATTGGCTTTTTTATTTATTGGGGGCTCGGTTATACCAACCAAAACCATATCTTGCTGTTTGTGCTAGCGAGTGTTTTTGGTATTTTTATGGCTTTCAATATCGGAGGGAACGACGTTGCCAACTCATTCGGGACGAGCGTGGGAGCCGGTACGTTAACTATTCCGCAAGCATTGGCTGTGGCGGCGGTATTTGAGGTGTCGGGTGCGGTTATTGCCGGAGGAGAAGTAACTAAAACTATTCGGCAGGGCATTGTTGATTTGAGTAGTATCAACGTTGAACCGAAGCAGTTTATTTTTATTATGATGTCAGCCCTGCTGGCTGCGGCACTTTGGCTGTTATTTGCTACGAAAAAAGGCTGGCCGGTTTCGACCACTCACTCTATTATTGGGGGGATTGTCGGGAGCTCGATATGTCTGGGGCTTTTAGTCAGCTCTACGGAAAACAGCTTGGCTTTGGTGAAATGGAGTAAAATAGGCGAAATTGCGATTTCTTGGGTATTATCCCCCGTATTAGGCGGAGTGATGGCTTATATACTGTTTGGTCAGATAAAAAAATATGTATTGGATTACAACAGTAAAGTGGAAAAGCAGTTGGCAATACTTCAATCTGAGAAAGATGAGTATAAAAAAGAGCAAAAAATTAAATATGATCGCTTAAACGGAGAAGAACGGATCGATGTCGCTTCGGCAATGGTACGGGATATGCAGTTATTATCGGATTCAGATACCAAAGTGAAAGCGGATAATTTTGAATCCGAGTATTACAGAGGGTTATATAAAATTGAAGAACGCCGCAGTAATATTGATACGTATCGTGCCTTGCAACAGTGGGTACCGATTATCTCGGCTGTAGGCGGAATGATGATCTCCTCAATGCTCCTGTTTAAAGGGCTGAAAAACTTAAAATTAGAGCTTTCTACCCTGCATAATTTCCTGATCATCGGAATGATAGGGGCGTTGATTTGGATGGCGACCTTTATTTATGCGAAAACCTTGAAACATAAAGACTTGGCGAAATCGACCTTCCTAATGTTTAGCTGGATGCAGGTATTTACGGCAGCCGGATTTGCATTTAGTCACGGCGCCAACGATATTGCCAATGCAATAGGGCCTTTTGCAGCGATTATGGATACGATCCGATTGGGAACGATTGTCGATGAAAGCCCTATTCCGAGTGTTGTGATGATAACTTTTGGGATTGCATTAATCACAGGGCTCTGGTTCATCGGTAAAGAAGTTATTCAAACCGTGGGGCATAATCTGACCAAAATGCACCCATCGTCTGGTTTTGCTGCCGAGCTATCGGCGGCTACCGTGGTAATGCTTGCCTCTTTAATGGGCTTGCCTGTTTCAAGTACGCATATTCTTGTGGGAGCGGTACTTGGTGTCGGATTGGTTAATCGCAACGCCAACTGGTCGCTAATGAAGCCTATTGGTACGGCGTGGGTTGTAACTCTTCCTTCTGCCGCATTGCTTGCAGTTGTGATATTCTTAGCGTTAAGAGTGGTTTTCTAAATTAGAGATTAGGGCTGAGTCAGCCCTAATTTTGTCTAAAATCCAATCTCCTTCTTCACTCAATTTTGTTCATTTACTTTGCCATAGGGCACGGTTTTTCTATGTCATTTACCGAGAAAATTAGAATTTTCCGCCTAAAATCTAGGCAGAGGTAGAAGATCTTTCAAAAAGTGTTAACTACACCACATTTTTTCTGCATTTTATAGGTTGGAATAATGCGCTAATCTGCGTATAATTCAAAAGATTTTGATTGCAGTATTGATGGACAATTTGACAAGCGCAATCGTTTACTTTCAAAGGATTTTTGCAATATGTCCGCTGTGCTTGAACAAACAAAACAACTTTATCGTAAAGCGCTGTGTCTAGAAATAGTGATTTTAGCTTTGGCTGCATTGATTGTTGTTATATTGAGCGATAATCGAATTGCTTTTAGCTCGTTACTGGGACAAATAGCAGGCTTTCTACCCCATTGTGTGTTTGTTTTTTTTGTGTTTTTTTTCAATCGATCAAAAATACAACCAAAGATGACGACATTCTACCGAGGGGAAGGACTGAAATGGTTGTGTTCCATCATATTGATGAGTATGGCGTTTATCGGCTATAAAGAAATGCACTATTTAGCATTTTTCATCGGTTATTTATTGGCATTAGGGGCAAATAGTCTCCTGCCGATTGTATTAAAATTAAACGGAAATTAAGGTTAATTTCTTTTATTTATTTAAAAGGGTAAGTTATGGCTGGTTCTACCGCAGACTATATAGGTCACCACTTAACATTCAATACCACAGGCGGTGGTTTTTGGAATGTTCACTTAGATACACTGTTCTTTTCATTCTTAGCCGGTGCGGTATTTTTATTCTTTTTCTACCGTGCGGCAACAAAGGTAACGGATGGTGTGCCGAGTAAGTTTCAATGTTTTGTTGAAATGATCATTGAGTGGGTCGATGGTGTCGTAAAAGAAAACTTTCACGGCCTTCGAGGTGTGGTCGCACCTTTGGCATTGACGGTATTTTGTTGGATTTTCGTGATGAATGCGATTGACTTAATTCCGGTCGATTTCCCACCGCAATTTGCGGCAATGTTCGGTATTCATTATCTCAGAGCTGTGCCGACCGCCGATATTAGTGCAACTTTAGGTATGGCGTTATGTGTCTTTTGTCTTATCATTTTCTATACGATTAAATCAAAAGGTGTGGGCGGATTTGTTAAAGAATATACCCTTCACCCATTTAATCACTGGGCATTTATTCCGGTGAACTTCGTCTTAGAAATGGTAACATTGATTGCAAAACCGATTTCTTTAGGCTTCCGTTTATTCGGGAATATGTATGCGGGTGAGCTGATTTTTATCCTTATTGCCGTGATGTATATGGCGGATAATTTCTTACTTCAAGCGTTAGGTTTACCTTTGCATTTAGCGTGGGCTATTTTCCATATTCTAGTCATTACCCTACAAGCGTTTATCTTTATGATGTTAACGATTGTGTATTTGAGTATTGGCTATAATAAAGCGGATCATTAACGGTTCGAGAGGGAACAAGCGGTCGGATTTTGAGAAAAATTTGCAATTTGTTACCCGATCATCTTTTTATTTTTAACCCTAACTTTTTATATTACCTTTCCATTTTACAGGAGAACTTTTATGGAAAACGTTATTACGGCAACAATTATTGGTGCATCAATTCTACTTGCTTTTGCTGCATTAGGTACGGCAATCGGCTTTGCGATTTTAGGCGGTAAATTCTTAGAATCTTCCGCTCGTCAGCCGGAACTTGCAAGTAGCTTACAAACCAAAATGTTTATCGTAGCAGGTCTTCTTGATGCGATTGCAATGATTGCGGTCGGTATTGCATTACTCTTTATCTTTGCAAACCCGTTCATCGGATTATTAGGCTAATCAAGTTGGGCAAAGCATAACCATTACTCTGTTTAGAGTGATACAACCCAGTTTGAGGAGGCTGTTGTGAATTTAAATGCAACATTAATTGGTCAGCTGATTGCATTCGCACTTTTTGTGTGGTTCTGTATGAAGTTTGTTTGGCCACCGTTTATTAAAACGTTAGAGGCACGTCAGGCAAAAATTGCCGATGCCCTTGCAGGTGCGGAAAAAGCCTTGCAAGAACAAGCGGATACTAAGGTTTTAGTCGAAAAAGAGCTGGCTAAAGCCCGTGAGGAAGCTCAACAAATCATTGATTTAGCAACAAAACGCCGTAATGAAATTCTTGAATCTGTGCAAGCGGAAGCAGAAGCGGAGCGTGCGAAAATCATTGAACAAGGCTACGCCGAAGTCGAAAACGAGCGTAAGCGTGTTCAAGAAGAACTTCGTCAGAAAGTGGCTGCGCTAGCGGTAGCGGGTGCAGAGAAGATTGTCGGACGTTCTGTTGATGCGGCAGCGAACAATGACATCATTGATAAGCTCGTTGCAGAATTATAATTGAGAGGGGCCTATGTCGGAACTAACTACAATAGCTCGCCCCTATGCTAAAGCAGCTTTTGATTTTGCTTTAGAACAAGGTCAGTTAGCCAAATGGCAGGAAATGTTACAGTTTTCAGCGGCTGTGGCAGAGAATGAAGATGTGAAAACCTTTATTCATTCTGCATTATCCACGACAAAAATTGCTGAAATGTTTGTGGCGATTTGTGCTGATCAACTTGATCAATATGGGCAAAATTTTATCCGTGTAATGGCGGAAAACAAGCGACTTGCTGCATTACCTGCGGTTTTCTCGCTTTTTGTTGAGTTGTGTGCGCAACACCAATCGGTTAAAGAGGTTGTAGTTACTTCGGCTGTGGAATTAACCGATGCTCAACAAGCGAAAATTGCAAAAGCAATGCAAACAAAACTGAATAGTGATGTGCGTATTATCTCAAAAGTAGATAAATCGCTTATTGCCGGTGTGATTATCCGTTATGACGATACCGTTATTGACGGCAGTAGCCGAGGTCAGTTAAGCCGTTTGAGCCAAGAGCTGTGCTTGTAAGAGGAATAGAAAATGCAACTAAATTCTACAGAAATTAGTGAATTGATTAAAAAGCGTATTGCTCAGTTTACTGTGGTTAGCGAAGCACAGAGCACTGGGACAATCGTATCGGTAAGCGACGGGGTAATTCGTATCCACGGCTTATCCGATGTAATGCAAGGGGAAATGATTGCATTACCCGGCAATCGTTATGCGATTGCGCTTAACTTAGAAAGAGATTCTGTCGGTGCGGTCGTAATGGGACCATACGCTGATTTAGCGGAAGGTATGGAAGTTAAATGTACCGGTCGTATTTTAGAAGTACCGGTCGGTCGTGGTCTGTTAGGGCGTGTCGTTAATACGCTTGGTCAGCCGATTGATGGTAAAGGTGAAATCACAAATGATGGTTTCTCGCCAATCGAAGTGATTGCGCCGGGGGTAATTGATCGTCAATCAGTCGATCAACCGGTTCAAACCGGCTATAAAGCAGTGGACTCAATGGTACCAATCGGTCGTGGTCAGCGTGAGTTGATCATCGGGGACCGCCAAACAGGTAAAACGGCGTTAGCCATTGACGCGATTATCAATCAGCGTGATTCCGGTATTAAATGTATTTATGTGGCGATTGGTCAGAAAGCATCAACGATCTCCAATGTTGTTCGCAAATTAGAAGAACACGGTGCGTTAGAAAATACGATTGTCGTTGTTGCATCTGCTTCTGAGTCAGCAGCATTACAATACCTTGCACCGTATTCCGGTTGTGCAATGGGCGAATATTTCCGTGATCGTGGTGAAGATGCGTTGATTGTTTATGATGATTTATCTAAACAAGCGGTCGCTTACCGTCAAATTTCACTATTGTTACGCCGCCCACCGGGTCGTGAAGCTTATCCAGGGGATGTATTCTACTTGCACTCTCGTTTGTTAGAGCGTGCATCCCGTGTGAACGCAGACTATGTTGAGCGTTTCACTAAGGGCGAAGTAAAAGGCAAAACCGGTTCATTGACGGCACTTCCGATCATTGAAACACAAGCGGGAGACGTTTCAGCATTCGTGCCAACTAACGTTATTTCGATTACGGACGGTCAGATCTTCCTAGAGTCAGGTTTATTCAATGCAGGGATTAGACCGGCGGTAAACCCGGGGATTTCCGTTTCCCGTGTTGGTGGTTCCGCACAAACCAAATTAGTGAAAAAATTAGCGGGTGGTATTCGTACTGCACTTGCACAATATCGTGAATTGGCTGCCTTTGCTCAGTTTGCATCGGATTTAGATGATGCTACACGTAAACAGCTTTCTCACGGTCAAAAAGTAACTGAATTACTTAAACAGAAACAGTTCTCTCCAATGTCTGTTGCACAATTAGGTTTATCGTTAGCCGCAGCGGAATTTGGTTATTTAGATGATGTGGATGTCGAACGTGTAGGTTCATTTGAGGCTAATCTTTTAGATTATGCAAATACCAATTATGCAGACTTTATGAAAGATTTAACCAAATCAGGCGACTATAATGATGAAATCAAAGCAAAATTAGTCGAGATTTTGGATAGTTTCAAAAAGAACAGTGCGTGGTAATTCTACTTTAGCGGAGAAATAATATGGCAGGTGCTAAAGAGATAAGAACCAAAATTGCAAGTGTTCGTAATACGCAGAAAATTACCAAAGCAATGGAGATGGTGGCGGCTTCCAAAATGCGCAAAACGCAGGAAAGAATGGCGGCTTCCCGTCCATATTCGGAATCTATCCGTAAGGTAATTAGCCATATTGCCAAAGGTAGCATTGATTATAAACACCCTTTCCTCACACCAAGAGAGGTAAAAAAAGTCGGGTATTTGGTTGTTTCAACCGACCGAGGATTATGTGGTGGCTTGAATGTGAACTTATTTAAAACCGTTTTAAATGAGTTTAAGGCGCAGGAAGATAAAGGGATTCGTGCTCGAGTCGGGTTAATTGGAAATAAAGCGGTTTCGTTTTTTCAGTCGGTAGGTGTTGAAATTAAATCTCAAGTAACGGGATTAGGCGATGCACCGGCGATTGAGGATCTTGTCGGCATTATTAACGGTATGATAAACAGTTACCGTGAAGGCGAAATTGATGAAGTGTATATTGTCTATAATCGTTTCATCAATACAATGTCGCAAAAACCTACGGTGGAACAGTTATTACCATTGCCTGCACTTGAAAATGATAATTTAGAGAATAAAAGCTCTTGGGATTATCTTTATGAGCCTAATCCTAAAGTGTTATTGGATAGCTTACTTGTACGCTATCTTGAATCTCAAGTCTATCAAGCAATAGTAGATAATCTTGCATCTGAACAGGCAGCTCGAATGGTAGCAATGAAAGCAGCAACTGATAATGCGGGTAATTTGATCAATGAATTACAGTTGGTGTATAACAAAGCTCGTCAAGCAAGTATTACGAATGAGTTAAATGAAATTGTTGCAGGCGCTGCGGCAATTTAAGTAAAAAGAGGAACGGTAATGGCAACGGGAAAAATTGTACAAATCATCGGTGCGGTAATCGATGTTGAGTTTCCGCAAGATGCAGTACCAAAAGTTTACGATGCATTAAAAGTTGAAACGGGATTAACCCTTGAAGTTCAACAACAATTAGGCGGCGGTGTTGTACGTTGTATCGCTTTAGGTACGTCGGACGGTTTAAAACGCGGCTTAAAAGTCAAAAATACTAATCAAGCGATTCAAGTGCCGGTCGGAACACAAACTCTAGGCCGTATTATGAATGTATTGGGTGAACCGATTGATGAGGCTGGTCCAATCGGTGAGGAAGAACGTTGGTCTATCCATAGAGCAGCGCCAAGCTACGAAGAGCAATCAAACAGTACCGAGCTTTTAGAAACAGGGATTAAAGTTATCGACTTAATCTGCCCGTTTGCAAAAGGGGGGAAAGTCGGCTTATTCGGTGGTGCGGGTGTTGGTAAAACCGTTAATATGATGGAGTTAATCCGTAATATTGCGATTGAGCACTCGGGTTACTCTGTTTTTGCGGGCGTTGGTGAGCGTACGCGTGAAGGGAATGACTTCTACCACGAAATGAAAGACTCTAACGTATTGGATAAAGTATCGTTAGTGTACGGTCAGATGAATGAACCACCGGGTAACCGTTTGCGTGTTGCTTTAACCGGTTTGACAATGGCTGAAAAATTCCGTGATGAAGGTCGTGATGTACTTTTCTTCGTGGATAACATTTATCGTTATACCCTTGCCGGGACAGAAGTTTCTGCATTATTGGGGCGTATGCCGTCAGCGGTAGGTTACCAACCGACGCTTGCTGAGGAAATGGGCGTGCTTCAAGAACGTATTACGTCAACAAAAACGGGGTCTATCACTTCCGTTCAAGCGGTCTATGTACCGGCGGATGATTTAACTGACCCGTCTCCGGCAACTACCTTTGCTCACTTAGATTCAACGGTTGTATTAAGTCGTCAAATCGCTTCTTTGGGAATTTATCCGGCAGTTGATCCGCTTGATTCTACTTCCCGTCAGCTTGATCCGTTAGTTGTCGGTCAAGAACATTATGATGTGGCTCGTGGCGTGCAAGGGACATTACAACGTTACAAAGAGTTGAAGGATATCATTGCTATTTTAGGTATGGATGAATTATCCGAAGACGATAAACTCGTTGTAGCACGTGCACGTAAAATTGAGCGTTTCTTATCACAGCCGTTCTTCGTTGCCGAAGTATTTAATGGCACACCGGGTAAATATGTACCGTTAAAAGAAACTATCCGTGGCTTCAAAGGTATCTTAGCCGGTGAATATGACCATATCCCGGAACAAGCGTTCTATATGGCAGGTTCAATTGACGAAGTGGTTGAAAGAGCCAACAAGATGTAATTGTTTCCTTAAGCCTTTAGGAATCAAAGGAGAACAAAATGGCATCAGAATTTAATCTTACCGTTGTCAGTGCGGAACGCAAAATCTTCGACGGACATGTAACAAGTGTTCGGGTTTCAGGTGTAGAAGGGGAGCTAGGCATTTATGCCGGGCATACCCCGCTACTTACGGCAATAAAACCGGGGATGGTCAAATTCACTTTTGCAGATGGAAAAGAAGAATTGATCTATGTTTCCGGCGGTTTCTTGGAAGTTCAGCCGACAGTAGTTACCGTGTTAGCCGATACCGCTATCCGTGGCGAAGAGTTAGATGAACAACGTATTCTTGCTGCAAAACGTAAAGCGGAAGAAAGTTTATCGAAAACTCACAACGCAGACCTAACAGCAAAATTAGCGCGAGAAATCGCAAAATTACGGGTTTATGAGCTGACAAAAACAAAGCTGGCGAACAGGCGCTAAGTTAGAATCTGTTTCGTCGTGCTTTCACCTAGAAAGTTAGCCTTTTATATTTCAATCAGAGGGCGGATGTTGATATATATGGACATCCGCCCTTTCTTTTATATTTACAATGATGCGCATACTTGTGAGTTGCAAAATGTTTTTAACTGCTTGTTTTTGAATGCTTTATATAAGGATTTAAGTTTTAATAAGGGATATCAATGAATGGCTCTCGGCTGAAATATTTTTCAAAGAATATGTTATTATAATAGAAATAATAACTGTTTGTATTTTTGTTAATGGAAGTATTATTTCAATTTTTCAAACTTGCCAAGCCGTTTTGGTTTAATCGTAAACATTGGTTGGATTGGCTATTACTTATACTGATTATTAGTCTTGCTTTAGCAATCATCAATGTAAGTGTTTGGTTAGCAGAGTGGAATAAGGCGTTTTTTGATGCGCTTGCCGTGTTTAATGCGGAGATAATGCCAAATCTTATTGCAACTTATATAGGTTATATCGCTCTTGTTGTGTTGTTTATTGTAAGTAGCAGTTGGTTAAATAAAGTGTTGGTTTTTCGTTGGCGAGCCCATTTGACCGAACAGTTTCAATATAATTGGTTGCAATCCCATACTCACTATCAATTACAATTTAATACTCAGATTGATAATCCGGATCAGCGGATCGCAGAGGATATTTATTTATTGGCAGATAAAACAATTTATCTCTTTAAATCTTTTGTGATGAATGTGGCGAAATTGGGTGCGTTTATTGTGATTTTATGGTCAATGTCGGGCGTACAAGTGTTTCAGTTTGGTCATCAAAGTATCACGATACACGGATATTTAGTTTGGGTTGCTTTAATTTACTCTGCGGTATGTACTTGGGTTATGCATTTGATTGGACGAAAGCTAAAGTACTTAAATATTGATCGTCAGCATCGTGAAGCGGATTATCGTGCGACGCTATTACGTATTAGAGATAATTCAGAACAAATTGCACTCTATTGTGGGGAGGAAAGAGAACGAGCTCGTTTAATGGATCGCTTTGATTATATTAAACAAAACTGGTGGGAACTGATTAAACGGGAATTGAAGGTAGATATATTTTCATCAGTTTATGTGAGGATTAGTATGTTTATCCCGCTATTTGCAACGTTGCCGATGTATCTTGCTCGGACGATGACAATGGGGGATATGATGCAAACGCGCAGTGCGTTTGGAAATGTGCAAGACGGTTTCGGCTGGTTTATGGATTATTATGAAAATCTGATTGAATGGTCGGCAATTGTTAAACGTTTAGCGGATTTTGATCAAGCATTGAAGCGGGTAGAGCTAGGGCAAGAGGTACGGTCGGCAGAAGAGCCAAGTATTGACATTTATGATCTTACCGTGCGGACGCCGGAAGGGCAGGTTTTATTTACAAATTTCAATGCGAATCTTACCGCTTGTCATTGGGTTTTATTGGAAGGAAATAGTGGGGTTGGGAAATCCACTTTACTAAAAGTATTAGCAGGATTGTGGCAGAATTATGAGGGTCGCTTTAATGTTAAAGCAGGTTCTTTTTTATTTTTGCCTCAAAAACCGTATTTGCCAGAGGATAGTTTACGAGCAACGTTGAGCTATCCGAGTCAAACATTATTTGATGATCAGCTATTAAAAGCGGCGTTAGTTCAGGTGGGGTTGTCTCATTTAACGGATAAACTATCAGAGACGAGTGAGTGGAATAAATGGCTTTCCGGCGGTGAGCAGCAACGGCTAAGCCTTGCTAGAGCATTACTACAACGTCCTCAATTACTTCTTTTAGACGAAGCGACAAGCCATCTTGATGAAGAATCGGCATTGGGTTTAATGCAAGTATTAAGGCAGTCCCTACCAAGCAGCCTTTGTATTACAGTAAGCCATCAAAGTGCCGTTCAGCAATTATTTGAACGGAAATTAGTATTATAAGATTTAGGCGGTCAGGTAATTGCGATTATCTGACGCTTTTTACGGCAGTAAAATCGCTTGAAAGCGGTTACTTGGTTTAAGAAGCATTTTAGCTAGTTGCTCGACTTTTTCTTTTGTGGCTAATTTATCTAATTGTTTCGGTAGAGAAAGTAATACCGGATTATCAAAATTGCGGTAGCTCCGTTCAATTAAATCAAATATCACCAGTAAATTATCGGCTTGTAATTTTAGTTGCATTTGTTTTTCAGCAAGTTTTTTAGCGAATAGATGACTGTCAATACCGTTTTGTATCATATCATCGAGTACCTGATAAGTCAGTTTAATAAGTTGTTCGACCTTTTCAGGGGCACAGCTAAAAGCGATTTTTCCGTCTAATTGTGATGTCTGTGGTTCTTGGCTAAACCAGCTATTCACAGAATAAATACCCGAGTATTCTTCCCGTAGGATCAGTCTTAATTTTTCTTGTAGAATATCACCTAATATATCAAGTAAATAATCGTTTTCTGCAAGCCAAGGGGCATCTTGGGTTAAATAGATTTCAACCTCTGCTCTAGACTCTTTTATACCTTTCATTTGAAAAGGCGGCGGCGTAGATGCTTTGACTATCTGGTATTTATGCGTGTTTTTTTCAGTTGCTTTTAATGAAGCCAAATACGTTTCGGCTATTTCTTCTACATCGGATGGTGAAATATCCCCTATAATAAAATAAGTGAAATCCCTATTATTGATAATGTATTGTTGGTATATATTTTTTAACTGTTCAATATTGATATTAGAGAGTGATTTTTTCGTTTGGCTATATATATGCTCGTTGTTTGGATAACGCAGTGTAAAGACGTGTCGTGTAAACTCGGTCTCCTTATCCATATATTTAAAATAGTCGTTCGTTTCTTGTTTGAAATTGTTTAATATCTGTTTTGAAATATAGGGTTCAGTAAGTTTTAAATGGAACAATTTCATTATATTGTGGCGTTCTTTCGTTTGTCCTTTAGCGACAAAACCTTGATAATAATCGTCTAGTAGGGTTGAAAAGATAATCGGATCTTGTGCAAATAAATAGCCTATATCTTCTGCGGATAAATACCCGATACCTGTGTCATCAATAAGTTTTGTCGCTGTTTTTAATAAATGATATTCACTGTTTGGAATAGCCCTTAAGCCGCCTTTTGTGATAGCCTTAAAATAGATTTGATTTGGCATTTTATTACTATAGTAATAAATGAGTTTTTTTCCATTACTTAGGTGATATTCGGTAATACCAAGATCTTGCCAAACTTTCTTATTGATTATTTTGCCTTTCTTTAATGAGATATTTGGAATGGCTATTGCTCTATCTTTTTCAAGCCATTGCGGTTGTGGCTCGTTTAAAATAGAATTCCATATAGTTTGGATATCGGATTGATTGAATATGGCTTTATGATCTGCGTCAGGCTGTGTAATCAGTAGTAGCTTTGAATCCAGTTGGATTATGTCATTAAATGCCTGATTTATGTCGGTTAATGTCATTTGGGATAAAAATGTTTTAGTTAAAGCATATTTATCTTTAGGGTTAAGGATAATTTGATTATTGGCAGCAGCAATAACGAGATCTTCAGCTAAACTTAAACTGGTTATTTCTTTATTTAACTGTTTTTCATTAAGTTGAAGAAGGTGATTAATTTCCTTTTTTAATTCTGTTTTTGAAAATCCGTTTTGGGAAATTTCTGCAATGAATTTAAAGATATTTTCAATATATTGATGATATTCCGGCTTAATAAGCTGTAATGAAAAGGTCGTTCGTAGGGTTTCCTTGCCTAAATAAGTATGATAAAAATTGGCAGACTCAATATGTTGTGCTTTTTCCCATTGTTGTAAGCGTAGGTTTGTTAAACGTATTGCGATTTGTCGGATAAGCTCTTGCTTATATTCTGCAAACGTTTGTTGTTGTGTGGCGGCTTGTAAAAAACTCAATTCAATTGTTGCATTATTGATCCCCGGTTCTGAAATCGTTTCAACTTTAAATTGATTAGAGAGGGGAATACTAAAATCAATGTTTTCTAATGGAACGTTAGGTGAATATAATGATGAAAGTTTATTTTCAAGTAATGCTTTTACGTTATATTTATCAATATCACCAACGATAATTACGGATATATTATCAGGACGATACCATTTTCGATAAAAATCAATAACTCGTTGGCGGGGAATATGTTGAATAATATTGACATCGCCAATCGGATCTCGTAGGACATAGCGTGATCCTGCCATTTCAATTTCACTTTTTTTATTGGCTAAGCGTAATATTGGGCTTAATCTTGCACGCCATTCCTCTATGACAACCCCTCTTTCTGCGTCTAGATCATCGGGTAGAATAGTGAGATGGTTAATCCACTGTTCAACAATATTCAAAGCAGATGAGAGCGTTTTTAGATCATTTTTAGCGAGGTTTAGCGTATAGACGGTATTTTCAAAATCGGTAAATGCGTTGATATCCTGTGCAAATTTCATTCCTAACTGTTCAAGTTCGGTAATAATTTGATTTTTGGGGAATTGGGCCGTACCGTTAAAAGCCATATGTTCGACAAGGTGTGCAATGCCTTTTTGATCGTCCTCTTCATTCATAGAGCCGGCATTTACGACTAATCGAATATAAACGCGATCCTTTGGCTCTTTATTTTCGGCAATAAAGTAGCGTAGGCCATTATCAAGTTTTCCTGTTTGTATATTTTGGTCAAAAGTAAGAGGTGCTGTCAGTTTTGGGGATTGACATTGGACTAAAAATAGAAAACAAGCGGTGAGAATAAATAATTTTTTTACCATAATTAACCTATAATAGAAAATCTACGGTGCTAATTAGCCCGTAGATTAAGTGATGCAGAATAATTAAAACGCGTAACCGAGTTCTAACCAAAATTGGCGGCCGGGAGTATAAATACCATATTCACTGGTATTTATATCTGACTTATAAGATTTTATTTTGCGGGTTTTATTTAATACGTTGATAATATCAATTTTGATATATGGTTTATGTTTATTAAGAATGTGGGGTTGCCAACGAATGCTGCTATCCCATTGGGTATGAGAACCGTAATGATAACTACGATAAGCGCTCAGGTTATTGAACTCTTGATCCAGTTGTTCATACTGCTTTATAGGGGCTTTCATAGAAAGTTTATTCGACCAAGTCAGGTGATAATTTGGAATCATCATCTCAATATTTAAGTGAGCAAGCCAATTTTCCGTATGGCTATTCACTTTACGTTCCATTTCCGCTCTTGTTGTGAGCTTGCCGTTTAAATAAACCAGATGATGAGGATTTTGGGTATTAACTCTTCGGGTATCTAGCCAATCCAATGCCAGTTTGGTTTGCCATTCTGTTATTCCCCAGTGCCAAGGCTTAATATTGTTAAACTGTAATGTATAAATATTAACGCTGTAAGGCTTATCGTTTTTATAATATTGTTTATGAATTGGATCACCGTTCGGGCGTTCTCCAATCTGTTCATTGATAATACGGATACGCTGTTTATTTTGTCTATGAGTATAATTTGCTTGAATTTCCCAATTTCCGACCGCTTGCGAAATCCCTAGGGTCAGCTCATCTGAATAAGGTGTTTTAAGTTTGTTTATATCACGGTAACGTTCATTAGGACTCAATACTTTATTAGACAGTTTTAAGCCCGAAAATGCGCGCCCATAGTATCGGTTTAAGCCGATAGTCAATTGTGTCTCTTCTCTCGGTTTAAATTGAGCGACAAAACGAGGGGCAATGTTAGTATTTTTCAGATAATTGTCTCGTTCCAGTCGAAGCCCCGGACGAAACTCAAATTGCCCTATTTTGACTAAATCCTCAAGATAAAGCGCAATACTTTGATAGCTTGTCTTGACTTTTCCCTTTTTCGCAAAAAGCTGCTTAGGTGTCTCTGTTGTGGGAGAGCCATCAATATACTCACTTTTATAAAGGGAATAGACATCGTGATCCCGCTTAAACGTATAATCGGTATGTTGGTAAATTCCCCCCATAGAAAGAGTATGTTCGCTATGACCGAGATTAAACGGGTCAATAGCATACTCTAATGAATAGTGAATATTAGCCTGTTTAAGCCGGCTATTGCCGTAACCGCCTTTTTCATAATCATAGAGTGAATCAAAGTCCTCGTTCATTACATTAACAATTTCAGCGGTTGCCGATTGCGATTTGCGGCGATCGGTAAATACATCATAAGCGAACGTATTAGTAAGTACCCCGCTATTTATCGCATAAATCCACGCAAGGGTTGTACCATAGGCAGTATGATAATCGGTAAGATTATTGTCTATATTTGAAGCATAGAATTTATTTTCTCTGTAGTTGGAGTAGCGAAGTCCCCATTCAAACCGATGATTAGGTAATGCAGACCAGTTTAAATTGAGTAATGCATTATCCGAATTTCTGGTATGTAACTGTTTATCGGTTTTGCCATTGATACCAATAATTCTATGTTGGGTAATGTCAGAATGACGGCGACTAAGACCGACAACCATTCCAATATTGTCGGTTAAGCGTGTTTCAGCGCTTAAATTCAACATCTCTTTATTATATTTCGGTTGGAAGATAGCGTCTGAACCATTAGGGATAGCTTTATTTAACACTGATCTTGCTTGATTATCGGCATTCAATCTTGCCCAAGCGGAATTTGTTGTACGGTACTTCAACCTTAAATGATTTTCCCCATTATATTGCTTCGTTTTAGCAACTACCGCCCCGCCGGTAAACCCGCCTAAACTGGCAGAAATGTTTTTATCGTGAACAGCAATACTAGACAGCAATGCGCTGTCGAAGAAATAGGCTTGACGATGGCTGATTGCCGGCAAAACTTGAGCTGAACCATCGAATACCTCATTATCTAAAGCTAAATCATTATTAGCGTTGGTATTATCGACAAAATAAGCTGTTTGATCAGCATCAGCCCCATTTATCGAAAAGCTTTCAGGCTGTATTTCACCCTGTCTAAAGCCGTCTTTGTCGCTTGACTCAGCGCGTAAGGCGGGAATCGTTTGTAAGTAATCGGAAATATTACCGTTTGTGGCTGGGGAGTGGCTGATTTCCTGCTGTGATACAGTATATATAGAAGAAAGTGATAAATTCTGATTACCATAGACTACAACTTCAGGCAGAACGTCTTTTTCCTCTTGAACAGCCCAAAGCGAATTAGTATAAAAAGCACTGATAAACAGGGAGAGTTTGCGCAATCTAAATGTTGACATAAAATAACACTCTTTTCAAATGATAACGGTTTTCAATTTTATTTACTGTTTTGTCAAAATGCAAGTTGTATTCCAAATGCTGTCTTTTAGTTGTACAAAAACTACTTTATGGGAGGAGATAAATTAGCAGCCTTTAGCTAAGGTAGGCACAGTAATAGAATAATAAAATATAGATGTTCAATACTATAAGAAGAAGTGAGGTTTGATTAAGGGAATTAAACTCTAATCAAAAAAGATAAAGCAAGGCGTGAAGCAAAAAACAAAAATCCATCATATATTGTCTAAATATGTTTTATTTTGTTTGTGTTTTCAGCAAGCGGTAAGATTTTTCGATTTTGTTGCACATTTTTCTCAAAAACCACTTGCATTGATTTTGGATTTCTCTATAATGC
>NZ_JWIZ01000077.1 GCF_001038205.1 Muribacter muris | reverse complement strand
TTTAAATAACAAGGAGTTTATCAAAAGATGCAGTGGATCACTTTTCGATGATCTTACTGCATCAGCCTGGCGCATTTTTGCATGATCATTAACATTACAGGGGATTGATTCCGATTTTGCCACCTTTATCCGAACCCTTGTGATTTTAGTGGCGTTGTGTGTTTTTCTGACATATAGCGGCAAATGGCAGCCGTTCGGCACATTAACCGGCAAGCATTGGGTATTTTTGATTTTGTCCGGCTTGGCAACCGGGTTATCTTGGTTAGCGTATTTCAAAGCGTTACAGATGGGGAATGCGGCACAGGTTGCACCGATTGATAAATTCAGCGTCGTGTTGGTAACGATTTTTGCGGTGTTATTTCTCGGTGAACGCCCCTCTTTGCAAGAGTGGCTTGGAATCGGCTTGATTACAGGCGGGGTAGTGCTTCTTGCGATTAAGCGATAAATTAGCCTTGATCTTTGCGGTGTTTGCCGTTAAAATTCGCACTCTTTTTATAATTCTCCCTTGGCTAATGCCAACGTTAATATTTTTAGGTATAACAAATGAAACGTACATTTCAACCCTCTGTATTAAAACGTGCGCGTACACACGGTTTCCGTGCTCGTATGGCAACTAAAAACGGTCGTCAAGTATTAGCGCGTCGCCGTGCTAAAGGTCGTAAGAGCTTATCTGCATAATTGCTTTGCGCTAAACGTGCTGTGAATAAGTTCACTTTTACTCGGGAGCTGCGTTTGTTAGCTCCCGTTCAATTTAAGGCGGTATTTGAACAGCCGCAACGTGCCAGTACTCCTCAACTCACCCTATTAGCCCGTCAAAACCAAGCAGAATTTGCCCGTTTAGGTTTAACTGTGGCGAAAAAACATCTCAAAAGAGCCCACGACCGCAATCGGATTAAACGGATTGTGCGGGAAAGTTTTCGTTTAAAACAACACGATTTACCCGCCTGTGATTTTGTCTTTGTCGCCAAAGCCGGTATCGGCAAATTGAGCAATCAAGAACTGTTCGCAACCCTCGAAAAATTATGGCAACGCCACATTCGCCTCGCCCGTCAAGCAAAATAGCCACAGCCGGTTGGCTTGCGAAAATAATGCTGGGGCTGATTCGCTTTTATCAATATGTGATTAGCCCGCTGATTGGGCCTCGCTGCCGCTTTTATCCAAGCTGCTCCCAGTATGCTGTTGAGGCAATTCAGCGCTTCGGTGCTGTGAAAGGCGGTTGGTTGGCGTTAAAACGCATTGTGCGTTGTAATCCGCTCAGCGAGGGGGGAGAAGATCCTGTCCCGTGCTGTAAAGCACATCAACCTGTTACAAAAAACGACCGCTAACGGACCGCTTGTTTTAGATTAACCGAGCACTGCCAACTTTTCTAACACCTGATTGGGCGAGATATTTGCCATTCCCTGTGCCGTGAGATAATGCTGATTTTTGCCGTAAGCACCGATCAGTTTCGGATCGGTTGCCCCGTATAAAATTACATTAGGTTTATCCAATGCGGCAGCTAAATGGCTCAATCCGGTATCGACTGAAATCACGGCTTGCGCGAGGGCAATCTGCGTTGCCAGTGCAGTCAGGCTTAATTTCGGTAACACCTGAATTTGTGGATTGCCTTGTGCCAAGCGTTCAGCCCGTTGCCGTTCCGCCTCGTTTCCCCAAGGCAAGCAGATATACCGGCCCTCATTGGTAAGTGCTTGCAATGTAGTGCGCCAATGACTTTCCAGCCAATGCTTATCGGGGCGGGTGGTGGCGTGAATCGCGATGAGGTAAGCGGTCTGATCGGCTTGGTTTTTTGTAAAATGGTGAGCAATGCCGTAATCGCCCGTTTTTTCGGCTAACCGATAGCCAAGGGCGGCGGCAAACAGTTGGCGAATACGCTCAACGGCGTGCTGCTGATAAGGAATGTGAAAGGCGTGATCGTAGCAATGATGGCTTAATCCTTCCCTTGCGCTCTGCTTGTCGTAGCCGAATTTTTGCCCCCTTGCCAAGCGGGTGGCAAATAATGCACTTTTCAGCAAGCCTTGTGCGTCAATCACCGCATCGTAATCCGTTGCCTGTAATTGTTGTTTATAGGCAAACCATTGCCGCCACGTTTGGCGTTGAAACAGGTGCTTGCGCCATCGGCGAAGAGCAATCGGAATCACATTTTGCACGGCACTATGCCAGCGGGGAATTTCGGCAAATGCCGGCTCGACCACCCAATCAACTTGTAAATTGGGGATTGCTCGTTGAGCATCAGTGAGCGCGGGTAGGGCGTGAATGACATCGCCCATTGAGGAGGTTTTGACAAGGCATATTTTCATTGGGCTAACAGAGCATTTAGTTTTTCCAATACCAGCTCCGGCGCAATATCAATCAAACTTTGATGATAGCCCTCGCTACTTTCGCCTTTGCGGATTTTAATCAATCCCCCCTCAATTAAACGGATAATGACCGCATTATTGGCAAGTGGCGGCGTATATTGCGGGCTAGTCGGGCCATAGAGTGCGACCAGCGGACGTTTTAGTGCCGCCGCAATGTGCATTAAACCGGAGTCATTGCTGACCACTGCTTTACAGGCGGAAAGTAAATCAACAGCTTGGTTGAGGTTGGTTTGTCCGGCTAAATTGAGGCAGTAGCGTTGCAGGCTTTCCGGCAATGCCGAGCGGATTTGTTCGCCGACTGCTTCATCTTTTTGCGAACCGAATAATTGCACCGCATAGCCTTGCTCAATCAGTTTTTCGGCAAGAGTGGCATAGTGGTAGTGAGGATAACGCTTGGCAGGGCCAAATTCTGCCCCCGGACAAAAACCGATCGCCTCACGCTGTTCGGCATAGGCGAGTTGTTTGGCAAACGCCGTTTGAGTTTGCGCAACACTTTCGGCGCTGACTTTCAGATAAGGGGAGTGAATCGGGAGTTGCTCGGCGGTCGGTATTTGATGCCGCTCGAATGCTAATGCCACGTAGCGTTGCACCATCATCGGATAGGCGTTTTTATTACGGCGTAAATCGTTGAGCAGCCCGTAACGCATCTCGCCCTTCCAGCCTCGCCGCTGTTTGATACCAGCAAAAAAAGGGATAAAGGCGGATTTAAAGGAATTGGGCAGCACAATCGCCAAATCGTATTGATTTCGCAAATTTTTGCCTAAATGATACCGCTTGCATAGTTGGAAACTGCCGTGTCCGATTGGCATTGAAAGAGCCGTTCGCACTTCCGGCATTCGCTCAAGCAGGGGGCGACACCAATCGGGCGCGATTACATCAATCCGGCAGGTAGGATCATTGCGTTTGAGCTGTTGATAAAGGGCGTGCGACATCATCATATCGCCTACCCAAGACGGGCCAATCACTAAAATATTCATTGTCTATCCTATTTTCGCACGCAGCCTTCCGCCAACACTTTCTGGCGATTATTTTTCAATGTGCCTGTTCCCTTGAAATCTTCCGTCCAAATCCAGCGGATATTACTGTATCGCTTGTGATTTTTAGTAACGGTTGAGGAGAGCTTGTAGGTGGTATGCCCGAAAGTTACATTGATCGTTTTCTTATTAAGCGGCTGAATACGGACACGTTGCTGATTTTTGCACTGGTAATTTAATGCCGTTCTCTCTTTAACAATCTGCCGATTTTCAGCGGGTGGCGGTAAAATAAACTGATGCTGAGCAGAGTCAATTTGAGCAATCGGCGACATTCCGGGCAGGGTGCAACCGCTCAACAGGGCAATCAGTGAGGTGCAGAGAATAAGGTTAATTTTCCGGGTAAATTTCATTCGTTGTCCTTGATAAAGGCAAAAAGAGCAACGCGGGGTTGCGTTGCTCTTTGGTTTCTATTTAAAGGTATAACTGCCGTTGGCTTGGCGGATATATTTGCCGGCGCTTACGCTCATTTCGGCAACACGCCCGTTCTTATCCAAGCGTACCGTTACTTTTTCTCCGATCTTGAGGTTGCTGACCGCATTGTTCACCTTGCTCATTGCATTGACATCGGAGATATTTAGGTTGTTATCTCGGAAGACTTGCATTAACGACACCCCTTTCGGCACAGTGAGGGTTTTGCTGGAAACAATCGGGCTAGCCGGCTCTGCAGTTTTTACCACCGCTACCGGTGTTGGTTCAGTTTTCGGTTTCGCCGTGCTGTGTGTTGTTTTTACCGGCGCAACGGCTTTTTCGGCTTTACTTGGCTCGACTTTTGGTGGTGTCGGTTTTAACCGATCCACTTTTTTCGGTTCGGCTTTTGCCGTTTCAGGCTGATAAATTACGCTGCCGTTGGTGGCCGGTTTCTTGATCGGTTCAACCGCAACCGGTTTTGCCACAGTGGTAACGGTTGTTGCCGCCAGTTCGGTTGGTTGGGCAGATTCCGTTGGTGGTGTAACAGCCGACTGCTCTGTTTGAGCAGGTGCAGTAACGTTTGCATTATTTTCCACAAAAGTTACCGCTTGTTGTGCTTGTTCCGCCGTTGCAGTTTGTTGGGCTTGCAATGCACGAGCTTCCTCTTCGGCACGTTTGGCTTCCGCTTCATCTACCGGGCGGAATTCAATCGGCAAACTGGTGCCTTGTTCCTGTAATGCTTCAACGCTCTTAGGCGTATTTGGTTTCAACAGGAAAAAGACCAGTAATAATGCAAGAGCTAGCAAAAGCACTAACAATAAACGGCGGAATTTCGGCGGTACTTTGTCGGTTAAGGCTTTTTTCGGTTGTGTTGTGTGTGCCGGAATCACCCGCTCAACACTGTTTGTCGGCTCGGATTTAGCCGTATCGTTTGCCGGTGTATCCGATTGGGTCGGTTGTGGGTTTTCCGCCGGCTTTGTTGTTTGTTCAGGTTTTTCTTCAACCGGTGAGAACGCAAATCCGGCCGCTTTAGGCGGTGTAGATTGGGCACTTTCTTCGGTTTGAGCCGTTGGTGGATTTTTGTTGAGCATCGCCTTTTCTTCTAAGGTTGAAAGCGTTTGCGCCGCTTCCGCTGGACGTTTTAGCACTGGGGTGAATGTATGCCCCGGTGAAGTGTTGGAAGACACAGAAACAGAAATCGGGCTTTTAATATCAGCGGTATTTTGCACAGTAGGATTTGTTGGCGCTTTTTCACCAAATGTGGGTTCAATACGAGATTTATTTTGATTCATTGTCTTTTCCAAGATGATAATTTAAACAGAAAAATATCGTTATTCTAAAGGATTTCTCTATATTCGGCACGTTATTTTCAAAAAATTACTCTTGTTATGTGCGGCGATTTAATTTTTACGATCGAGATCGTAAAAATCATATTTGAACGTTGTTTTAACGTGTTCATCGGGCTAAGGTCTGCGGGCAATGTTGCAATCAAAATCTAATAAGGAGTGAAAATGAAACGTTTTAAACCATACCGTTTAGGCATCTTGCTCGGGATATTGAGTGCGGGCGTATTGGCGACGGAAGCACCGCAACCGAGTAGTGTAACCGGCACGGCGGAGCAAACTCAATCATCACAGTTAAAACCCGCTGCGGCTAATCTGAACCAAGTGAATATCAATACCGCTACTGCGGCAGAAATTCAGGACAAATTGGTCGGCATTGGGGCAAAAAAAGCGCAGGCGATTGTCGAATACCGTGAGAAAAACGGACGTTTCTTAAATGTAGAGCAACTGACGGAAGTGTCCGGTATCGGTAAAGCTACGCTGGATAAGAATCGGGATAGGATTGTGCTGGAATAGCTAAAGCAAGCGGTCGGTTTCGACCGTTTTTTTGCAATACTACAATATTATGTAGCAGTTGTACAAAGGTGTTTTTTATTCACTTGTAGGGACACACTGCGTGTGTCCGGATTTTAAATTATTGAAATAATTTGATTTTTATAAAGGACACACGCAGTGTGTCCCTACATTCTGTTAAAATTTCTATTTTTTGTGCATTTGCTACATAATACCGCAATACTATGCCGTAATATGAATAGAAGAGGCTATTATCTATTTTGCGAAAAATGACACGGAAATGACCTCTTGCCTGTGGCATTAGCGTGTGCCATAGACCACAATGGTTTTGCCGTGGGCGGAGATCAGCCCGTCATCTTCTAACATTTTCAAAATTCTGCCGACCGTTTCCCGTGAGCAGCCAACCATTTGTCCGATTTCTTGGCGGGTAATTTTGATCTGCATTCCTTGCGGGTGGGTCATTGCATCGGGCATTTTGGCTAAGTTCATCAATGTTTGGGCAATGCGTCCGGTAACATCAAGAAACGCAAGATTGCTGACTTGGCGGGAGGTCATTCGTAAACGGCGGGCCATTTGGGCGGAGAGATACATCAAAATATCCGGATTAAGATGCACTAACTGTTTGAATTTCTTATAGGAAATTTCCGCAATCTCACAGTTGCCCTTGCTGCGTACCCACGCCGTGCGCGGCTGGATTTTGTCTTCAAATAAGCCGATTTCACCGACAAATTCTCCCTGCCCTAAATTCGTCAGCAGCATCTCTTTGCCTTCATCGTCTTTGATGAACACGGAAACCGCCCCACTGATAATATAAAATAGAGATTGCGCATCTTCACCTGCGTGGATAAGGGTATATTTGGCAGGGTAGCGGTGGATATGGCAATGTGTCAAAAACCATTCAACCGCAGGGTCGTGAATAGACGGAGGCGGGCTCACATTTTCCAGTTGCGCTGTTGAAATTGAAACATCTTTCATAAGATCCTCTGAACTGACTTTACCGAGAGAACATATCTAAATGTAAAGATTCTACCACGAAATTTACATATTCCCTAAGAAAGATTTTTTATCTTTAATATCAAGGCTTTGATGAAGTTCTGACCAAACAATGACAGCTTTATCCGCTTCAAGTAATGCCATTAACCTTGCCCGCTTTTCTGCTAGGGTAAGTTCTTGTTCGCCGTAGTCAGTGCCTTCACGCAAAATAACGGAATCCAGTACGTTCGAGAGGGTTGTTTCTTCCAATGATTGCCAAGGGATAATCATTATATTTCCTTAATAAATTTCGGTGGTTTTGTTAATTAGGCTGATGCCTTTCAATGATGCTACGCCATTCTAGATTGTGGTAGTGCCAATAAAAATGTCTAAAGCGCATCGGGTAGTCGGGTAACCACGGTTTTGCCGCCGTATTATAATGGAGAATTTTGGGAATATCTTAATAAACATTTTGAAATCAAATAGTTACAACAAAATCAATCGGTTAAGAGTACGAAATAAGGTAAAATAGGTTAAACTAGCGTATGATAACAGCCACTTAACAGCCACATTTGTGGCGATTTTCTAACGGATTGAAGCTCACGGCTTGTTCCAAATATGAAGGCGCAAAGTGGGCATAAATCATCGTCATCTTAATATCAGAATGCCCCAAAATATCCCGCAGAACCAAAATATTACCACCGTTCATCATAAAATGGCTGGCAAACGTATGTCTTAGAATATGCGTTGCTTGTCCTTTTGGTAGCTCAATGCCCGCTCTCTTTAATGCAGAATGGAAGGATTTATGACAGGCTTTATAGTACGCCCCTTCAAAAATTCTCCCCATTTTAATCGGAATCATTGAATAAAGTGCCTTAGAAATCGGCACGGTTCGGTTCTTTCCGCTTTTAGTTTGGTTATACGTTATCTTATAGGGAATAATTTGAGAGCCGGTTAAAGACTCAACTTCGCTCCACCTTGCCCCTGTTGCCAAACAAATACGCACAATTAAAGACAAATATGGATTACGGGAATTATCACAAGCTACTAACAGTCGATCAATCTCATCATTACGCAAAAAAAGCAAAGGCTTCTCCTTAACCTTAAACTTGCGTACTTCCGCAACCGGATTATCCCCTTTCCACTTTTTTAACCGTTTCAGCTCATTAAACATTGCCCTCAAAGCCGATTGCTCTAAATTAACCAAGGCTTCTTTTGGCACTCGCTTATTCGTTTTATTGACAATCTCACCACTTAACCGCTTTGCTCTAAAATCGGCAAAATCAGAGGCTGAAAAATCCCGAGCGAGTGGATCGCCAACCATCTCGGCAATCCATAACAATTTTTGATAGCGTTTCTTACCACTTACCAAGGTTTGCCCGTGCAAATCAAACCATAAATGCACTAGCTCGGACAACCGCTGCGGCTGTTCTTTCTGAATCTTAATGGCTTTAAAGAGCGGACTATTTTCCTGCTTGATTGAATTATTAAAACGGTTAGCTTCACTTCTTGATTCAAACCAACGCCGGATACGTTTGCCGTCAATATAAGCATCAACCAACCATCGCCCTCTTTTATTATCTCTACGGACTGCCATAGCTAACCTTGATGAATATTAATATCCCCACCAATGAAATTATGATCGCCCTTCAACACCGCATTTTGGGCAACCGCCTTTTTCTTCTCGGTTGCGCCGAAACTATCGAGCTTACTCATATAGTTAATCGCCTCGATTTTCTGCTTTTTCGGCAAATTGCGGTAAGCGGTTAAAATCATCTCTTCATCAACGGAAAGACCATCATCACTTTTCCCGTAAACCAACCAATCTAATGTAACATTCGTATCACGGGCAATCACCGCTAAATCGTTAAACGGAATAGCGTTCACTTCCTCCCATTTCTGAATCGTGCTATGGCTCGTCCCCAGCTTATCTGCCAGTTCCTCATTATTACCCGCAGATAAAACCTGTCTCATCCGTAAAATAACGGCTTCCGTGTTAAATACCATTACTGAAAGTTCCTTAGCTTTAGCTACCTATATCCCGATAAATAACTAAAGGTGTAATTGCATATTCCCCTTTGTATCTACCTACGAATTGCTTTAATATAAAAGTAGTTGTTATATAGCCAAAATTTACAGTTTTCCTTATTGAATCTGACTCAGATTTTAAATAAATATCTTTATTGTTATCTTTATCATCTTTATGTGTATCAAGAACCCCTATAATAGTCCAATTTCCATTTAATATTACTCCTTCGTTGAAAAGAATATCAGAATAAGAGCGGGTCATATTATTAGGGATCATTGAGGAAAAACTTACATAGTCTTTATTAGATAAATGAGTATAAATTCTATCAGGTAATTTTTTTATCGTATTAATAACTAAAGAAATAAAATCTTCTTTCTTATCGCCAATAATATTATTGGCTTCTTTATCTTCATATATCCCTAGCTCAACCAAATTGGATAATAAATCATCAGGAAACATTTTAAAATCAAATAATTTTAACTCACCTTTAATAACCACAATATCCCCATAATTTGCAGTAGAAATATCATAATTAAGTAAGTTTCTCTTGGTAAGCTCGGAAATCACCGCAAGCGGTAATAATTGGGAAGCATCATATTTTAATTGGTTCTGGTTCGTCAGTTTATCACTACTGGATTTCTCTTTTCTAGAAAGCCACTGCCCGATAGAACGCCAACCTAAATTAAAGCCACTCTTTTCGGAGGTGGCTTTATTATTTTCTTCAGAATCAGAAATGACCTTCTCAATCAGTTCACCATTTTCAAATAACTGAACATATAACGAGGATAATTTAGGACGATCAATATATAAAAAATCCTTAAGGTAAATGCCATCCTTCTTTTTTTGGAACAGCTCCATTATATTTTCTCCGTTCTTCTATTTCTTGTTTTAATTGCTGTCGTGATTGCATTATCTGCTCGGTTTCGGCTTCTACCTTATCAGCAAATTTATCCGCATTATCTAACTCAGCTTCTGCCTCATTGAAGACTTTTGCCTGGACACTCGCAACCTGTTTTAACCATTTAAATAAGCCCATTTGACTACCTCCATTGATGTATATAGCCATAGCTTACCAGTTTTCAGCCTAAAAAGTGAGTTTTACCCAATCTTCACATCACCACCAACATAATTCCCGCTATTGCCGTTTATATTGATAGATGTATTACTATTACCATTTCCCATTGCATTAAACACTTGCAACTTTTGGGAAAAATCCAACTGCTTGTGCTACAGCTATTTACACACTTTTTTAATAATCTTGACATCTTCTGGTCTAAATTTAACGGTTGTTTTTTCAAGATCAAAAAGTGGATAGCTGTCATCTTTTATATTAACGAGCTTTCCACTAATATTTAATACTACTGTATTATTTTTCAGGTCTTTTTCAACAAATTCTAAGTTAAGATAGGTATCAAATTTAGACTCACTCCAGCCGGTAATATTGGGAGCGTAATATGAAATGCTCGCTCCATCACCAACCTCAAACTTAAATGCTTTGTTTTTGTTAGAATATTTAAATGTATTACATTGCATATTCAAGTTGAAGAACTCTGTTTGGCTTTTACCAAATCCTACGAAAAAAGCGGGCTTTCCGTTCATTGTATAGTCGGAATCATCGTCAACAGTCGACCAAGTTGTAAATTCGTTGCTATAAGCATTACCTACTATTAAGCTAGATAAAACCACCGCTAATTTTGCTAAATGTTTCATAATATTCCTCCCAAAAACAATCACCCGATTTTTACATCACCACCAATGTAATTGTCTTGATTGCCAATTACATTGATAGAACCATTCGCACTTTGTTGCTTATCTGCTTTTAGATTGGTCATTAACCCAATCACTTCCAGCTTCTTACGATCATCTAAATCATTGAATGCCATCAAAACTAATTTTTCGTGAGTTGAAAGTTCATTAGTCGGTTGCTCACCTCTTATCAACCAGTCAAGGCTAACTTTTTTCTGTTCAGCAACATTTAATAAAACATCAAGGGGAATAGAGTTTCTTGCATTCCAGTTAGCAACAACACCATTACTAAATCCCAATTCTGCAGAAAGCTCCTTCATAGTCTTAAGAGAGTAAATTTTAAGCAGTCTTTCAATCACCTCGCCTGATGAAAAATTAGACATTCAAACCTCCAAAATTCATTTTGATATTTACACATAACAAAATGAGATCTAAAATCCACAAAAACAAAGCAGAGAAAAGCAAATCAAAGCATTTCAAAGCAAAGTGAAACATACCACAAAACCAAAGGGGGTTCAATGCAAGCCGAAAACCAACAAAGAGCAACGCTTCAACTTGCCATTCGCTTTACCGGCGAGATCGCCGAACAGATCACGCAAATGGCAAAAGACCGCAACATCAGTTGCAGTGCCTTCGCTAAAGTCATTTTGGCAGAAGGGATCAAAAACGAAATCAAAAAGGCACAGACAAATGCGTAATTCAACACTCATCATCGCCCTGCTGATGTTATCGCTTGCCGCCGTTTGTTGGCTAATAAGCGTGCCACTCGGCAGAAAAGCCAAATACTATGAGCCGGCAGGCTATCTGCAAGGCGCGGCTATTGCTGCTGCCGTTGCCGGCGTTTATTGCTTAGTAAGATACGGGTTAGGGGAATAATGATGGAACCAGTCATCAATGTTGCATTCAATATCACGCTAGACACGGCGGAAGTAACAATTAAAGAGTACGCCCGCCGAACCGGTGTCAGCATTCCAACGGTGAAAAAAATGCTAGAAGATGGCAGGCTGACACCAATGCCGAAAAAAGGCAAAGAACAAGTGATGATCAACCTAGCCGAACGCTTCCAAAAAGCGATGTTTGATCGTCTCGAACACATTATTCGCACCAATCAAGCACATTAACTCCCCTGTTTATTTCCACAACTAAATAAGCAGCCGAATAGGGTTGCAGGTTTTCTGCACCCTAAATTCCGCAAATTGCGGATTTTATACACAAAAAAGGGGGCTTTTATGCCAAACCAACGTCAACGCAAAATCAGCCAACGCCGTAGGCTCTATTTTGCCGAGCAACGCCTAAATCGGCTTGAGCGGCGGCAGGAAATGGCACAGCTCGACACCGAGCAAACCTACGACCTGCTCGCCCAGCTTGAAGCCAAAATTAACCGCCTGATTGAACAACATCGGGCATTAGCCGCCGAGCAAAAGCAGGCGAACACGCGGTCGGTTTGGCGTTCAATTTTACAAATCCTGAAAACCAAAGGCGAGCCATAGGGGGAGCAATGAGCAGAGCAGATATTCTTAATCAAGCCTTATTGCC
>NZ_JWIZ01000076.1 GCF_001038205.1 Muribacter muris | reverse complement strand
AAATGTAGAAGCAACCAACGTTAAAGCGACTGATGTCAATACCACTAACGTTACTGCCACTAACAATGTCAATGCTAAAAACATCACTGCTGCCGAAAAAGTTAAAGCAAAAGATGTAGAAGCAGCTAATGTTAAAGCTAGTGAAAGTGTTTCGGTCAATAATCACGAATACATCAATAAACAAGGTGTGAATGGTAATGACAAACGCATTACTAGAGTAGCTCGTGGAACAGAACTAACGGATGCTGTAAATGTCAGCCAATTAAGAGATCTTGAAAAGGATATCGCACAGCAAAATAAACGCCTACGTGCAGGTATCGCAGGGGCAACAGCTTTAAGTTTCTTACAAACTCCAACTTTACCTGGTAAAAGTGCTGTATCAGCGGCTGTAGGTGGCTATCGTGGTGAAGAGGCTATTGCGATTGGTTACTCAAAGAACTCTGACAATAATAAAGTTAACCTAAAACTCGGTGTTAGCGTTAATACACGAAAAGATGTTAACTGGGGTGGTAGCGTTGGTTATCAATGGTAGTAACTTAGAAATATCGTAATTATTTCTATAGAATGTATTAAAAAGACCATCTTTTAATAAAAGATGGTCTTTTTTACCTAAGTAGTTATATCTGCTTACTGATTTATAACTATTTCTTAATTAAATACAGTGCAGCATCAACATAACGGTCGATAAATTCACCCATTGAGGAAACATCGGAAAAGCCTTCCGCATTGATCTGGAACTGCTCATTCACAAAAAAGGTCGGCACACCGCGCACTTTAAAGCTCTCCGCCAGTTGCACCTGTTTATTGACTAACCCGTTTACCGCAAAACTGTTGATACCGCCGTCAAACTGCTCGGCACTCACGCCATTTGCGATAAAGATAGTGCGAATATCGTCCATTGATTTAATCGCATCTTTTTGGGCATTTTCAAACAACAGCGTTTTCACCTTATCTTCCACGCCCAATGCCATTGCTAACGCCCAAGCCCGAGTTAAATTTTCAGACTGACGACCTAAGAAATTCACGTGGTACTGTTTCAGCACCGCGCCTTCCGGCAATTTTGCTTTGATTTTACTTGGAATTTTATAATTTAATTCAAAATCATAGCAGTGCGGGCAGTAGAACGAGAAAAACTCGACCACTTCTTTTTGAGTAGAAGGCACTTGGCGGACTTCAATATAGTGCTTGCCTTCACTAAAATCCTGTGCCATCACGCTCGGCTGAATCGCAAAAAGGGCAGATAATGCTACGAAAGCGGCCTTCAAAGGTAATTTTTTCATTCAGATTTCCTCTTTATTAAAAATGTGTTTGACCAAATCAGTCGGTTAAAATTCCACGGGCTCGCAATAATGCGGTTTTAAAATCATCTTCATAATCTTTTTTCAGCCCCGGAATAGCCTCCGCTTTGTCCTTGCCCCGCATTTTGAGCTGATAAATCAGCACCTCATCACGCAGTGCATCTAATTGTTGCGGTTTGCCCACTTCTTCCGCCAACTTATGCAATAAATCCAGCAAATGTAAATCCGGCTCTTTGCGCCAATGCTCGCCGAGTAACTCCAACACTTCCTCTAAACGCTTACATTTCATTTCACAATCCTTAAAAAAATTTGTCGAAAACAGGGCGAAATCATATACTGTTACCCCTCATTTTGCAAAATAAGGGGAGAAAAATGACGCATATTTCCGCTGTGATTTTAGCCGGTGGGTTAGCCCGCCGCTTAAACGGCAAACCGAAAGGATTGCAACACTGGGCAGGTAAACCTCTCATTAGCCATATTCTTGAACGGCTACGCCCGCAAGTTTGCAATATTGTTTTGAATATCAACCGCTTGCAAGCCGAATACGCTCGCCTCTACCCCGATTTACCCCAATATGCCGATCAGCTACCCGATTTCCAAGGGCCATTAAGCGGTATGCTGTCCGGCTTTGCCCATATTAACGGGGATTATCTGCTATTCGTGCCGTGCGACAGCCCGTTACTGCCCGAAAATTTGCTCAAAAAACTGCATACGGCAATCACGATCAACCAAGCACAGATCGCCTACGCCCACGATGGTGAACGCCCTCACCCGGCATTTGCCCTGCTACATCGCAGTGTCGAACCCGCTCTGAAAACCTATCTGACACAAGGGCAACGCCGTTTGTTGCATTTCTTTGCGACACAAAAAAGCGTGGCGGTCGATTTTTCCGAACAACCACAGGCTTTCCGCAATTTTAACTGCGAGGCAGATTTTGCAAGCGGGCAGATTCCATTCCCATTTTGCAAAACGCCTATTTTGGCAATTACCGGACACAGCGGTACGGGCAAAACAACCTTGTTAGAAAAACTGATCCCTCTCTTAAACCAACGGGGACTGCGGGTCGGGCTAATCAAACATTCCCACCACCATATTGAAGTGGATAAAGTCGGCAAAGACAGCCACCGTTTGCGGCTGGCAGGGGCAAACCCGACAATGATTGCCTGCGATCAACGCTGGGCATTGATGACCGAAACAGCCCTCCCCGCAAGCTTCGCCCAGTTGGTAGCCCAATTTGACAGCCAGCAACTCGATCTCATCTTAGTCGAAGGTTTTAAACACGAACCACTACCCAAAATTCAGTTACACCGTCAAGGCATCGCCAAACCTTTGCCAGAGATGGACGACTTCACCCTCGCCACCGCCACGGATTACCCTTTAGCAAGGAAAAACCACTTAAATATCAATAATATCGTGCAAATCGCTAATTTTATCTTGGGCTATCTGCAAAAGCCAATATCAAACGGCTGAGCAAATTGACGCTGCGGGGCGTTATTACGTCCCGTTCCAAATAATGCTTAATCCTCAAGCAAAAACGGATCGTCCCACAGTTCTTCCAAGAAGGCTAAAAAGTCCTCTTTTTCATCGCCCCGAAAGCCCGAAATATCAAAACCGGAAGCACTGGAAAAGCGTACCCTCACATTCACATCCTCAAATTTCTCTGCAATGCGCTCCGGCAGCCTTTCCAACAATTTATCCATTGTCTGCTCTTGCATTGCTAGCTTTTTCGTATCACGTTCTTTCACAAAACGTATATCCAATACTTTCATACCGACTCCTTATTTACTGTTTAGATAAACAGTATAATACAGTATTTTTCCACCCTGTCAATTCATACAGTAAATTTATTTTGCAAAAAGAAAGGCGGAACAGACCGCTTGTCTGATCCACCTTAGTCGATGATATTAGTTAAAATTTATAGCTCACATTCGCCGTGATTTTGCGTCCTTCGCCGTAGTAGCAGGCGTAATAGCACGAGCTGACATATTTTTTATTCGCCAAGTTCGAGACATTTACACGGGCTTCCCAGCGGTCGTTAATGGCATATTTCGCCATTAAATCCACGAGTGTGCGAGCGGGGACTTTAATCCCTGCGTTGCCTAATTTATCGCTTGTTGTGCCAGTATAACGCAATCCAGCTCCCACTTTTAAGCCTGTCAATGCACTATCCGTAAAGGCATAATTGACCATTGCCGCATAGCTGTGACGAGGTTGAGCAGGTGTGTCCACGTCTTGAGTTGAGCGTGTTTTGGCGTTCATATAGGTGTAGGATAATGTGGTGGAAAGCTGTTCGGTTAAGTTTAAATCAGCCTGAATCTCTACCCCTTTGCTTGTTTGCTTGACAGCTTGGGTGGAAGCTCCGTCATTTGCCGCATTAACGAGGGCATTTTTCTCGCTTAAATCAAAGTACGCCACCGAGAATGTGCCATCAACAAAGGACGGCAAGTATTTGAAACCCACTTCGTATTGTTTACCCTCGTAAGGTTTGTATTGGTTTTGTCCGTCATTGCCTGAAATTGGGCGGAAGGATTCCGAATAGCTCACATACGGGGCGAAACCAAGATCGGTCATATACATTGCCCCAGCCGAATATGAAGTATGGTTAAGATTATACTGGGTTTGTGATCCGAAACTGTTGGCTGAACCTTTGGCAAAATCACGGCGAACGCCTAGATTGACGGTGAGTTTGTCGTCTAATTGGAATTGATTTTGTAAGTAAATTCCCGTTTGGCGTTGCTTGTCCTGATAGGCTGGCACGCTTGGTTGTGGCATTGGGAGACCATTATTGCGATACACATTGAAAGCATATTGTGGTTCGCTGGCAAACCCATACACGCCATCAACTTTATGGTGGCTATAATCTAACCCAGCGGTGAGGCTGTTGGTAAGGCGGTCGTTTTTCCACATTTTCGTTAAACGGTTATCAACGGTATGGCTACGAGCCGTGCCATTGGCGTAAGTGGCACTTTTATTTGCCATTACATCGTCCAACATATAGCCATAACTGGTCACAAATTGTTTGGAGTCGTTATGGGCGAAACGGTAGGTTTGGGCAAAAGTGTAGCCTTCGCCAAATTGGTGGCTAAATTCATAACCGATTGTTGATTGCACACGGTTTAAATAGTTGTGATCATTTTGTCCATAATTGGTGCGGTTGGGAATGTTACCTGCGGTCAAAACACTATATTTTGGGAAAAAGTTGGTCGTTGGCACACCAACATCTTTTTGGAGGCTGGCTAACACAGTCAAATGGGTTTTGTCGGAAATATCCCACGCCAAACTTGGTGCGAAATAGTAATTTTCGACCCACGTTTTGTTGGTTTCGCCATCACGTTTGGCATAATTTCCCACTAAACGAAAACGCAGATTATCGCTGATCGCATTGCTGACATCGGCGGCAATGCCACGTTCATTGCGATTGCCGAGTGTGAATTCCACTTCGCCTTTTGGCTCTTTGGTTGGACGTTTGCTAATGAGGTTAATCAAGCCCCCAGTTTGAGCCGTACCGTAGGTTAAAGAATCCGCTCCTTTGACGATCTCAATGGTTTCCAAACCATAGATATTCGGATTCCAGCCGAAATAGCCGCCTTTGTAAATGGACGCACCATCAACTCGCACGGTGGCATCAAAGCCCCGAATTTTGAGCCAATCTGTTGAGTCCAAATCTGCCCCATATTGTTGGCTATTTACCCCGGCCTCGTAGCGAGTAGCCTCATCAAGTTGATGAACGCCCTGATCTTTGAGCTTTTCCGCCGAAAGCACACTGGTTGAACGTGGCGTGATATAGTCCACTTTGCCCACTTTAGCGACAGAGCCGATCACGCTGATTTCATCAAGTTGCGTAGGGGCTTCATTCGCAAATGCAGGGCTAATTGCCATCATCACCGCAATGGCGGTGTTCGAGTAGAAAAAATGTTTTTTCATTTAAGTATCCTATAAAAAGTAAGGGAAATTGTGATCCCAAGCGGTACGATTGGAGCATTTTTTTGCGATATTGCATTGCTTTTTGGGCAGATACACGAGGCGGCCCTACATTTTCTTTGAATATCGCAAAATTTTGCCTTAAACCGACCGCTTGTATTGGTTAAATTCGTCTGATCATCACTAAAAAATAACTGCCGCCGATCAGCGTGGCGACTAAACCTGCCGGCACTTCGTAGGGAAACAGTATCTGCCGTCCTAGCCAATCGGCAAGCAACATTAGCCAACCGCCGAGCAGTGCTGAAATCCATAATTGTTGGTGAGCTTTCACCACGCCGAGCCAACGCACGATTTGCGGAACAAGCAAGCCGATAAAACTCAAAGGCCCGATCAGCAAAGTGGCTAAGGCGGATAAGACCGCACTCAGCACAATCAAAATCCAACGTGCTTGCACCACATTTAAGCCGAGAGCCTGTGCCATTGGGGTTTGTAGCAAAAACAGTGTGAGCCAACGGCTAAACAGCAGGCTGACCGCCACCAAGCCAATCGCCACCACAAAAAATGGCACGGCAATCTCAGCGGTGATGTGTTGGGTTGAACCCGATGTCCACACAATAAGCTGATTTACCCTTGGATCGCCACTGGCAATCGCCAAACGTTGTAGGCTATCGAACAGAGCGGAAAGGCTAATCCCCGTCAGTAACACTTTTTCGGGCAACATTCCGTTCGCTTGGTTAATCCACATCAGCACCGCTAAAGCGAGTAATGCCCCTGCAATGCCCGCCAGCCAGATCCAATGGGATGGCAACTGGGAAACGCTAAACAGAGCGATTAAAACCCCCATACTCGTCCCCGATGAAATCCCCAATAATTCGGGGCTTGCCATTGGGTTGAGAGTTAAACGCTGTAACAGCACACCTGCGACCGCCAGCAACGCCCCAACCGCTAACGCAATTAACACGCGTGGATAGCGTAGGGCAATGTATGAATTTTCGCTCAATTCTTGCCACGCCCAACCATTTCCGCCTTTACCCAATGAGAGAGCGGGCCAAAGCGTAATAGCCAGCCCTAAAAAAATCCAAAGCCACAGTTTGCGTGGAGCTTGTTTTTGAACTTGTGTAACGGTTTCGCTTAAACGTCCCGTTGGCAAGGCTCGGAACATCAGCCATAGCAATAATGGCGTGCCGAGTAATGCGGTAACTGCCCCTGTGGGTAGATGAATGGCGTAAAAATGAGCAAGCAGTTGCAACACTAAATCAGTATTGGCTAATAATAACGCCCCACCGCATAACGCCCCGATAAGCTGATATTTCAAGGTTCGCACACCGAGTTGGCGGACGAGCGTTGCCGCTGCCAAGCCGATAAAACCGAGCATTCCCACCGCACTCACTACCCCTGCGATAAGCGTAGCACTCACCAATACACCGATTAAACGTAACCGAACAACTGGCACGCCTAAGTTTTGGGCGTTGTTGTCGTTCAACGCCAAAATACTCAACGGGCGAATCAGCATTGCAATAATCAGCACCAAAGGCACGGCTTGCACCGCAAGCCATTGGCTGTCTCGCCAGCTTTCTTGCACCAGTGAGCCGGCACTCCATTGTGCCAAGCCACGAGATTCTTCGGGGAAGAACAACATCATCAAGGCGGAAAATGCCCCAAAATAGAGATTTACCACCAAGCCTGCCAACACTAATAAGAGTGGCGACATTGTTTTCCGCATTGCGAGGGTTAGCACTAACAGCAGGCTTAAGCCTGCTCCAATCAGGGCAATTAGGCTTGCTCCCCATTCCAAACTGTGCGGCACAAAAATAGCGGCGAGAAACAGGGCGAATTGAGCCCCTGCACTAATGCCGAGTGTGTTATCTGAGGCAAGCGGGTTGTTCATCACCTGTTGCAAAAGCAAACTAGCAAAGCCCAATAATCCCCCAGCCAATAACGCCATTGCAATGCGTGGCAGGCTGTAATTTTGAATGAGCAACATCGCAAGGGAGTCGCTTGGCTGAAACAGGACGAATAGGTTGCCGTTGGTTGGCAACTGTACGCCGAGCAAAATGGCAGATAATAGGACGAAAGCGACCGCTTGCACGCCGAAAAATAGGCTAATGCGTGTTACCATTGTTCACCCCCCGTTTGCAACGCTTGGCTGAATGCGTGGGCAAAGCGTTCCGCGGCAGGCAAACCGCCAAATGTCCAAATTGGCGGCAGAATAACAGGGTCGTTTGCCAAGGCTAAATGTTGCCAAAGCGTATTGTGTTGCAAGGCTGAACCGAGATTGGTAGGGTAAGGTTTTACCACAACCAGACGGCTATTTTTCGGCAACTTCGCCAACTGGGTAACGTCAATCCATTCAAAGCCCCACTGATTGTGCGACCCCTGCCACGCATTCTGAAAACCGAGCTGGCTCAACACCGCACCAAATAGGCTATTTTCCGCATAAATCCGCAAGTGGCGGCTATCGCTAAACTGCACTAACGCTATCGGGCGTTCAGCAAATGGGGCAACAAGCGGGCGGATTGTCTCAATTTTTTGCAAATAACGTTGGTGCAAAGTGTCAAAGGTGTGTGGCTTGCCGATAAGCGTTGCCACCTGTTTGGTTGCAGTTAGCACATTTTGCCACGCCTCGCCCTGTTGGTAGAAATCTACCGTTGCAACGTCCGCCACTTTCGCTAACGTGGAGTGAGCCTGCTGATAAAAGCCACTGTTGATGAAGATTAGCCCCTGTGGATATTGTTGTGCAACGTTGAAAATTTGTTCAGGGTTCGGCTGCAACCGCACACCCAAATCGACTACTTCGGGCGGTAAAGCAGGTTCGGCAACCCACACTTGATAGCTCGGTTTATCGCCGACCGCAACAGGTGTTTCGCCCAATGCAAGCAAGGTTTCAGCGACCGTCCAGTCTAGCGTTGCGACCGCTTTGGGCGTGGCAAAGAGTGGATTAGCAAAAAAGAGTGAGCAAAGCACCGCTTGTAAGAGTTTAAATAGGGATTTCATCAGTAAAAACTCACAGGGCGTTGGGTGGCAGGGTGGGAAATCACATTCAGTTCAATCCCATAAATCGCTTGAAGGGAGGCGGTATTCACGATTTGGTGAGCATCGCCCTGTGCAAGTAGCCGCCCACTGTGCAGGGCGATGAGGTGATCGCAATAACGAGCGGCGAGATTGATGTCGTGGATCACAATAATCACGCCTAAATTAAGCTCTCGGCTTAAGCGATGGACTAATTCAATTACTTCGACTTGGTGGGCAATATCAAGGGCTGCCAAGGGTTCGTCCAGCAACAAAAATTGGCTCTGTTGGGCAAGTAACATTGCCAACCAAATGCGAGAACGCTCGCCGCCCGATAGCACATCGACACATTGCTCGGCAAAAATATGGGTATCGGTGAGCGTCATCGCCCGTTCAATCGCTTGCTTATCTTGGGCGGTTTGACGACCAAATAAACCATTCCACGCATAACGCCCCATTGCGATCAATTCTTTGGCGGTGAGTTGAGTGGCAGTCGGCAAATGTTGGGGCAAATACGCCACTTGTTTCGCAAAAGCACGAGCTGACCAGCGAGAAAGTGGCTTATCATTAAAGCTGATTTCTCCAGACGATAAGGGCTGTTGCTTAGCGAGTAGCTTAATCAAAGTCGATTTCCCAGATCCATTATGCCCAATCAAGCCATAAACTCTACCCGATTCAAACGTGAGCGAAATGGGGTGGAGAATAGGTCTATCTGCCAATCGAAAAGACGCATTTTGAACAATAAACACAAAAATACCGAGCAAAATTTACATAAAGCAATATTTTAATTGAAAATTATTAGCATTTGAATAGTTATCATAAAAAAGGGCAAAAAAACGGCACAATCTAGGTTGTGCCGAAGGGGGTTATAAAATGCCCTGCTGTTTGAGCAACGCATCAAGACGGGGTTCTCGCCCACGGAATTGTTTGAACAATGCCATTGGTGAGCGTGTACCGCCTTGGGATAAAATGTGATCCACAAAGGCTTGCCCGACCTCACGGTTTAAAATGCCTTCTTCTGCAAAGCGGGAGAAGGAATCCGCAGCCAAAACGTCCGCCCACATATAGCTGTAATAACCTGCCGCATAGCCGCCGGCAAAAATGTGGTTAAAGGCGTTTTCAAAACGGTAATAAGGCGGCAATGCCACCACCGACACTTGCGCTTCTACCTCGTTTGCAATTTGGCGGACAAACCCGGCTTTTGTCGGTTGATATTCGGTATGCAGGCGGAAATCCAACAAGCCGTACTGTAATTGCCGCCCCATTTTATAGGCAGACTGGTAATTTTGCGCCTGTAAGATGTTCTCTAATAACTTATCCGGCAACGGTTCACCGGTGTCGATATGACCGGAAATCAACTTCAAAGACTCCGCCTGCCAGCACCAATTTTCAAGCATTTGGCTCGGGTACTCCACCGCGTCCCAAGGAACACCGTTAATACCGGATACCGCCGCCACGTCCACTTGGGTCAGCAAATGGTGCAGGGTATGTCCAAATTCGTGGAACAGTGTTTCCACCTCTTGATGTAACAGCAGTGAAGGCTTGTCTTTCAACGGTTTGGTGAAATTACACACCAAAAACGCAACCGGTTTTTCAAGGTTGCCGTCCGCTAATTTTTGGCGGGAGATCACGCCATTCATCCACGCACCGCTGCGTTTATTTTCACGGGCGTAAGGGTCGAAATAGAACGAACCGAGTAGCTGATTTTGCCCGTCAAACACGTCAAAAAAGCGTACGCTGTCGTCCCACACGTCCACGCCGTCTTTTTGCAAAATAGTGAGATTAAACAACCGCTTGCAGATCTCAAACAAACCTGCCAGTACTTTTTGTTCCGGAAAATAAGGACGCAGTGCTTCGTCATTGACTGCATAACGGCTGTTCTTCTGTTTTTGGCTGTAAAATGCAACATCCCACGCATTCAAGGTTGGCACGCCAAATTCGGTTTTGGCGTACTCGGCAAGTTCCGCGAGCTCTTTTTGCGCTTGCGGGCGGCTGCGCTTGACCAAATCGTTCAAAAAATCCAGCACTTGCTGCGGATTTTCCGCCATTTTGGTGGCGAGGGAATAGTCGGCATAGCTGTCAAAATCGAGTAATTTCGCCAATGCGAAACGCTGGGCTAAAATTTGGTCGATAATTGGGCTGTTATCCAGTGTGTGATCCGATAATTCGGACGCTCGACTGACGTAGGCTTTGTACACTTCTTCCCGCAGTGCCGCATTTTCGCAATAGGTCATCACCGCCGAGTAGCTCGGATAATCAAGGGTAATCCGATAGCCGGACTGATTTTTACTCTCCGCCGACTCTTTCGCTGCCGCCAATGCCCGCTCGCTTAAGCCGGCGAGTTCAGCGGGATCTTGAATGCGTTTTTCCCATTTTGCCGTCGCGTCCAGCACATTATTGCTAAATTTGCTGCCCAATTCGGAAAGCGTTTGCATAATTTTGGCATAATCCGCCCGCTTGTCTTCAGGCAGGCTAATGCCGGATAAACGGAAATCCAGCAACACATCGTCAATCGCTTTTTGTTGGGCGAGGTCGTATTGCTGAAATTCAGGGCTAGCTTTCAGGGTCAGATAGGCTTGGTATAAGGCTTGATGCTGCCCCGCCCAAGTGCTGTAATCGGTCATCGATTTTTGTGAGACTTCGTGGGCTTTGCGAATGGCGTCATCGCTTTTTACCCCTTTGAGATGCCCGACAAGCGTCCACACCTGCGATAATTTCGTATTAACGTCCGCCAACGGCAAATAGAAATTTTGCCAAGTGGGGTTGGTTTGGGCAGACAGTTTATCGGTCAGGGTTCGACACTCGGCAATCAGAAAATCGATCGCCGGCTTAACGTGCTCCGGCTTGATTTTGGAGAAAGCCGGCAAGCCGCTAAAATCCAGTAGCGGATTGCCCTGCAAGGCAGCCGGCACATTTAAGCGGGTCTGTCCGGCAAACACATATTTCGGCAAAGTCAAATAGGCTAAGCCGAGCGAGGTGAATTGTAAAAATTGACGGCGTTGCATTTTCTTACTCCCTTTATAAAAAGAATGTGGGCATTCACCCTAACACAACGGCAACGAAAAGCAAGCCGAATTCCCCCGCCTGTGCTGCTCAAATTTATCGCTGCAAAGGCACAAAAACGGGTTTTCAGCCGATAAAAAAACCGACCACGCGGTCGGTTTTTTTCTCAAAATTGGCAAAAAATTATGCTAATTTTTTGATTTGCGCAGCTAATTTTGATTTGTGGTTAGCCGCTTTGTTTGCGTGGATTAAGCCTTTAGAAGCCATTCTGTCCACCACTTTTTGCATTTCAACGAAAGCAGCTTGTGAAGCAGCTTTATCGCCAGTTGCTACTGCTGCGTAAACTTTTTTGATGAATGTACGCATCATTGAGCGTTGGCTTGCGTTGTGTTGGCGACGTTTTTCAGATTGAATCGCGCGTTTTTTTGCTGACTTGATATTAGCCAAGGTCAAACTCCTAAAAAATATCTGTGTAAAAATAAAAAACATAAAACCGCAGTTTTATGTGCTATCGATAGTTTAAAGTTTCATTTTCAACGAGACACGGGCTTGAAAATAACATCGTTCACGCAAGAACGGTTCTTGTGTAAAAGATAGGGGCGGATTTTAGCAGTTTTTTTCTGATTTTCCTATAACAAACTGCTAAAATTCCGATCAATTTTTACTTTACACCGAGAACATCGTGAGCAAAAAATTATTAAAATCGGGAATGATCGTCAGCACAATGACCCTACTCTCCCGCATCTTAGGCTTAATCCGTGATATTGTGGTGGCAAATTTATTGGGCGCGGGCGTGGCAGCCGATGTCTTTTTATTTGCCAACCGCATTCCGAACTTTCTGCGCCGTTTATTCGCCGAGGGCGCATTTTCCAAAGCCTTCGTGCCGGTGTTAGCGGAATATAACGCCGATAACAACATCGACAAAACCCGTGAATTTATCGCCAAAGTGTCCGGCACATTGGGCGGCTTAGTTACGATTGTTACCCTTGTCGCAATGCTTGCCTCACCGATAATCGCGGCACTATTCGGCACGGGCTGGTTTGTCGATTGGCTTAACGGCGACGAAAATGCGGATAAATTCACCCAAGCCTCACTATTGCTGAAAATCACTTTCCCTTATTTATGGTTTATCACGTTTGTGGCACTATCCGGCGCGGTGCTGAATACCCTCGGCAAATTCGGCGTAATGGCGTTCTCGCCCGTTCTGTTGAATGTGGCAATCATTGCGGTAGCAATGTGGGGCGCACCCTATTTTGACTCGCCCGATACGGCTTTAGCGTGGGGGGTATTTTTAGGCGGTTTACTGCAATTTCTCTTCCAAATTCCGTTTATGAAACAGGCGGGGCTATTGGTCAAGCCGAAATGGGCGTGGCACGATGAGGGGGTGAAAAAAGTGCGGAATTTGATGATTCCGGCACTGTTCGGTGTTTCCGTTACTCAGCTTAACCTGCTGCTCAACCAAGTGATCGCCAGTTTTCTGGTTACCGGTTCGATTAGCTGGCTCTACTATGCCGACCGCCTAATTGAATTTCCCCTCGGCTTATTCGGCATTGCCATTTCCACTGTGATTTTGCCGAGCCTTTCCCGCATTGCCAAACAGAAGGCGTTGAATGATGCCGAACGCCACTTCCAATTCCAAAGCACAATGGATTGGGGGGTGAGAATGGTACTGTTGCTCGGTATTCCGGCGATGATTGGAATGATGATCCTCGCCGAACCCTTGATGATGACAATGTTTATGCGAGGTAAATTCCAGCTCACAGATGCCGTTGCCGCCGCCCAAGCTCTGTTTGTAATGTGTTTCGGGCTTATCAGCTATATGTTGATTAACGTGCTGGCTAACGGCTTTTATGCTCACCAAAACACCAAAACGCCGGTCAAAATCGGCATAATTGCCGCCGTCAGCAATATCGGCTTCGGCGTATTTGCTATCCCGTTCGGCTATTTAGGTTTGGCGATCGCCTCCACCTTATCGGCGGCAGTGAATATGAGCCTGCTCTATCGAGGCTTAGCCCAACGCAATATTTATAATCTCAGCGGCAAAACGGCAATTTTTGCACTGAAATTGTTGATCGCCGGCTGCATAATGGGCGCAGCCGTCTCCTATTTCTGCCCAGCCCTCGAACAATGGTTCGTGCTGTCGCTCTGGCAAAAAATTCACTGGATTATCTGGTTAATCGGCTTAGCCATCATCAGCTATTTCCCGACCCTCTGGTTGTTAGGGGTGCGAAAACGGGATTTTCGGGCTTAGATTTTATCGGCAAGCGGTCGGTTTCCGGCAAAAATAGGCAGTGTTATGTCGGCGTTGTAAAAACTAAATGCTTGCTCACAGGTAAACGCACCGCTTGCGTCCATTATATTTTGCAAAAAATAGTGGGCAACCGACCGCTTGTAGCCCACACATTTTATGATCTCTATCACAAAATTGCGGTTTGGTGGTTGATTGTGGGAGACTTTAAAACTATGCTGAAACCTTTCGGCAATTGCTTTAATCATAACATCTAATATGGGGGAATTATAATGTCGAAGCAACATAATATCTTGGTAATTAACTGCGGCAGTTCATCGTTAAAATTTTCGATTATCGATCCGCACAGTGAAGAAAGCCTGCTGTCCGGTTTAGCGGAATGTTTGGGGCTGGCAGAGGCAAAAATCAGCTGGAAATACGCTGGTGAGAAATTTAACGCGCCCCTCGCCCCTCACTCAACCCATACCGATGCACTGACCTTTGTTACCGATAAGATCCTTGCCGATTACCCGCAATTAAAAGAGAGCATTCAAGCCATCGGGCATCGCATCACCCACGGCGGCGAAAAATATCATCAGCCGACCTTAATTACCGAAGAAGTCATCGGCGAAGTGGAAAAACTGTTTGAACTCGCCCCGTTGCACAATCCCGCAAATATTATGGGAGTACGCGCGGCACAAACCGCCTTTCCACACTTAAAAGCCAAAAATGTGGCGGTGTTTGATACGGGCTTCCACGCCACGCTGCCAGCTCACGCTTACCTCTACCCGCTACCGATTTCCCTCTACGAGCAATACGGCATTCGTCGCTATGGTTTCCACGGCATCAGCCATTATTACATTGCTTATAAAACGGCGGAGCAGCTCGGCAAGCCGTTATCCGATTTGAATATGATTAGCTGCCATTTGGGTAACGGTGCATCTATCACGGCAATCAAAAACGGCGAGAGTATTGATACATCAATGGGCTTCACTCCGTGCGAAGGATTAGTAATGGGAACACGCTGCGGTGATATTGATCCGGCGTTGTTAATTTACCTCAAACAGAAATTGGATCTTTCTACCGAAGAAACCAGCAACTTAATCAACAAACAATCGGGCTTGCTCGGCTTGAGCGGTAGCAGCAGCGATTTCCGCTACATTACCGAACATTACGAACAAGATAAAAATTGCCGCATTGCGTTGGAAGTCTATATTCACCGTTTGGTAAAATATATAGGCGCTTATGCGATGCTGCTCGACAATCAGCTTGATGCGATTGTGTTTACCGGCGGGATCGGCGAAAACTCCGAACTGGTACGCCGCTTGGTGTTAGAAAAACTGACCATTTTAGGTTTTGAACTCGATCAGCAACGCAACCTTGCCGCCCGTTTCGGCAACAGTGGTGAAATTACTACCGAAAAATCGCTACATTCCGCCTACGTCATTCCAACTAACGAGGAACTGGTGATTGCTAAATATACCACCGCCTTTTTCGCAGCATAATTACAAAAAATCAATATTCTGTAGCAGTTGCACAAAGTTGTTTTTTGTTCACTTGTAGGGACACACTGCGTGTGTCCTTTATAAAAATCAAATTATTTCAATAGGTTAAAATCCG
>NZ_JWIZ01000075.1 GCF_001038205.1 Muribacter muris | reverse complement strand
GTAAAGCGGAAAACCTTGCTAAATTGGATAAATTACCGTTTGAAATTGTGCCTTTTTCCTCCCAAGATGCCCGTATTGCCGGTAAAATTAGAGCGGAATTAGCGCAGCAAGGGCAGCCTATCGGTGCATATGATGTCCAAATTGCCGCTCAAGCGATCAGCCGTCATTTAACCTTAATTACTCATAACGTTAAAGAATTTAAACGGGTCGATTCATTAAATTATGAAGATTGGCTCTAAACGCAAGCGACTACGGTCGCTTTTTGTTTGCCTGTCATTTGTCTTTTCACATATCCCAACACTCGCTTAACGCCCCATAACCCCACACAATATCGGCATTTTTAACCCTCGCTTATCAAAATGCCTCAAACCGCTGAAATTATCCGCCGTTTAGATAATCTGATCCGCTTTGGCACGATAGCTGAGGTGGATTTCGCCAATGCCAAAGTCAAAGTGCAATCCGGCGAGATTCTGACGACTTGGCTGCCGTGGTTGGCACATCGTGCCGGCACAACCCAAAGTTGGTCTGCACCAACGGTGGGCGAACAGTGCCTGATACTTGCAGTCAGCGGTGAGTTGACCACCGCTCTTGTTTTAGTCGGCATTTATACCCAAAACGCACCGAGCCAAAACGGTGATGAACATCTGATCACCTTTCCAGACGGCGCAACGGTCAGTTACAACCACGCAAGCGGTCATTTATCGGCAAAACATTGCAAAACCGCTGAAATTCAAGCCAGTGGCACGATCACCTTAAATTGCCCAACGGTTATTTGCACCGGTGATTTACAGGTACAAAAAGCCGTGAGTGCCACAGGCAATATCAGCTCGCAGGGTAGTGTTTCGGCGGCAAATGATGTCAGGGGTGGTGGCATTTCCTTGAAAAACCATACCCACACGGGCGTAGAGCGCGGTGGCAAGAAAACGGATACCCCAAGCTAATGAACAGACAAACCGGCGAACGGCTAGAGAGTGAGATTGAGCATATCAAGCAATCTATCAGCGATATTCTGCTTACGCCCAAAGGCTCAAGAATAATGCGGCGGGATTACGGCAGCCATTTACTCAAATTGATTGACCGTCCACTCTCCGCAGGGCTTGCCTTACAAATTTCGGCTGCGTGCGTAATGGCGTTGAAGCAGTGGGAGCCGAGAATTGAGGTGAAAGCCTTTAAAGTCAGCATTCAACGCCTTGCTCACGCTCATCAAGTTACCGGCTCGCTAGAGGCGATTGTCAAAAAGAGCCAAACCAAGCTCACCTTATCAAACCTGAATTTAAGTTATGAGTGAAATGATTGATCTCTCCAAATTACCAGCTCCCGATGTGCTGGAAACCTTGGATTACGAAACGCTATTGGCAGAGCGTAAGGCAAAATTTATCTCCCTTTACCCCGAAGATGAGCACGCCTTTTGGCAAGCAAGGCTCGCTCTTGAATCTGAACCGATTACTAAATTATTGCAAGAAAATTGCTACTTACAACTACTGGAACGCCAACGTATCAATAATGCAGCGAAAGCAACAATGCTTGCCTATGCAACAGGTAACGATTTAGATGTAATCGCAGCGAATTTTAATGTAAAACGGTTGGTGATTCAGGCAGAGGATTTAACGGCAATGCCGCCGAAAGCGGAAATTTTAGAAAACGACAGTGATTTCCGTTTACGCACCCAGTTAGCTTTTGAGGGAATGTCGGTTGCCGGCCCCCGTTCAGCCTATATTTTCCACGCCCTATCGGCACACAGTGATGTCGCCGATGTGTCGGTGGAATCTCCACAGCCTGCCTATGTAACGGTAACGGTTTTAGCCCGCTCCGGTAAAGGTTTGGCAACGCAAGAAGTGTTAGATAGTGTACGGGAAAAGCTAAACCACGATGATATTCGCCCGATTGCTGATCGGGTAACAGTACAAAGTGCGATGATTGAAGATTATCAAATCCACGCCAAACTGCATATGTTTCGCGGGCCGGAATATGAACCGATCAAAGCCAATGCCTTACAACGTTTAACGCATTACACCGCGGAGCGAAAGCGGCTGGGGCGGGATATTACCCTATCCGGTATTTATGCCGCTTTACATATTGAGGGTGTTCAGCGTGTCGAGCTGCTACAACCTAACCAAGATATGCTTTTACCCAATCATAAAGCAGGTTATTGCACCGATATTCAATTAGAAATGGTGGTGTCCGATGACTACTGATGATGTGCAAAAAACGCCCCCAAACCGACCGCTTGTCCCCAGTGGTTCAACACCCCTTGAAAAGCGAGCGGCAGAATGTTTACGCCTTGCGGTTGAAAACCCGATTTTAATTCCGGATTTAATCAACCCCGACCGTTGCCCCGAACCTCTATTACCCTATTTAGCGTGGGCATTTTCGGTGGATAAATGGGACGAAAATTGGACGGATACGGTCAAACGGATTGCCATTAAACAATCCTTTTTTATTCATAAACACAAAGGCACACTTTCCGCGGTAAAGCGTGTGATAGAGCCAATCGGCTACCTGATCGAATTAAAAGAGTGGTGGCAAGAACAACCAAATGCGGAAGCCGGCACCTTTAAACTCAGTGTGGAAGTATCTGAAAGCGGCTTGAACGAACAGACCTACAATGAATTAGTCCGGCTAATAGAAGATGTTAAACCCGTTTCACGCCACCTGAAACAACTGGCTATCGCTGTTTCACCCACTGGCAATTTGAACGCCTTTATCGGGCAGCAAATCGGCGAAATTATCAGCGTTTATCCCCAATAGGACACCCAATGGCAAAATTATACTATTCTGTTTTAACCACTTATGGTGCACAAGCCTTTGCCAATGCAATAGCAAATAATCGTGCCTTACACATTCAAAAAATGGCAGTCGGAGACGGTAACGGCAGAACCGTTACACCGGATTCAACCCGAACAGCACTGGCAAGAGAAAAATATAAGGCGAATATCAGTGCAATATCCCGTGATCCCCGTAACAACAAACAAGTGATTTTTGAACTCACTATCCCCGAAAATATCGGTGGATTTTGGATTCGTGAGAT
>NZ_JWIZ01000074.1 GCF_001038205.1 Muribacter muris | reverse complement strand
ATTTCAGCGTTGGTTAGAGGGCGAAAGCATGGAAAAACCGAATGAGGCATTAGTGAAGAAATTGGCGGCACAGGCGGGTTTAGATTGGGAAACGGGTTTTCCGTTGAAGAAATAGTAGGATACCGCACATTAAGCTAGGTTTAATGTGCGGTATGTTTTTTGCAAAGTTTTGCCAAAATTAACCCGCTTGTAAATATCAATTTAGCCTTTTGAGGGAATTTATCCGTATGTCGCCTGCTATTAGTAAATCGGATTAGTTTATAAATTTTAATAAAATTCCCTTTAAGTGAAGTTTAAAGGGCGTTTAAATTTAGCGAGCCTTTTTGCATTTCAGATAAAAGGTTATAATTCAATCTAATTTAAGCCTTGTAACGATATTCAACCACCTTAAATCTGTTCTGAAATAAATTACAACTTATTGATAAATCTAGGTAAAAAATCAAGAAATCTCACATTTTTTCGGAATAATTTCATTTACTCAAACCTTGCATTATCAAACTTAGCTAGATTTTGCAAAAAATCTTGCCAAACCCACCGCTTGCAATGGTATAGACTACTCGGCGATTTGGAATAGAAACGGGTTAATGCCGCTACGGGAGAGGTTTTTTTGTTCCATTTCCGCATCAAGAAAGAGGGTGGCGAGATCGTCTGCGATCGGCTCGACATAAGGATCTTTTTCTTGATACATCGCTTTGAGGTAGCTGTCGCAATCGCCGCAGCTTTCTGCTTTGACTGGCGATTCTACACTGTCTAAGCTCCAATAGTCGAGTTTGCCCGACTGTTCGCAGTTGGAACATTTTGCCCGTACCATATTCCATTCACTTTCGCACAAGGCGCAATGGAGGTAACGCAAGCCTTGGGTATCGCCAAAGTGAATGACGCTGGCTACGGGGGCGGAGTCGCACACGGGGCAGCGGTGGCGTTCGCCGTTCTCCCCTTGAATGTGGCGGGGCAGTTGGTGAGTGAGTTGTACCCAGTAGAGCGAAAGCGCTGCCCATAAAAACACGGCTTTATCTGCGCCAACTTGCTCGTAGCGTTCGTTGAGCAGGTGATCGGCGAGGGTTTCCAGCTCGTTTGCCGCTGCTTTTTCCAGCCATTCTAGCGTGGCAAGGACGCTGTCGTTGGCATAGGGTTTGAACTTTTCAATTAAGGCCAGCAATAAGGTGCGCCATTCGTTTGAACGTTTAAACGTTTGAATATCAAGGGGCTTTAAGCCTTGCTGATCGCTTAGGCAAGCGGTCAGTTGCGTTGAAATATTAGCAATCGGATGTGTTTCGAGCAATTCAAGTTGAACGTCAACTAAATGTGCTGCAAATTGCAGGTAATCGCCAAAGGGGTGATTTTCAGCCAGTTGGCGTAGCCTTTTGGCCCGGCGGGCGTAGAGATTTTTCGGGTTGGCAAAGAGTAGAGGCGGGTGCTGAAAACTGCTTGCCGCTTGTTTGATTTGGTCTTCGGGTAAAATTCGGATACTCATTTTAATGCTTTACATTGTGAAAGGCTGAGAAAATAGGAGGGGCGGTTGCCCCTCTTATGAATGTCAGTTTGCAAATTTGGGTTTGAAACCGACCGCTTGTGGCTATTTGGTTCGTTGTTTGTCTGCCAATTCTTTTTCCAGTTCCGGCAGCAACTCTTCACGCCACCAACGTGGGTGATGTTTTTTCGCCCAACGCACCGTTACCCAGCCTTCGACCATCCCTCGAATCGAGCCTTTCACCCAGAATGCCATATACATATGTACCATAATGCCGGTGAACAGTAAAAACGCACTGAGGGAGTGCAGTAAAATCGCAATGCGGATTACAGGAATAGGGAAATTATGGGCGAAATATTGCCGCCACATAATAATGCCGGTAGCAAGTAGGGTGAACATCGCCAAAATCAGCGTCCAGAATAGCATTTTCTGTCCGAGATTATATTTGCCGTTGTCGGACACGGCGTGTTCGTTGCCTTTTAACACCTCTTTGATGTTTTTCAGCCATACCCAGTCATTTTTTTCCGGAAAGTTATGCCGCCAGTAGATCAAGCAGAGATTGACGAAGGCGACAAACATAATTAAGCCGGTGAACGGATGGACGAAACGGGCGATCTGCGGTGTGCCGAGAATGTCGGTCAGCCACGCAAAATCGGGAAAGAAGAACGCCAAGCCGGATAAGCCGGTGGTGAAAAAGCAGATCACCAACAGCCAGTGGCTTAGGCGGGCGGGCAATTTATGGCGGACGATTTTTTGGTCGTTGCCAATCTCGATTTTACGCATTGTTGCCTCCCTGTTCATCTTCGTGTTCGTCAAGTTCTTCGGTATTCGGGCCGATGGATACATAGTGTGCGATTTCGGCTAATGCCAAACCGCCCATTGCCACGGCAGCAACCGGTTTTAGCACATCTTTCCAGAGTTTGATGGTCGGATCGATATGCGGATCTTTCGGCAAACCTGAATAAAGCTCCGGTTTGTCGGCGTGGTGTAATACGTACATTACGTGTGTGCCACCGACCCCTTCCGGATCGTATAAACCGGCATTTTCGTAGCCGCGGGATTTCAAATCGGCAATGCGACTTTCGGCGTAATGCTTCATGTCGTCCTTGCTACCAAAGCGAATTGCACCGGTCGGGCAGGTTTTGACACACGCCGGTTCTTGCCCCACATTGACCCGATCGACACACAGGGTGCATTTGTACACACGGTTGTCGTCCGGATTCATTCTTGGAATGTTGAACGGGCAACCGGCAATGCAGTAGCCGCAGCCGATACATTTATCCGATTGGAAATCCACAATGCCGTTGGCATATTGGATAATCGCCCCCGGCGACGGGCAGGATTTTAAGCAGCCCGGTTCGGCGCAGTGCATACAGCCGTCTTTGCGGATCAGCCATTGCAAGCGGTCATTTTCTTCCACTTCGTTGAAACGCATTACCGTCCACGCTTTTGCATTGAGATCGGCGGGGTTATCGTAAACCCCGACACAATTTTCCGGCTCGGCTCGAATGTCGTTCCATTCCGAGCAGCCCACCTGACAGGCTTTGCAACCGATACAGGTAGTAACATCGATCAGTTTTGCCACTTCAAATTTGTGATCTCTGGCGTGTGGTGGCGGTGTCAGCCCCGATGTAGCAGAGGCGTTGATAATATCTTGAGTTTGTACGCCCATTTATGCCTCCGTGATTTTTTCGATATTGACTAACATACATTTGGATTCCGGCGTTTGTGTATTGGCATCGCCGGCACGTACGGTCAGATTGTTGGCAAAGAAGCCTTTCTTCGCTTTTGTGGTTGCGGCAAAGCCCCAGTGGATTGGAATGCCCACCGTATGAATGGTTTTGCCGTCCGCCGTTAGTGGTCTGATCCGTTTTGTTACTACGGCAACGGCTTTAATAAAGCCACGCTTAGAGCTGACTTTGACTTTATCGCCGTGTGAGATACCTTTTTCTGCGGCAAGCGCTTCGCTGATTTCCACAAATTGCTCCGGTTGAGCGATGACATTAATCAGCGCGTTTTTCGTCCAATAGTGGAAATGCTCGGTTAAGCGATAAGTCGTGCCGACATACGGGAAGTTGGCGGCTGTGCCTAAATCGGCTTTATCGCTTTCCAAAATGCGTGCTACCGGGCTTGAAATCACGTTCGGGTGTAACGGGTTAGTGCCGATTGGGGTTTCCATCGGCTCATAGTGTTCAGGGAACGGCCCGTCCGCCATACGTTCACGCACAAACAAGCCGCTCACACCTTCCGGCTGCATAATAAACGGCAGGGTAGGGCTGTTCGGCGGTGCAGTGCCGTAGTCGGCAACGTCCACATAGTTCCAGTTTTTGCCGTTCCATTTGACTAATTGGCGTTTCGGATTCCACGGTTTGCCCGCTAAATCGGCAGAGGCACGGTTGTATAGCACGCGGCGGTTGAGCGGCCACGCAAATGCCCAGCCGAGCGTGTTACCGAGATTGGACGGGTCGGTGTTATCACGGTTTGCCATTTGATTGCCTTTTTCCGTCCATTGTCCGGTATAGATCCAGCACGCACCGGAGGTTGAACCGTCATCACGCATTTGAGCAAAGCTAGAGAGCAGTTGCCCTTTTTTGAGAATGAGATTGCCATTGGCATCGTAAAGATCTTCTAACGCATAGCCGTTGTTCTCTTTTGCTACTTCTGCCGCTTTCGGTTCAAGCGGGTTGGCGTAATTCCAGCTCATTGCTTCGAGCGGTGCAAGCGGTGCTTTGCCGCCCTCTTTTTGATAAAGGTGGATAAGCTCGGCACGCAGTTCGGACATAATTTCACCGTCTGTTTTTGCCTCACCCGGCGGTTCAGCCCCTTTCCAGTGCCATTGTAACCAGCGACCGGAGTTAGCGATTGAGCCGTCTTCTTCAACGAAACAAGTGGTCGGTAGGCGGAAGACTTCCGTTTGAATGTCTTCCGATTTTACATCGTTAAACTCGCCGTGGTTCATCCAAAATTCGGAGGTGTCGGTAATCAACGGATCCATAATCACCAAATATTTGAGGTTGCTCAAGGCTTTGATGATTTTTTGTGAATTTGGATAAGAGGCAATCGGGTTCATTCCTTGACAGAAGAAACCGTTTACTTTGCCTTGGTACATCTCCTCAATGTAACGGAGCTGATCCATTCCGCCTTTTGGTAACTTCGGTAGATAGTGATAGCCGAACTCGTTCTCTTTCGTGCCATTATCGCCATAGAAAGATTTGAGCATACTCACCATAAATTTCGGGGTATTCTGCCAATAATTGACCTGATCTTTCATTAGCGTTTTCGGGGTAATCCGTTTTAAGAACGCATCAAGGCTGGTGTCCGCTTCGGTTGGCAGCGGAATGTAGGACGGCAGCATATGCGGGAATAAGCCTAAATCGGTAATTCCTTGCACGTTGGAATGCCCACGCAACGCATTCACGCCGCCGCCGGAAACGCCGATGTTCCCCAAGAGTAATTGGATCATCGCCATCGTGCGAATATTTTGTGCACCAACGGTATGTTGCGTCCAACCTAACGCATAGAGGAAGGTTGCCGCTTTATCTGGTGCCGAGGTTTTGGCAATTTCTTCACAGAAGATCAGGAAATCTTTTTGTGGCGTACCGGTAATGCGTTCCACCATTTCCGGCGTATAGCGGGAAACGTGATTTTTGAGCATATTTAACACACAACGAGGGTGTTGGAGGGTTAAATCCCGTTTGGGTTGCCCTGTTTCGTCAAATTGATATGCCCAAGTGGAACGATCGTATTTACGGGTTTGTTCGTCATAGCCGGAGAATAAGCCGTCTTCAAATTTGAAATCATCATTGATTAAGAAGGCTGCGTTGGTGTAATAGCGAACGTATTCGTGCTGAATTTTATCGTTTTCAAGCAAATAGCGGATAACGCCGGATAAAAACGCAATATCCGTGCCGGAACGTAACGGCATATAAATATCCGCCACCGCAGCAGTACGGTTGAAGCGTGGATCGACCACCATCAATTTCGCACCGTTTTGCTTTTTGGCTTCAATCGCCCAGCGGAACCCGACAGGGTGGGCTTCCGCAGCGTTACCGCCCATCACAATAACTAAATCTGAATTTTTAATATCAACCCAGTGATTGGTCATCGCACCGCGACCGAATGATGGGGCAAGACTTGCCACCGTCGGTCCGTGTCAGATACTCGCTTGGTTGTCGGTAAAAATCATACCGAGTGAACGCACAAACTTCTGCGTTAAAATCCCCGTTTCGTTGCTGCACGCTGAGCCGGCAAGAAAACCGGCGGTCATCCAGCGATTGACTTCTACCCCTTTGTCATTGTGGGTAACAAAGTTTTCATCACGGTCTTTTTTCATATGTTTAGCGATACGTTCAATCGCTTCGTGCCACGAGATACGTTTCCACTCGGTTGAACCGGCTTCACGCACTTCGGGGTATTTCACACGACGGTCGCTGTTTACATAGTCCAATGCGCCTGCGCCTTTCGGGCATAATGCCCCACGGCTGACAGGGTGATCGGGGTCGCCCTCGATGTGAAATAGTTTATTTTTACCGTTCATTGCACCATCGCCCATACTGTATAACAGCATACCGCAGCCGACAGCACAATAAGTACAGGTGTTGCGTGTTTCTTTGGCACGCAAGAGTTTGTATTCACGGGGGGCAGCTAATGCCGTTGCGGGCGCAAAGCCCAACATTGCCGCAGACGTTCCCGCCATACCACCTGCACAGATCTTAAAGAACTTTCTTCTACTGACCTGCATAATCACTCCTAAAAACCACAAATGTGGTCAAATTAACTTCAAAATATCACTAAATTGAATTTGGTTTATCAAAGCGTGGTATTATCTACCGAATAATCGGATCTATCTTCTGTTTTATACGAATAAAACGAAAAATCCACCGAAACTTTGACATAAGCCAAACTTGGCTAAATGATACAATTTTTTAACAAAATTTGCCACTTTCTCACGGAATTTTCAAGGAATAGCCAATGCCGATTGTTCAAACCCACGCTTTTCGTCTCACCTTTGAGAACGGTTCGTATTTATCGAATGCAGTTGATGAAAACTTGATTACCGAAACGCCGGTTGCTTTGGTATATAACGGTATTTCCCATACGGTGATGATGTGTAGCCGACAGGATTTAGCCGATTTTGCATTGGGATTTTCCCTTGCCGAAGGGATCTTAGCGGATAAAAGCGAGCTTTATGGCTTGGAAATTGCGGAACATTGTCACGGTATTGAAGTACAAATGGAGATTTCCTCCCGCCGTTTTCACGAACTAAAAGCAAAGCGGCGGACAATGGCGGGCAGAACGGGCTGCGGAATTTGCGGGGTCGAGCAACTTGAGCAAGTGGCACAGCAATGTCAATTTTCCCGACCATCTCACCGCTTGCAAGCGGTCGAACCCAGTATATTGGACAACTGCTTGGCGCAGTTAGAGCAGCATCAAATGCTGGCAAAACAGACGGGCGCGAGCCACGCTGCCGCCTTTTTTGATCCGCACGGCAAATTGTTAGCCTTACGGGAAGATGTCGGACGCCACGTTGCGTTAGATAAATTATTAGGCTGGCACGCCAAAGCGGACAAGCCCGTTGGTTTTGTGTTTGTTACCAGCCGTGCCAGCTTTGAAATGGTGCAAAAATGCCTTGCCTGTGGGGTGGAAATGCTGTGTGCTATTTCGGCAACCACCGAAATGGCGGTGAGAATGGCAAGGGAGAATGGTTTTAGCCTGTTGGCTTTTACCCGTAAAGGCAGAGCCACGGTTTATTCGGGTATTGAGCGGATTAAACAGGGCTAAAACCGCAATAGACAGTGGGTTTCCCCACTGCCTGCTCGTTGTTAAAATCTATTTAAGCTAAACATCAGCATTATTAGTGCATTTTGAACTTCGGCATCTGATAATGCTTTCCCGTTGAGCAGTACTTTTCCTTCGTCAATTTGGAGATCGGCGGTGATTTGTTTGTCATCAATATTCACTGCTTGGGTTTGCTTGAGCTGATGGATTAACTCGGCAACGACATAGTCTGCTTGCTGTGAGGCTTGCTCTGGCGTTGCGCCTTGCACTTGTGCCATTTGGTTGATGAGCCCTTTTATTACCGGCAGATCAAATTTCACTTTGAAGTGTGATTTTTGTAATAATGCCAATGCTTGCGAAGGCGTTGCTACTGTTTCAAAGGGCTTGCCGTTTACCACCAGTTCTAGCGATAGCTCGCCTTGATCATTGTTTAATTTCAATGGGGTGATATGTATCTTTATCCCTTTTTTCACAAGATTATGCCATTTTTCAAATGATTGTGGTGAACGCTCTAACAGAAAACTTTTCAGGTAAGCGTTAAATTCATTAGTCAGTTTGGCATCACTCTCCATTAAGTAGTTAAAGGTGAGTTTGCCTAATGATGTCTGAGCGGTCGGCGTGCTTAACACAAGATCGAAATTGATATTGGCATCTCCCTCATACCGCTCGCCTTTTAAGTTATTATTGCCATTCATACGGATATTTTGGTAAGCAATAGCCGTGCGTTGAATGTTATTTTTGATCGCAACATTATCTATTGTCGCCGATAGTGTTCCTAAGTCCAGATTTACAAAATCGCTAGGCGCAGCAAGGTTTGCTTTATAAGCAAGGTTATCGACTTCGATGGTTATATTGTTGTCGGTAAATTTCAAGTTAGGCAAGACAGTAGCCGTAAGCCCGCTGAACAAGTCGCCGCTGAGTTTGCCGTCTAACTGTGTTTCCGTTGCCGCCATTTCAAAGGAGGTTGATTTAAGCGGTTCGGTATGGATAACACTGGTTAAACTGCCTGTGTAGCTAAGATTCGTATGACTGTTTAAAAACGCCGCTTGATTATTGATGAGATCTTTTAACTCATCAGGGAAAATTACACGGCTATCGGCGCTGATCGCCATTGGAATGATATTTCCTTTTTGGAGACGGTTAAACGGAAAAGGCCCGTGGTAGAGCGTATCTTCTCCTTGAAGGTGGTATTGCTTACCGTTAGCACTGATTTCGAATACATATTTTACCTCAGAACTAAACCAGTGGCGTTCAAATTGGAGATCTTTAAATTCCGCTTTTATCCCTTGGGCTTCAAGCCGTTTAAGTTGCAGATTGGTTTGGGTGAGCATATTAGGATAGCGTTGCTCTGCCTGTTTTCCGGTAAAATAACTGCCGCCCACGCCGGCGATACCGACAAGAGCGATGACAGATAGGGCAATTTTGGACAGTTTCATAAGTTTTCCTCTTGAGTTGATGAATTGGTTTGCAAATTTTTCGTTGTTACGTACCGCTTGCAAAGGAAATTATTGCGTATTGGCTTTGGCTAACAACCATTCGCACGGGGTGAAGCGTTCACCGTAGCGTTGAGAATGTTTACGCAGTTGGCTTACGATTTCGGTTGCGCCGATTTTTTCGATATACGCATAAATGCCGCCACGGAAATCCGGAAATTCAAAGCCGAGTACCGAGGCAACGTTGCCCTCGTCTGTCGAGCGGATCACGTTATCCTGCAAGCACCAGCACGCTTCGTTGATCATTCGTAGTAAGCAGCGGCGTACGATTTCTTCCGACTCTAGATCGTTGCGGGTGATGGTCTCCATTACGTGATAAATACTTTTATCCTCTTGAATACGGTTGCCTTTATTGTCGTACATATAAAAGCCCCGTCTGTTTTTACGCCCTTTGCGTTCGTTTTTAATCAGCAATGCCACGCTTTCCGGCAGGGCAAAGCGGCTGCCTAGCTCGGCAACCATTGCTGGATTGGATTTGGCTAACACGTCCAAGCCGATGTCGTCAATCATTGCCAGTGGGCCGATTTTAAAGCCAAATTCTTGTAGAGAACGGTCGATAAACTCGATCGCTTCCCCTTCGACAATACATTGAATCGCTTCCAATAAGAACGGCGAGAGAATACGGTTGATGAAAAAGCCCTGCTTATCCGCCACTAACATTGGGATTTTGCCTTGTTGAATGGCAAAGTGAATCGCTGTAGCAATCGCATTTTGGCAGGTGGTTTCGTGGGGAATAATTTCCACCATCTGCCGTGTGGTAACCGGGCTGAAATAATGAAACCCGATCACATTTTGAGGACGGGTCGCCACGCTCGCAATATCACGGATCGCAAAGGTCGAGGTATTGGTGGCAAAAATCGCTTGATCGTGATAGTAACTTTCACTTTCCCGCACCATCTGCTGTTTGAGTTCTAATTTTTCATACACCGCTTCAATAATAAAATCGGTCGATTTACCTGCCACTAACCGCTCGCCGCCGGTAATTAAATTCATTCGTTGAATCATTTGACCGTGGGAGAGCGTTTTTTTCGCCACCGCCATTTGCATTAACTCGTAACATTTTTGCAGGGCTTTTTGAATTTCGGACGGGTGAATATCCTTAATTCTGACCGGAATTTGCGCATTATTCGCCGTCAAATAGGCAATGCCTGCCCCCATATAGCCGCTGCCCAGCACGGTAACTTGGCGGACATCTTTGACTTTCGATAAATCAATGTATTGCTCTTTCATTGCCCGTTCTGCCCGCTTGAGCTTCATCAACACTTGGGCTTCTTCGGTATGGAACAGTTCGACCAACGCATTTTGCTCTAATATCAGCCCCTCTTTAAAATGCGGCTCTTTGAGTAGCGTGAGCAGATGCGTAACGGCAGGGTAATTGCCGAAGGCTTTGTGCCAAAGGCGGTTATCGACATAATCAAGGTATTTTTGGCGGATAAACGGTGTGCCTTCAAGCTGCTTACGCCATTTTTTCACCCGATCAAGCGGGCGTTTATGGTTGATTTTTTGCACTTGATTATTTAAAAGCAGGGTATAAGCACTCTCAAACAGATTACCTGCGGGGATCACTTTGTCGATCAGCCCGATCTGTAACGCTTTTTCCACCCCGATTTTATAACCGGAGGCTAACAGTGGGATTGCCTGTGGCAAGCCGATTAAACGGGGTAAACGCTGCGTGCCGCCGGCAAAGGGTAAAATGCCGGAACGCACTTGCGGCATTGCAAATTTGGTGTAGCTTTCCTCACTGGCAATACGGTAGTCGCACGCCAAAGCCAATTCTAACCCCACGCCGAAACAATCACCGTCAATGACTGCCACCACCGGTATTTTTAAGGTGTTGATTTCCCGCATTACCCGTTGAGCATCACGGGAAAATGCCTGTAATTGCTCGGTGGTTTTATGGCGTAATCCGTCCAGCTTATAGCCTTTAATGAAAGATTTAGGCTTGGCGGAGACGAAAATCAGCCCTTTCGCTTGTTGATAAATAACCGAACCGATGACAGTGCGCAAATCATCAATAAAATAATCGGGCAACCAGTTATGCGGACTGTTTGGCACATCAATGCGTACCACGGCGATTTGGTTGCCGTCAATCTCCACCTGAAACGGTGAAGCAGGGTAGGTTGAAGGTGTTGTCATTGTCATTCCTTATTCGCTTTCCAGTACCATTGCCGCCCCTAAGCCGCCTAAGCCGCTAGAGGCAACCAACGATAAACCGCCGCCCCGACGTTTTAGTGCGTGCAGGGATTGAATTAAAATACGTAGGCTGGTGGCAGCCCGTGGGTTGCCAAAGGCAATCGAGCCGCCGAGATGATTGAGCTTCGCCGGATCGATTTCCCCCAAACACGCGGTGCGATTGAGCTGATTTTTTGCAAATTCCGTTGAGGCAAACAGTTGCATATTAACCAGCATTTGTGCGGCTGAGGTTTCGTGAATATCAATATAATCCATCTCTTGCAGGGTCAGCTTGGCTCGCTCAAGGGCAAGGCTGCTCGCCAATGTTGCACCCATAAACATATTTTGCCAAATATCATTGCCGGTAATCGCATAACTTTTAATGTAGCCGAGTGGTATTAAGCCTAAGGTTTTCGCTTGCTTTTCCCGCATTAGCAGAACAGCAGCAGCACCGTCAACGGGTTTAGGCATATTGGCTTCGGTAACGGTTGCGTAATTTTTATCCGGTAACGGCGAAAAGCGTTCATAGTAGCTAGGGCGGACTGCGGCAGAGACGAGGGTATCCGATACCACAAAATCGCTATAAGGGCGGGGGAAAGACGGCATTACATCGTTTTTGAGTAAGCCGAGCTTCCACGCATTTTGTGCTTTAAGGTGGGACTGGCGGGCGTATTCGTCTTGCTCGGCACGGCTGATATGGTGCTGCTGTGCCATGCGCTCGGAAATATCGGCAACGGAAAGCTGCGTCATATAATCTTTGAGATTGACCCCGTGCGGTTTGAGATCCCGCCACGAGAATTGACGAAACAGGCGGTATTTATCTTCTAAGGTTGGGGCTTTGAAAATCTGTTTGAACTTATAAATCACCCGTGGGCTGATGCTTAACGGTGCATTGGAAATCGAATCCGTGCCGCCGGCGATACCGGCAGAGATTGACCCGCTGACAATACTGCCCGCCACATTCACTAAGGCTTGCAACCCCGATAAACACGAACTGCTCAGGGTGTAAGCCTGCAACGTCGGCATATTTAACGCGAGGGCAATCTCTCTGGCAGGGTTGGGAATATCGGGCTGTTGAATGACCTGCCCGAACACTAATTGTTCAATATGCGTGCGTTCAATCGCGGTGCGGCTTAAAAGTTCGTTTGTTACCATTGTGCCGAGATCGGTCGCATAAGAGGATTTAAACCCCGTATCTCGTTGCACGAAAGGGGTGCGTAAACCGGCGACAATCGCAATGCGTTCGCCTTGTGCGGTTAAAAGCGTCTGTTTCGTCATTAGATTTCCCGCTAATCAGTAAAAATTAGCAAATTTTAGCACGGGAATTGCCGAAATGCGTGAAATAAATTGGGAATTTTTACGGAATAGATAAGCGTAGCGTATGGTTGGCAAATGAGTGTTTTTATAGGTGGGAATAAAAAAATTTGTCTTATTTAATTTGCTTTTTTGCGGAGGTGGTTTATGATAATGCCCGTTTAAATTTGGGCAAAAAGGAAAGAATATGCCACATTTTATGCCAAAATTAGCACGGGCGACCGCTATTCCCAGCTTACTTTGCGATTTTTATAAAGTATCGCACCGCTTGCAGTATCCGCAAGGAACGGAGATCATTTACAGCACCCTTACCCCCCGCAGTAATAAACTCGCCCCGCACCTTGACCGTGTCGTCTCTTTTGGTTTTCAAGCCTTTATTCGTAAATATTTAATCGATTATTTTAATAACAATTTTTTTGCCCGCCCTCAAAATGAGGTGGTGCAGGAATATCGCGATTTTATCGCCGCCACCTTGAATCAACAGGATTCGGGCGATCATATTGCCCGCTTGCACACTTTAGGCTATTTGCCGTTGCGGATTAAAGCGATACCGGAAGGTAAAACGGTGGCAATCAAAGTGCCGGTAATGACGATTGAGAATACCCACACGGATTTTTATTGGCTGACCAATTATTTGGAAACCTTGATCAATGTGTCGATGTGGCAGCCGATGACGTCCGCCTCAATTGCCCGCCGCTATCGGCTCACCTTAACGGCATTTGCCCGCCAAACTTGCGATAATGATGATCACGTTGTATTTCAATCCCACGATTTTTCAATGCGGGGAATGAGTTCATTAGAGTCGGCAGAAACCTCAGGGGCAGGGCATCTCACCGCATTTTTGGGGACGGACACCATTCCGGCGATAGCTTATGTGGCACATTATTATGGTGCGGAAGGGCTGATCGGCTCGTCAATTCCCGCCTCGGAACACTCGGTAATGAGTGCACACGGCGTCGATGAATTGCCGACTTTCCGGTATTTAATGGCGGCACATCCTGACACTATGCTCTCGATTGTTGCCGACACAACGGATTTTTGGCGGAATATTTGTGAAACACTGCCTCGTTTGAAAGCGGAAATTATGGCGCGCCCACCGAATGCCAAAGTGATTATCCGACCGGACAGCGGCGATTCCTTTGCGATTATGTGTGGCGATCCGCAGGCGGAAACCGAACACGAACGTAAAGGCTTGATTGAATGCTTGTGGGATATTTTCGGCGGCACGATTAACCAAAAAGGCTATAAAGTGCTGGACGCCCATATTGGCACAATTTACGGCGACGGCGTGAATTTTGAAAAAATGGTACGGATTTTAACCGGCTTGAAAGAAAAAGGCTTCGCTGCCAGCAATATTGTCTTCGGCGTTGGGTCGCTTACTTATCAGCATAATACACGGGATACGCTCGGTTTTGCCACCAAAGCCACCTCAATAACGATTAACGGTCAGGAAAAAGCGATTTTTAAAAACCCCAAAACCGATAACGGCTTGAAAAAATCCCAAAAAGGCAGGGTAAAAGTATTGTCGCCTGACCACTATATTGACGGTTTAACCGCACAAGCTGATTTTAGCGATGATATGCTAGAGGTCGTGTTTGAGAATGGGCGGCTAGTCCAAACCACCGATTTTAATCAAATTCGACAACGGCTAGCGTGTGAATGGGCAGTATAGTTGCGTATGTTTATCAACAAGGCACATTATTGCATAGCGATAGTATGAGGTAATAGTTCTTTACATTTATCAGGTAGCGTGCTTTACTTATCAGGAATAAATTAACAACTGTTTAATACTAAACCTTAGGGGAAACTTATGAAACATTTAACGAAAGTGAGTTTGGCAATGCTAATGGCATTAGGATTAGCCGCTTGTGATAAAAAAGTTGAAGATAAGGCGACAGCCACTGCCGCTGAAAGTACACCGCAGGCGCAAGTTGCAGAAAAAACGGCAGCCCAAGAACTTGTTTTTCCTACACCAAATCCAAAATTATTAGAGCCTATTGCGATTTCCGATAAAAAGTCGGCAACGGGTTTAAAAGATTTACAAACACTCAATGCCTTTTGGGATAAAAGTGAAGTTGAAGGTAATAAAATTAAGCAAGCCTTTCAACAAAAGGTTCGCGAGCTTGGAAAAGATAAAGAGGCATTAGCGCAATTTATTGCAACAGAAGGGCAAAAGCTGATTGATTGGAATAAACAGTTTGATGAACAGTTAGCAAAACTGAATATTCAAGATGCAGAGGTTGCCGCAATAGCGACACGTTTATCCGATTACACCCAGTTTGGTACGGCAGTATTACAGGCAAACTTTGGAGTAACACAGCAGGCATCGAAAATGTCGCCAGCAGAAGAACAGGCTCTGTATGCAAAAATGAAAGAGTCAGCTAAATTTAGTAATCAGATTGTACAAGGCACAATTATTCCAGCAATCAATAAGCTAGTCGATAAATATTCAAAATAATACCTTAATAGAGAAAGTATATTGTAAGGTGATATTATAAAAGCTGAATGGGAATCCATTCAGCTTTTATTTTATGTTTAAGAATTAGTGTCTATTTTTTTCTAAGAGGTAAACTGAATTTGAAAGTGTTTGGTTTGTTCTAATAATGGTCATATTTACTCCTTAACTAATATATAAAATTTATGAGCATTTTATTTTTTCGGAAAAGGTGGAGGTACAGATAATATTGGGTGAAAAATAAGTCATTTTAAAATGGCTGTGTTTATTTCAGTATTGATATTTTTCCACACTTTTGCTAATGGTAGCGTGTTCTTGATAAAACGAACATCTGACAATAACAACATTAAAGGAAGTGAAAAATGCTGACATTACTGAAAAAAGCCAGTTATTTTTTGGCGAAATTTACCGCATTATTTATCATTTTATTAGCGTGCCTGACCTTTTATCAGCCGAGCTTATTTGAGTGGGTAAAGGGCGATGCGCAAATAGTCGTACTTAGTCTGATTATGCTTTCAATGGGAATGACGTTAGGGGTTGAGGATTACAAAATCCTTGCCCAACGCCCTTGGGATATTCTTATCGGCACGGTGGCACAATATACGGTGATGCCGTTTGTTGCTATTGCGATTGCGCAAAGCCTCTCACTTTCACCGGCGATGACCTTAGGCTTGGTGCTGGTCGGCTCGTGTCCGGGCGGGGTTGCCTCAAATATTATGGCATTTCTATGCAAAGGCGATGTTGCCTTTTCGGTTGGAATGACGACAGTTTCCACCCTGCTTGCCCCTGTAATGACCTCACTGTTATTAAATTATTTGGTCGGGCAGAGTGTCGCAATGGACGGCTGGGCAATGTTTAAATTTATGTTATTGGTAACGGTGTTACCCGTGGTTGTCGGATCGAGTTTAAACATCGGGCTACATCGCAAAAAATGGTTTCAAGATGTGCAAGCCTTAATGCCGGGGATTGCCGTGATCAACTTTGCCTTTATTGTTGGTGGCGTAGTCGCCCTGTATGGCAACTATTTTTTACAGTCCGGTGTGATGATCTTAGCCTGCATTATTTTTCATAATATCATCGGCTACGGGTTAGGCTATTTAGCCGGCAAACTGTTCGGAATGAGCTTGGCGAAAAAGAAAACGATTTCAATTGAAGTCGGGGTTCAAAACGCAGGGCTGGCAACCGGCTTGAGTATGAAATTTTTCCCGACCATACCAGAATCGGCGGTGGTGTGTGCCGTTGCGTGTGTGTGGCATTCGGTCGCCGGGACAATTTATGCCAATTTCCTGTTATGGCTGGATAAATTCAGACAGGTAAAAGTCGCCTAGCGGTTGAAAAATTGCCCTTATCAGTAAATTTCAAAAAAGGTGAGGGCGTTTCCAGCAAAACTCGGCACATAAACATTTCAATTCTGGCTGCTTTCTTCCGAACCTGACCAAGTAAACCGAACGCTATTGCGAGAAACCAAAAACGCCCTCATCGGATTACACTGTTTGTGTAAGGGTTCAAATTATAGGGAAATTCCCGCCATAAAACAAGCCCTGTGCCTAACAAGCGGTGCGATTGGTGTAAATTTTTGCAAAAAATCTCATA
>NZ_JWIZ01000073.1 GCF_001038205.1 Muribacter muris | reverse complement strand
AATGAAAGGAGAAAAAATGGTTCAAAAAAGCGTGCTACGTTGGCATATTACCCCGAAAGGCAGAAATCCGGCGCATATTGGTGCAAGTGTCATTCACCCTGACGGCTCGGTCGGCAAAGTGGTAAGCGGGCAATCTTCGGTCAGTTTTGGCGGAAAAGCGGCGGCTTGTGTCGGGGATAAAGTAGAATGTCCGGGGCATACAGGTGTGATAGTGGAAGGGGCAAAATCCATATCTATCGGCGGGAAATCCCTTGCTAGAGAAGGCGATAAAACCAGTTGCGGTGGTGTGATTATGAACGGTTTTCCGACCATTACCGTCAATGACTTGACCAAAACGGTACACGGTAAAAGCGAGACGGATAATACAAGGGCAATTCAGTTTAGGGTTACGCAATCTGCGCATTCCGACCAAAGCATTTATCAAGGAATGCCTTATATTTTATCTGTTGATGGTGTGGAAATGGCGAGGGGCGTTACTGATGAAGAAGGCATAGTACATTTTGAGCTGAGTCAGGAAATCAAAGAATGCCGCTTGGATTTTGCAAACGGACAATCTTATCTTCTCGCTTTAATTGAAGAGTATCAGCCTGAGACAACCCTTGATGCGATTTCCCATCAAGGGTTTTCAGTTTATGATGAATCGGTACAGGAAATTGAACAGGCGAAATCCTATGAGAAATTGATTCGGGATAAGGAATAGCCAATGACGACAGTGAGAATAAGCCTCGCCAAATACGATAATGAGGTTACGGCAACCGTCGATTGGTTTTTAAAGCGGGCGAACAGCGGTAAGCCGAATGTGCCGGAAGAGGGGAGTGAACCGGTGAAGGCAACGCTTCAAACATTAGTGAATGGGCGGGAAGCTTTTGAGGCAGTCTATAACAAAATCGAACGGGCAAAATACTCGGTTGATATTGCGATTTGGGGTTTTCAGCCCTCAATGTTTTTTAGGCGCGACGGTCATTCTCACTGTATAGGGGAATTGTTGATTAAGAAAATTTTAGACAATCCGCAATTTCAAGTGAGATTATTGGTTTGGCAAATGGTCGGCTCGCTGGAAACTGTAATGGAAGCGAATTTAGGCAATTTTCCCGAATTGCTGTTATTCCAAAAAGGTCGGGTAGATGGGGTAAGCGATGAACAGGCAGCCTATGATAGATTTTGGTATGAAGCGATACGGGGGAACTTACTCACACGGGAAGAACTGTCTGATGCGGTTTTAAAAGGCATTGGCAATGTGGATAAAGTTTTTATGGACTATCACTATTTTAGGAAACGCCACCTGTTTAGTGCCGAGTTGCTCAGACAATTTAATGTGTCGCCTTACCGTAAAAACCTCCAAGTAAAATTTCGCAGTGTTGCCTCGCAACAGAATACATATTTAGATGATAAGTTGCCAAGCCAAGCACAACTGGTGTTAAAAACAACGGCATCACACCACCAAAAAACCGTATTGATTGATTATGAATCCCCCCAAGATGCGGTGGGGTTTGTGCTAGAACACAATATGGTCGATAACTACTGGGATGACGACAGCCATTCAATGGCGGTGGCGGATTCCCCGAATATTGGCAAAAACTCACCGACCCCGTTGCAAGATGTCTCAAGTATTGTCAGCGGTCAAGAGCTGTGGGATTTAAACCGCAATTTTTGTGATTCTTGGCTACGTCAAGACAGCCGTTTATGGAATCACCGTTTGAGTGCGGCGGAACAGGCACGGGAAGAAGAGGTGATAGCGGCACGGCGTAAGATAAGGCGGGAAGTTTTTCCGCTGTCGGGAGAGGGGACGAAATTGATGGCACAAATTTTGAGAACCTACGACAAGCCGGATGTAGAAGATATCAAAGCGATGTATCTACGCAATATCAGGCATACGACCAGTTATATTTACACGGAGAACCAATATTTTCGTTTTCCGCCGTTAGTCAAAGCCTTTATCGCCCATTGGAATACACTGCGTCAAAATAATCGGGACAATAGCAAACCGATACATTGGTTTGTGGTAACCAATTCATCGGACGCAGGGATAGGAAGCGGCACATACACCACCAACGAGATGTTTAAATTGTTGGGTCGGCAAGAGGTAATGCCGGAGGTGGCGAAGCAGGTGCGAATCCAGGAATTGGAGCAAGAGATACGCACTAACCGGTTGAAAGGTTATAGTCAGGAGGTTGAGC
>NZ_JWIZ01000072.1 GCF_001038205.1 Muribacter muris | reverse complement strand
CAGTTTGTTTTGCTTGTACTGACTTAAACGACTTCTTCTCATAGGGATTATTCTAACCTGAAATTAGATTTCCCTAGTTATCTAGTACAGCCCCAAATTTTATACTTTGAGCAACCCTTGCTCATTGCTTAAATTTTGTACTTTGTCCAGCACCTGGACACTGGTCAAATCTTGTACTTTGTAGGCCCCTACACACTGATTAAATTTTATACTTTGGAAAGCCCCTTTCCAGTGGTTAAATTTTGCACTTAGTTTAAAAAACTCTCTCTAAAACTGCGTATAATCTCCGCTCTGGCTTGCCGTTGTTGCATTGTTGGCACAGTGTAAGTGGTTTGAGTCTGTACTGGCACAGGCGTTTGAGCTGGTGATATTCCGATTGTTGAAGTTGATTGGTTCAAATGCTGTTCAAGTAGATACGGATTAAATTCACCTAAGTGTGCTTTCCTGACAAGACTTAATAAATAGCCTTGCGGTTTTTTGATATTACCTTTTGCCAACCGTTGCTCCGCTTCAAATAGGATGGCTTGACATAACCCAAGATCAAGCCCTTCCATCGCTTTAGCAATAGTTTGCTTTTCAAATGAGCTGAGTTTTAATCTCCAATCAATTTCATCCGGTGTACCTGTACAGTATTTATTTATAAATACCGTACTGTACTTGTATTGATTCACAGAGTTCCCTAATGGAACTGAGCCTAAAATCAATGAGTTAGCTGATTTTTCTCTACTGAGTTCCTTATTGGAACTTGGGTAAATCTGACTAAGTTCCCTAATGGAACTCGGTAAATTATCGTCTTTCTGACTGAGTTCCCCACTATTTAAGCTGAGTTCCTTATTGGAACTGAGTAAATTTTGCTGAATAGTATCTAAGTTTAGTGAGCTAAAATCAGCGTCTTTTTGATTTTCAATTCGAGAACAATAATCTTGATAGCGGGCTTTCATCCAATCAATATGTGAAACATAATGCCACTGGGTTTTATCTGCTAAGATATTGTCAACGATATGAATTGCTACACCCCGCACTACCGCATCCTTATGCTTGGTTGCCTAGTGTAATAAATGGAGATAATCTTCATTCAGCTGGATAGCATCTAAGATAGGGATCGGCTCATCGTGAAGTAAATAGACATTCCCTTTTATTTGCCCAAGATCGTTGCGTAGGGTTTCGCAGAGTGTCAACCAACGGGTCAAGCGTAAAAGTAATAGGGTTTGGCTCACCGTTTTACGCGATAGCGTTGCATCAATATAGGGCTTATCCGACAAAAGTTTGCCTAACACCTCATAAGACGGAAATAATCCGCCTTGAAACTCTCTCGCTTTATGCTTTATTAATTGCCATGCAAATTTTGCTCGAGGCGTGAGATACGGATCATAAAGCAATCGAGTCGGAACCGTTTCGTGTTGATTACCAAAAAAGAGCAACCCTTGCTCAGTATTGGTTGTCATCGTTATTTGCTCAAAAATATTCATATTAATTCTCCAAAGCCTTTGTTTAATTATTTACATTGTTTTGGCTTGGTATTTCGCTATAATGCTTTCGGTCTCTTAACAAAGCCGAGAGGAAAGTTTTTTAATACAATCCTCAAGCCCCGAGGTGCCTGATACTCACCTCGGGGGAATTTCTTTTATTTTTTTATTGCGATACCAAGGCTCAACAGCACGCCAAATCGCCGTTAAGTTAATTTGGGTTTCCTCCGCAAACAGCATTAACAGCTCCAACCCTTCCATTGATTCTAAATTTTGAATACTGCCTCTATGCTTGCGCCATAATTCCCATAGCTCGCTTTTTTGTTCATCGGTTGCCGTAGCTTTTCGTCCCGGCTCTTCGCGAATGCCTAGTAAACTACGCCGGGCAGAGACTTTGGTTGTGCTTAATCCGAAGTAGGTATTAAGCATTTGTATTGAGGCACCCAGCAATAACGCTCGATCAATGATCATTCGCTCTTGCGAATTGACCTGTGCCACTTTGATCATTTTCCAGAACGCACTGTGATCAATACTAATTGCCGCTATCGGCACTTTGGATTGGGCAATATCATAAATCTCGTCAATGCTTAGCCGTTGAATTTCACTGAGCTCCGCCGTTGAGAAACCGAGGTGGTGACAGGTATTCACATTCCCTTCCCGGATATTGTTGACGATATGATCCAAGATGACTTTATTTAAATTATCAAGCATAGTGCCTCCCTTATACGGCTGCCCGTAAGTGACGAACAAGACGGATTAATCGGAAAATCTTAACCAAGGTAGTATCATCAATTTTAGGCTCGCGTTCCGCAGAACCTAATAACAACGCTGTATCCAAAAAACAGGCATCGGAGTAAGTCAAATCGTGGGTTTGCAACATACTGAGTAATTCGTAAATAGAGCGCCGGGTTTCATCTTCTAACTCTTTATCAGGCACTTTCATTTGAAAGCTATAATCTACCGGTTCTTTGACGATATGTTCGACGAATTCATCCAGCCCGAACTGTTCGGCAATATCGAGGGCAAGTGAATAAGCTTCAGCTTTATGCTGACGACTCGGGTAAATCTGCCAAATATCAGCAACCGGTTGCCGCCCGGTACAGGCAAATTCCAACCCATTAGCGGCGGCTTGCTGTTCGCGCTGGGTTTGAATACTCATTCCCGGCGTGATACCGTAATTTTGAGCAAACTGTTGGGCAAGATTATTGACTGACTCAACATCAGAACCCGCTTGAGTTGGCTCAGTATTAAGAGAAGGAGACACTGATTCAGTCTGTAAAGTGCGGTCATTTTTTGCCGGATTTTCTGGTTTTTCCGATGTTTGGGTATGTTCATCGCCACCAGAGGTAGTAGATTCTTCAGCCTGCGGCGGTGTCACCGTCGTTGATGATGTACTATTAGAGGTGTCTTTCGTTTCAAGCGATATTTTACCTAATTGCTGTTGCTGAAACTTTTCCACATCCTGTTGGCTATGTTTGGTTTGCTCATCAATTTCCCTCTGTTTCTTGGCAAGTTTCTGAAATTTACGCTCATCAAGATCCACTTCCATATAGAGCATTTCATAGCTGACTTTACCCTCTAATGCGTCCGTCATCTCATTGATTAACGCATCTTGAAAGATTTTCACATTAAACGGATTATCATCATTACAGCGAGATAAACTATTTTTCCAAATAGCTTCAAAGGTAATGTCCGTCTCAAATTGATATTGTTGCCATACTTCAAGGGCATTACTTCTAATAGCAATTAACTTATCAATAGGGCTGTTTCCTAATCCATTAAACAATACGTCGGGAATAAATGGATATAAAAACTCAATACAACGTCCCATTTTAGTTATCATTGAATACTGAATAATATATCCGTCTTTTTCTAACTCATTCGAAAGCTCTCGTGCTGACAACGAACTATTGAGTTTTTTCTCGTAATATTCCTTTGCCTGCTGAATACCCAAGGCTTTCTCAATAAAGGTTAAATCTGCTCGGGTGTCATTTTCAATAAGGTGGCCGATGAGTAAATCCAGTTCGGCTTCAACACTGTCTGCGGTATCACCTTTCCAGGGTTTATACTGGCATTCAATTGACCAAAAACGCTGATCTTGGGTTTCATTATACAACTCTTTTAAGGCTTGAATACGCGTATTGCCGCCGTCTGCGATAATGTAAAACGGTTCGCCCGGACGTTGTGTGATATTCGGTTTATGCTCTAACCCGCGACGACGGATAGACTCCTTAATCATCTCAAAGTTAGGGTTACGGGTTTTCCGTGGGTTATGTTCATAAGGACGTAGCTTATCCAGTGTCACTGTAATATATTGTGAGGTTGCCGGATAATGGGTTGCCGTTGCTGCAGTGTACGACGGTGAAGAATTTGCCATTGGGGCAACATTTAAGTTTCGTGCAATAGCATCAGCCAGTTTTTTGTTCTTACTACTCATAGCGATATCCTGTTAAATTCATTTCATTCTCAAATAAACTAAATTCACCATAAAAACGGCATTCTGTTTTACCTAAAGGACCATTACGCTGCTTACCAATGATAATTTCAGCCAACCCTTTCGCGTCACTTTCCGGATAATAGACTTCATCACGATAGATAAACAAAATCACATCCGCATCTTGCTCAAGAGAGCCGGATTCGCGTAAATCCGAATTAACTGGGCGCTTATTGGTACGTTGCTCCAAGCTACGATTTAATTGAGATAGCGCATAAATAGGGCATTCCAATTCTTTCGCCAGTGCTTTTAATGCACCGGAAATTTGGGTAATTTCTAAATGACGGTTTTCTTGCTTGCCCGTACTACGCATTAATTGGAGATAATCAATAAAAATCGCAGCCGGTTGCCCGTATTGACGGCTATATTGGCGCACTTTACTGCGTAACCGTTGCACGGTTAGCGCCCCTTCATCATCAATGATCAGACGATTAGTCCAATTTTGCTGAATATATTGCACAGCATTAGCAATTTTTCCCCAATCGCCATCTTCTAATTCGGTTGCGTGTCGAATTTTTTGTAAGCCGACTCGGGATTTCATTGCCATAAAACGTTGGAGCAGTTGGTCTGCCGGCATTTCCTGACTGAAATAAAAAATAGGTCGATCGGTGATTTTCTCTAAAATATTAGCCGCGGCTGTGAGAGAGAGTGCTGTTTTACCCATGGCTGGGCGAGCGGCAATAATGATCAGTTCCCCGGCTTGCCCGCCGGAGGTCAATGTATCAATGGTTTGGATACCCAGCGGCGTGCCAGTAACCGGATCAGCATTGAGTGCCGATTTTTCCATTTTGATAAACATCTTGGTAAAAATATCCGCTAAATCAGCCGCACTTTTATCGGTCTGGCTCAAAGCAATCTCGGTATACTGTTTTTCAATTTTTTCCGCTAGTTCATCCAACTGCTCGGCATTTTTAGGTTGAGTAACCTCACTCATAATGAATTTCCCTAATGCGAGGAATTGGCGTTGCTTACTGTATTGCCTAACGACCTTGGCATAAGCCTCCACATTGACACTAGAAGGGGTGTTCTTCACCATTTCGGCAAGATAAGCCAAGCCCCCGATTTCTTCTAATATGCCTTTTTCTTTGAAATATTCGGAAAGAGTGATGATATCAATCGCCTTATTATTATGTGCAAATACGCTAGTCGCTTCAAAAATGCAGCGATGGTGAATCAAATAGAAATCTTGTGATTGCAGAATAGGTTCAACATCATCAAAACATTTCGGATTAAGTAATAGGCTACCGATGACCGCACTTTCTGCCTCTAATGAGCATAATTCAGGTAACTCATTTTTAGTATTACGCATTGTTACCTCCTAAACCCTGTAAAAATTGATGAGCAAATTGAGGTAATAACAGGGAGCAAAGTGATTGAATGACGTGATATTCGGTCTTACTGTGCCGATAAACTGGCAGAGAATAGGTTGCAGCCTCACGATAGGCAACTTTATCCGGAATATGGAAATTTAAGAGCGTTTTATCTTTGCCGAGGCTTTGTTCAAATAATTGATAGAGATGATCCAGCACAAATTTAACATCGTTTGTGTGATCAACACAATTCGGTACAGCTTTTAGAGGAGGGAGTTTAAACCCAAAAGCTTCAAAAGTTTGGAGCTCTTGGTACATTCCAATCGTACCGCGAATAAATTCTTTTGCCGATAAAATGTGCGGAAGGATAGGACAGAATAGAAGATCTGCTGCAAGCACCGACATATCGACGGTAATATCGCGCGTCCCGCGGGTATCGACGATAATCACATCATAACCTTGGAGTTTTTTTAGTAAAAAACTAAACCGAATAGCCCCGTCCGGTGCATTGCGGAGCATTTGGCTGACATTATTTGTCGGATCATTTGATTGGATTAAATCTAAATTAGGTAGGGTTGTTTTTGATATGATATGGCTTGGCTCAATATCTTGATAGGTCAAAAATTCATGAATACCGCCGGGTGCGGTATATTCCAAAGCAAAATAAGCACTTAATGTAGGTTGGGTATCGGTATCAATCAGGAGGGTTTTCAAGCCGTGATCAGCACAAAACGCACCGATATTAGCTGCATTAGTACTTTTTGCAGACCCACCTTTAGTTGAAGCAATGGTAATAATGAATGGTTTTTGAGATGCAGTTTGATTTTTCATTTTGATACTCTCTTAACAAAGATAAGTTAATTAAGTATCAGCGGGGAATAGATAGAGACGTTGCAGATATCTTTAACAAAGATATAAACTTCAACTTCATTGACTAAGTTGAAGTTGGCTCCTCCTGCGGGACTCGAACCTGCGACATATGGATTAACAGTCCACCGTTCTACCGACTGAACTAAGGAGGAGCAGAATTTACGACTTCGTGGTGCCTCGAGGCGGAATCGAACCACCGACACGGGGATTTTCAATCCCCTGCTCTACCGACTGAGCTATCGAGGCATCTCGTCGTTTGCGGGGTGCATTATGCTGATTTCCGCCTCGCTCGTCAAACGTTTTTTTCAAAAAAGTAAAAAAATACGTTTAACCGTTCGCTTTTCACTCAAACCGCTTTAAAAAACAACACTTTAGCGTACATTACGGTATTTTTGCTGTGCCTTATTCACCTTCAAAAGATAATTTCTCGCCTGCGAAGAAGGGTGAGCCGTGGTCAAAATCCGGAATACCGCCTCCGGCTGTAAATGGTTAATCCGATCGATCGCTTCCCATTTATCCCGATCAAACACACGCAGTACCGCGCCTGCGCCGCTGTTATAGGCTGAAATCATCGCATAACGTTTTGCGGTCGGATTGGTAATACCATCTAGATACTCATCACGCAAAATCGTCAGGTACATCGTACCCGCATCAATATTTTGGCTAGGATTGTAGAGATAATCCCGATCCGGCTGACCACCAAAGCCTTTGCGGGCAAAAATATCCCGCCCCGCCGTTCTCGGCACAACCTGCATCAAACCAATCGCATTCGCATAACTAACGGCATAAGGGTTGAACGCAGACTCCACTTCCATAATCCCCAAAATCAAGCTCACATCAATGCCGTAACGTCTCGCAACTTGCCGCACCATTGGCAGATAGCGTCTTGCCCGCACTTCAACGTGATTTGCGATCATCGGAATCGTAACATAAGTTGCCGTTTGCCCGTTTTTCAGGCGGCGGGTTTTGGTTTTATGTTGAATTAAGTAGGTAGCAAAGTCATTCGCCACTGCAATATTGGTTACGGAGCGTCCGAAATGATCGACCACCTGCCCGGCAAGGAAAGGATTACTGCTGATCGGCGTATCGCCGGAAGCAAACAGGTCAATGCCCGAGGCATCCGATCCCATCAATAAAGTATGAATAATCGCATTCCGCAGGCGGTTTTGGTCGCCCAAGGTTTCAATAATGATCTGCCCGTCTTCAAAACTGATATGGCTACGGGTGTAATAGCGGTCGGTATATTTAACGTAATCTTTTTGGCTGGCTTGAAGCAGCTCATTCACCCCCCAAATTTGATCGATATTACGGGAGAATTGCCCCGTGAGAATATCCAACCCTTTGGTATCTTTGGTGTAATCGTTTTTCGCCCGTTTAGACGTTGATTTCTTTGAGCCGCCGCTACACGCCACCAAAAACGGAATAATCGCCACTAACGGCAAATATTTCAGATATTTTTTCATTTAGCACCAACTATTTCTCAACCGGCACATAGCCCTCGATATGCACTTCTTTTCCTTCAAACAGAAAATTCACCATTTCCGTTTCTAGCTGCTTACGGTGTTCGGGATTCATCATATTCAGTTTTTTCTCATTCACCAGCATCGTCTGTTTTTTAATCCACTCCGCCCACGCCTGTTTGCTGATCGAATCAAAAATCCGCTTGCCGATCTCCCCCGGATAAAGTTGAAAATCCAGCCCTTCAGCCTCTTGTTTTAAATATTCACAAAAAACGGTTCGTGCCATTATTGATCCCCTTGTGTTAAAGTTAATTCATCTAAAATACGTTTAATCGGCGTTGGTAAACCAATCTCGCTCGGTCGGCATAAATCATACCAATATTCCGATTTTGAAGAAATGCCGACGCCATAATTTCCACTCTGTTCCTGCACACAATCGGCGGGAAGCTCGACTAATATCGGGTAAATATCCAAATGAAAATGGCTGAACGTGTGGCGAAAAGCGATTAATTGCTGCGATATTTGCAAATTTTTCGTTGAAATCGACCGCTTGAGTTCCTTTAATGAGGCAAATTGCGGAAATGAAAACAACCCACCCCAAATGCCTTTTGCCTCACGCTGCGTTAATAATACCTTTGAACCCTGTTTTAAAATCAAAAAATAGCCCGTCCGCTCCGGCAAGGTTTTTTTCGGTTTTTTCGCCGGAAATTCCGCCCACGCCTGACGGGCATTGGCTTGGCAATCCGCTTGCAACGGGCATAGACTGCATTTCGGCTTGGAACGGGTGCAAATCATCGCCCCCAGATCCATCATTGCTTGATTAAAATCGGCGACCTGCGTGGTCGGTGTTACGCAAGCGGTCAGATCCCATAATTTATTCTCAACCGCTTTCTCGCCTGCCCAACCGCTCACCGCAAAATAACGGGCAAGTACCCGTTTGACATTCCCGTCTAAAATAGGGTGCGGCGCATCCAGCACGGAAGACAAAATCGCCCCCGCCGTACTGCGTCCAACACCGGACAATGCCAACACATCATCAAAGTCAGTCGGAAAATTGCCGCCGTATTGATCCCGAATTTGCTGCGCCGCCTTGTGCAAATTTCTCGCCCGCGCGTAATACCCCAGCCCTGTCCACAAGTGCAACACTTCATCAATCGAACCATTAGCTAAGTCAGTTACACTCGGAAAACGTTCCATAAACCGCTCAAAATAGGGAATAACGGTAACGACTTGGGTCTGCTGCAACATCACTTCCGACAGCCATACACCATAAAGGGTCTTGCCCTGTTGCCACGGCAAATGCTTACGCCCATATTGTTGATACCACGCTAACACGGCACGCGCAAACGGCGCATCGGCACGGGATTGCGCCAACGGGAATTGAGATTTTATTTTCACGCCACACTCTTTCAATAAAAATTAAAGGGTCTATACTCTCGCAAGCGGTCGATGACGACCGCATTTTTGCAACCTTTATCTGCCATCACACCGCTTGTAAGGAAATAAGATGCACGATCAGATTATTTTAGGCTTTCATCATATTGCTATTATCACCGCCGATTACCCAAAATCCAAACGCTTTTATTGCGAGATTTTAGGCGCAAAAATTGTGAGTGAAAAGTATCGAGAAGAGAGACAAAGCTATAAATTGGACTTACAGTTTGCGGACGGTTCGCAAATCGAACTTTTTAGTTTTCCCAATCCGCCGCCCCGCCCAACCACGCCGGAAGCCTGCGGATTACGCCACCTCGCCTTTCGGGTTTCCGACCTTGATCAAGCGGTCGCTTTCTTAGCCGAAAATGCGATTGAATGTGAGCCGATTCGCCGAGATCAGCTTACCCAAAAACGTTTTACCTTTTTTCGTGATCCGGACAATTTACCGTTGGAACTTTATGAAAGCTAAGGTTTAGCTTTGATGTAAAAAAAGAAATAAATAAAGCTAAGCGAAAAATAAATGTAAGAAGCGGAAATATCAAATATATCCCCGATAATGCGCGAAAAAATATACAATAAAATAAACTTAAAGAATAATAACACCACCACTCTCCCATTGTATTTTAAGTGGCGATAATATAATCAAATAAGGAATGTAATGCAATTTCCCCCGCTTTCCCACGGCATTTTACTACGCCGTTACAAACGCTTTTTGGCGGACATTCGCCTGCCCAACGGCGAAGAAATCACGATCCATTGCCCCAATACCGGTGCAATGACTGGCTGCTCTAACGCCGGCGATACAGTCTGGTTTTCAGCCTCAAATAACCCCAAACGCAAATATGCCCACACTTGGGAACTTACCGAAACCCAATCAGGCCACTTTATTTGCGTCAATATCCAACGGGCAAATCAGCTCGTCGCAGAAGCATTGCAACAACAATGGATCACTGAACTGGCAGATTACCCGCAAATCCTGCCGGAACAAAAATACGGTGCAGAAAACAGCCGCATTGATTTTCTGCTGAAAAGTACCGGACAGCCCGATTGCTTCGTAGAAGTGAAATCCACCACGCTACTGGCGGAAAACGGCGTGGGAATGTTCCCCGATGCCCAAACAACACGCGGGCAAAAGCATCTGCGGGAATTAACCCAGCTTGCCAAACAAGGACAATGCGCCGTTATTCTGTTTGCCGTATTGCATACCGGCATTCAAACCTTTGAGGTCGCCCGACATATTGACCCCAAATATGCCGAACTGCTCGACACCGCCCGCCAACACGGCGTACAGGTTTTAGTCTATAAAGCCGAAGTGAGCCTTGAACAAAACCGCCCCGTCGCTTTGCAATTAACCCACCCGCTCGGCTAAGCAAGCGGTGAGTTCAATGGGATTTTTTGCAAAAAAGAAGCCATAAACAACCGCTTGTTTGGTTCAAACATCGCCTGTTTGCTTGAAATTCCCCTATCCGCCACCACATAGGGAGCAGTTTTGCAAAAATAAAGGATTCAAAATGACAACGATTGTATGTGTACGCCGCAACGGTAAAGTGGCGATTGGTGGCGATGGTCAAGCCACATTGGGCAACTGTGTGGAAAAAGGCACGGTAAAGAAAGTCCGCCGTTTGTATAAAGATAAAGTGGCGGTTGGCTTTGCCGGCTCAACGGCAGACGCATTTATTCTGCGAGATCTGTTTGAGAAAAAATTGGAATTGCACCAAGGGCATTTAGTCAAATCAGCGGTCGAGCTGGCGAAAGAGTGGCGTTCCGACCGCGCATTGCGAAAATTAGAAGCGATGATGATTGTTGCCGATCAAACGGATTTTCTACTGGTTTCCGGCAGCGGCGATGTGATTGAGCCGGAACACGATGTGCTTGCTATCGGCTCAGGCGGTAACTATGCCAAATCTGCCGCCCTCGCCTTGTTACGCAATAGCGATTTATCCGCCAAAGAGATTGTTACAGAAGCGCTGAAAATTGCCGGCGAAATTGATATTTACTCAAATCTTAATCATATTATTGAGGAAGTTTAGCTGCAAACAGTGGAGCGATATCTGATAACCCTTGCGATAGTGTGGCAGAAAAAACAGCTTTTACAGCCGAAGTATTTGAGAAAATGCAACAAAATCCTCGCGATTTACGCTGGAAACGCCTTTATGGGACAATTCAGATTGATTTTTTCAAAACTATCCGCAAGCTATCGCGATAATGGAAGAGATTTATCAACAAACGCACGACAACCATATGTTAATCGGTATTTGTATCCTAAAAGAGAAGATAAAATCCCCTTTTCAAGAATGCTATGAAAATGTGCTGAAGAATGTTGAGCGACCTCATTACTATAATGATTTGAATTATTGGGTAGCTATCGGCGGTTTAAGCAAGCCTTATAACGAACAAGATATTGAAAAATCCCGTGTATCCGAAGAAACTATTCGGTATTTCTTGAAGCAAGATCGCCAAATGTTTCTCGACAACATATTTTAACCTTTAAACCTAAATAGAGAACGATTATGTCAATGACCCCTCGTGAAATAGTATCAGAATTAGACGCCCACATTATCGGGCAAACGGAAGCCAAACGTGCCGTGGCAATCGCCCTGCGTAACCGCTGGCGGAGAATGCAGTTACCTGAAAATCTGCGTCAAGAAGTTACCCCCAAAAATATTTTAATGATCGGCCCGACCGGTGTAGGTAAAACGGAGATCGCCCGCCGATTAGCGAAACTCGCTAACGCCCCGTTTATCAAAGTGGAAGCAACTAAATTTACCGAAGTCGGCTATGTGGGTAAGGAAGTCGATTCTATTATCCGTGATCTAACTGACGTCGCCGTCAAATTAGTCCGTCAACAAGCGGTCGAAAAAAACCGTTTTCGTGCAGAAGAAGCGGCGGAAGATCGCATTTTAGACATTCTCTTACCGCCGGCAAAAGATAACTGGGGCAATACCGAAGACAGCGAAAGCAGCAAAGCGACTCGCCAAGCATTCCGCAAAAAACTGCGTGAAGGGCAGTTAGACGATAAAGAAATCCAAATCGAGATTGCCACCCCAATGAACGTTGAAATTATGACACCGCCGGGAATGGAAGAGATGACCTCCCAGCTCCAATCTCTGTTTGAAGGGATTTCACCGAACAAAACCAAAAAACGCAAAATGAAAATCAAAGACGCAATGAAAGCGTTAATTGATGAAGAAGCGGCGAAATTGATCAATCCGGAAGAACTGAAACAGCAAGCGATCTATGCGGTCGAACAGCACGGCATCGTGTTTATCGATGAGATCGACAAAATCTGCAAAAAAAGCGAGCATAGCGGCGGCGATGTTTCCCGCGAAGGCGTTCAACGGGATTTATTGCCGATTATCGAAGGTAGCACCGTGAACACTAAACACGGAATGGTCAAAACCGACCACATTTTATTCATCTGCTCCGGCGCATTCCAAGTCGCCCGTCCGTCCGATTTATTACCTGAATTGCAAGGACGTTTGCCAATTCGGGTCGAACTCAAATCCCTGACGAAAGACGACTTTGAACGGATTTTAACCGAGCCGAGTGCCTCTCTCACCCTGCAATACAAAGCGTTAATGCAAACGGAAGGGGTGGAGATCATCTTCACACCGGATGGCATCAGCCGCATTGCAGAATCCGCTTTCCGAGTGAACGAAAAAACCGAAAATATCGGCGCAAGACGATTGCATACCGTGCTTGAACGCCTAATGGACGGCATTTCGTTTGATGCAAACGAACGTTCAGGCGAGACAATTACCATTGATGCGGATTATGTCGCAAATGCCCTCAATGATGTGGTCGAAAACGAAGATTTAAGCCGCTTTATTCTCTAACCGCAAAGCCTCACACTGCGTGGGGCTTTTTGTTTCAACACGCGGTCAGATCCGCCCGATTTTTAACAAAGAAGGAAAAGCAAATGACACAAATCACCAAACAACAAGTGCTGGACGGCTTCCATTTCCGTGCCTCCACCCGCAATTACGACCCGACTCGCAAAATCAACCGAGAGGATTTCAATTATATCCTTGAATTAGGGCGGCTTTCGCCAAGCTCGGTCGGCTCAGAGCCTTGGCAATTTGTCGTCATTCAAAACCCCGAGCTTCGCCAAAAGCTCAAACCGGTCAGTTGGGGAATGGCAACCCAAATTGATGATGCCAGCCATCTCGTTGTGTTTCTCGCCAAGAAAAACAACCGTTACGACTCCGCATTTATGCGTGAATCAATGGTAAGACGCGGCTTGAGCGAAGAACAAATGGTTGGTGCAATTGAAAAATATAAGTCTTTCCAACAGCACGATAGCAATTTACTCGAAAGCGAGCGGGCGTTATTTGACTGGGCAAGCAAGCAAACCTACATCGCCCTCGCCAATATGCTCACCGGCGCAGCACTGGTCGGCATCGACAGCTGCCCGATTGAAGGCTTTGACTACCAAGCCGTCAATCAAATCTTAGCCGATGCCGGCGTGTTCGATCCGCAAGAATGGGGCGTTTCCGTAATGGCGACCTTCGGCTACCGTGCCAAACCTATCAAACCAAAAGCCCGTAAAGCACTCGAAGACGTAGTGAAATGGGTGGAATAACTAAAACAGGCACATTAAGTGCCTGTTTTTTTATAAGCATTACAGCGCATCACCAAACTGCAAATACACTACTTGAGTTTGTAAATACTCTGCTAAACCGTGTTTACCGTCTGCGCCGCCAATGCCGGATTTTCGCCAGCCGGCGTGGTAGCCTTGCATTGCTTCAAAATTTTCCCGATTGACGTAGGTTTCACCAAATTTCAGGCGGGAGATCAGTTTCATTGCAAGGTTGAGATTTTGGGTGTAGATCGATGAGGTTAAACCGTATTCACAATCGTTGGCGAGTGTAATCGCTTCATCGAGCGTATCAAAGGTTGCAACCGGAATCACCGGTCCAAAAATCTCACTATGTTAATGATCATGCAAAAATGCGCCAGGCTGATGCAGTAAGATCATCGAAAAGTGATCCACTGCATCTTTTGATAAACTCCTTGTTATTTAAA
>NZ_JWIZ01000071.1 GCF_001038205.1 Muribacter muris | reverse complement strand
ACCTATTGAAATAATTTGATTTTTATAAAGGACACACGCAGTGTGTCCCTACATTCTGTTAAAATGTCTATTTTTGTGCATTTGCTACATAATACCGCTAAAACAATCAAAAAGGACGTGATGATGAAAAATCGGCTGACTCAACTTATCCAACTGCTCACCCTCACACCGTTGGACGAACATCGGTTTTGCGGGCAGAGTGAAGATTTAGGCTTACCGCAGGTGTTCGGCGGGCAGATTGTGGCGCAATCCCTCGCCGCCGCGATGCAAAAGGTGGCGTTAGAGCGGCATTTGCACTCTTGCCATAGCTATTTTATTAAGGCGGGTGAGGTGGGCGTGCCGATTATCTATCATACGGAAATATTGCGTCAAGGCAATAGTTTCACGGTGGTGAACGTTAATGCAACGCAGCACAATCACTTGCTTGCCCGGACAATGGCATCTTTTCAACGGGAAGAAACGGGCTTTAGTCATCAAGTTAAGATGCCGAACGTTGCCGAGCCGGCAGCGTTTGCCTCGGAAAATCAGCTTATTTATGCGTTGGCGGCGCATCTGCCGCCGAAATTAAAAGCGATTTTTCAGACGGAACGCCCGTTTGACGTGCGGATAAAATACCCGAATAACCCGTTTGAGCCGCAAAGATTACCGGCTGAACAGCAGATTTGGGCAAAAGTGAACGGTGAAGCCCCGCAAGATGTGCGGTTACACCAATGTTTAGCCGCCTATTTCAGCGATTTTCACTGTATTTTGACAATGTTACACCCCCACGCACGCAGTGTAATGCAGCCGACTATGCGTATTGCAACCTTAGACCACAGTATGTGGTTTCACCGTGCGTTCGATTTTAACCAATGGTTGCTGTTTGCATTGGATAGCCCGAACGCTTACGCTGGCAGAGGCATTACACGCGGGCAAGTGTTTAATCCGCAGGGCGAATTGCTATTTTCTTATCAGCAGGAAGGGTTGATACGAGAAATGCCGCCTGAAAATAGGGCAGGAAAAAAGTAAATTTTTATTGACAACCGTTTTTTTTACGATCGGGAAGTTTTATCGCCGTACCACATACAGTCGATAAAGCACTCGTGAAAACGAAGGAAATTTTATTCATTTTTAGTCACTTTGCCAAACCTTGCGGTTTGGCTTTTTTGTTTTTCAACACCCGATATTATCCGCAGCGGCACACACGCTGATTTCAATGTTATTGTCAGGCAACAGGCGAGGCATTAACACCCGCATTTTTTAACATTTATGACGAGAGCAAACGTGGTGTATCGCCGAAACGGGCAGAATTGAATTTTATGTTGCTGAAAATGGCGAAAAATCTCGCTAAACCGACCGCTTGCTTGTGAGCATTCAGGTTTATCCCTCGCATTATTTATATTATGATAAGGCGTTCAATAACCTTATATCGAAAAATATGATTGATTTTTGTCCTTTTTACCAACAAATTGCCACCAGTCCATTGGCTGCGTGGCTAGAAACCTTGCCCCTACAACTCAAACAGTGGGAAAAACAGACCCACGGCGATTATGCTAAATGGGCAAAAGTGGTCGAATTTTTGCCGCAGTTGGCGGCTGAAGTAAATTTAACCGATAAAGTTGAAGCCCGTTTGGCTGAACCGTTGAGCGATGGTGAGCGGCAACGCTTAACCTACCATTTAAAGCAGCTAATGCCGTGGCGGAAAGGCCCTTACCACCTTTATGGCGTACATATTGATTGTGAATGGCGTTCCGATTTTAAATGGGATCGGGTACTGCCACACCTTTCGCCGTTAAACGGTCGGACGATTTTAGATGTGGGCTGCGGCAGCGGCTATCATATGTGGCGAATGGTCGGCGAAGGGGCAAAAATGGTGGTCGGTATCGATCCGACCGAGCTGTTTTTATGCCAGTTTGAAGCGGTGCGGAAATTGTTGAATAACGATCGGCGGGCAAATTTAATCCCGCTCGGCATTGAGCAAATGCAACCGTTGCACGCCTTTGACACGGTATTTTCAATGGGGGTGTTGTATCACCGTAAATCGCCGCTCGATCACCTTTCCCAATTAAAAAATCAATTAGTCAAAGGCGGGGAATTGGTGTTGGAAACTCTCGTGATTGACGGTGATGTGAATGATGTGCTAGTGCCGTCAGACCGTTATGCGAAAATGAAAAACGTCTATTTTATTCCATCCGTGCCGGCGTTAATCAACTGGTTGGAAAAAGTCGGTTTTAAAAATGTGCGTTGTGTTGATGAAGCCGTTACAACTTTAGCCGAGCAGCGTAAAACCGATTGGTTGGAAAATGAATCGCTGATCGATTTTCTCGACCCGACCGACCATTCCAAAACGATTGAGGGCTATCCTGCCCCCAAACGTGCGGTGTTGATTGCCAATAGCTGATCGGCTATGGCGTAGGTATCGGGATTGCCGGATCGGGCAGCGTGTTAAAATTGCCGATAATCCCTTTCAGCCCGTAATCGTCAGGGTGCGATTGCGGGCTGAACAGATCGAGGCTTTTATCCAGCTTCGGGTGTTCAATGCCCAGCCAGTTTGCAATGCCATTGGTAAAATTTAAGCCGGATTTGACCGCTTGATAGACCTTTCGCTCGTGATCATCACTGGCGATTTTAAACAACGGCACATCAAAATGGCGAGGGCTTTTGCCGCTACTGTTGTGAATGACGATGTTATCCTCGCTGATACTGTGGGCAAGTCCGTGATCCGCAAAATAGACCATTGAAAAGCGGCGTTGGTTTTGTTGGTAATTTTTCGTCAAATATTGGTGCAGGGTTGCCAGCAGCTCGTCGGTCTTTTTAATGGACGAAACATAGCAATTTAGGTTGTGATATTTTTTCGGCAAGGTCGCGTCATCATAAAGTTTGGGGTAATCGGTTAAACGGTCGCAACTGATCGGGTGAGAACCGTATAAATGCACCACGATAAACCGTTTTTGCTTGCTCGGCTGGGTAATAATTTGGCGGAAGATCGGCAAAAGGGCAAAATCGCTGATATTTTGCGAAAACGAATCGCCGGATTTAAGGAAAATCGTTTCATCGCTTTTATTGGCAAGGGCGGAAACCGGTGTGTCAAACGTGCCGAGGTAGCCTTGATTGGAGAGCCAGACGGTTTTAATGCCGGCGGATTTCACCAGATCAATCAGACTATGGGTGTAGTCGCCCTCCCAGTTGAGCGTGTCCGGCAGGGTCAGCATCACTTTGAGCGAGGCAATCGTATTCGTACCGCCGGCGGTTAAACCGTCAATTAACGTACCGTTAGCGCTGCTCATAAAGGGCGTATTGGGCGAAGGGTAGCCGTAGGCGTGGTGGTAATCCTTACGGGCGCTTTCGCCGATAACCAACACATAATCATCATATTGATCGCCAATGAGGCGGGCTTGCCCCCACGCACTGTCGATAGTCAGCCCGTTTAAACGGCTTAACTCTTGGCTCACCTGTCGGCTTGCCGAATAGCTTTCGTACAGAAACTTAAATGGCGGTGTGGATATAAACACGAGCAAAATGGCGGCGACCAAAAAGGTACGATTGTGGTGAAATCGCACCCGAAACCGTTCGGTCAGATAACGGAAAAGCAATAAACAGGCAAAAATGCCGACCATTGCCAGATAATGCAGCGGCGGGATTTGGCGGAAAAATTCCCGACTCTCTTGCAAATCGGTGGCGAAAACAGAGGCGACATATTGATACGAGGGCGCACCAAAAGTTAAACCGATCGGCGTATAGAGTGCATACAGGCTAACAATCGGGAGCAGCAACGCATAAAAGGCTTTTTTGCTACTGTTTAACAGCAGCCAAACTAGCGTCAGTAGGGCAATTTCCTGTGCTGTCGGCGAGGGGAAAAAGCCCGAACCGAGCAACATTAAGAAGCTGCCGAATGCCGCCAAGCCTAGACTTGCAAGCGGTGGGATAAACGCAAAAATGGACATAATGTCAAAAAATCCGGAAAAAATAGACGAAATTTTACCGAAAATTATCGGGGCTGGCTATGGGCGTTCTCTTTTAGAATTGAAAAAGATCATCTATAATAATCTGATTTTTTTACATTCTGACAGCGCAAGAGGTAACGATGAGTAATCCGATTTATAAACGTATTTTGTTAAAATTAAGTGGTGAAGCCTTGCAGGGCGAGGAAGGTTTTGGGATTGATCCGTCTATTTTAGATAGAATGGCGTTAGAGATCAAAGAGTTACTGGAAATGGGCGTAGAAGTCGGGGTCGTACTGGGCGGCGGCAACTTATTCCGTGGTGCAAAATTAGCCAAAGCGGGAATGAACCGTGTGGTCGGCGACCATATGGGAATGTTAGCCACCGTAATGAACGGCTTGGCGATGCGTGATTCTCTCCACCGTGCCGATGTGAATGCAAAATTGATGTCGGCATTCCAATTAAACGGCATTTGCGATACTTATAACTGGTCGGAAGCGATCAAAATGTTGCGTGAAAAACGGGTGGTGATTTTCTCTGCCGGTACGGGTAGCCCGTTCTTTACCACCGATTCCGCTGCCTGCTTGCGTGGGATTGAAATTGAAGCGGATGTCGTGTTAAAAGCGACCAAAGTGGACGGTGTGTATGATAAAGATCCGGCAAAAAATGCCGATGCGGTGCTTTATCAAACATTAAGCTATGCCGAAGTAATCGAAAAAGAGTTGCAAGTGATGGATTTAGCCGCCTTTACCCTTGCCCGTGATCACGGTATGCCGATCCGTGTTTTCAATATGGGTAAACCGGGTGCGTTAAAAGCGGTGGTTACCGGTACAACGGAAGGGACGACCATTTCCTAACGGACGCTGTTTTCATCGCTAGATATAAGGAACGCCTCGCTGCGTTCCTTTGTTTTTTGGACTAAAACGTAAACAAAAGTTTCCAAATTTAGCGTTTGGGAGTATGATAACCTCTACAACAGGCGGTGAGATTAACCACAAAATTTGCAAAGGGGGATTGAAATGCGATTAGTGATTGAATGTATTGAACGCATCGGGGTAGCTCAGGATATTCTAAGTTTACTTGCCAAACAGAGCATCAATTTAGAGGGCATCGAGCTGGAAAAGCAGGCGGAAAAAGGCTTGATCTATTTACGCACCGAAGCTATTGAGCAACAACATCAGGCAGAACTGCTGCGTCAAATCAAAAAAATTCCGAGTGTCATTACCGTTCAAGCCTTACATCATCTTCCCCAAGAGCGTAAGAATTTAGAGCTGCAAGCCTTGATTGAAGCCTTACCAAATCCGGTGTTGTCGTTGGATATTCACGGTAAAATCGCTTTTGCCAACTCCCAAGCCTGTAAACTGTTGCTGCCGATTTATCGGGCAACCCTGCCAAAGAAAAAGCAACACATTGCCACCCTTGAGGCTGTTCCGTTGAATGAGGTGATCGTCAATCTCAATCGCACCAAATGGTATCCGAGCGTTTTACAGCAAGGCTTGAATGTTCAAAACGATACCCGACAACCGATTTCCCACCCGATTCAATTTCACGATCAAGTATGGCGAATGGACGTGCTGCCCCTCGAATTATGGGAAGCAGGGCAAAACCGCTTGCTCGGCTATGTGGTGAATTTACAATCTCAACAGGCAATGCAGCTCGATTTGCGTCAGTTTATGGCAAATCAGAACAGCGACTTTGATCATATTATCGGCAACAGCCCGAAAATGCGGGCGGTGATTGAGCAGGCGAAAAAATTTGCTACCCTCAACGCTCCACTGCTCATTCAAGGGGAAACGGGGACGGGCAAAGATCTCTTTGCCAAAGCCTGCCATCAATTCAGCTTTCGCCGAGACCAAAAATTCATTGCGGTGAATTGTGCCGGTTTGCCGGCAGAGGAGGCCGAGAGCGAAATGTTTGGGCATCGCCGCAACGGGCAAGAAAGCATCGGCTTTTTCGAGTATGCTAACGGCGGTACAGTGTTATTGGACGGCATTGCCGAATTGTCGTTAGAAATGCAAGCGAAGTTACTGCGTTTTCTGAATGACGGCTCATTTCGGCGGGTGGGAGAAGATAAAGAAATTCACGTGGACGTACGGGTGATCTGCACCTCTCAACAACCGTTAGCCAGTTTGGTTGCAGAGGGTAAAGTGCGGCAAGATCTCTTTCACCGCTTGAACGTATTAACCCTGAATTTACCGCCGCTGCGGGAGCGTCAAGGGGATCTACCGTTGCTGGTCGCTCAGTTTGTCGCCCAAATCAGCCAGCAACTCGGCATTGCTCCGCCTTATTATGATGAAGCCTTTATTAACGCCTTACAGGGCTATCAGTGGGTCGGCAATCTGCGGGAATTGTACAATGCGATTTATCGGGCGTGTTCGCTGGCGACCAATCAATTATCGGTGCAGGATTTGGATCTGCCGCAGGCGATGGCGATTGAAGCGGAGATCAGCCCCCTTGAAAACGCCACATTGGACGAGTTGGTCAATCGCTTTGAAGCCTCACTGTTACGCAAATTTTACGCCGAATATCCTAGCACCCGCAAACTTGCCCAACGGCTAGGCATTTCGCATACCGCCGTGGCAAACAAACTGCGAATTTACGGCATCGGGAAATAAAATGATGAAGAACTTAACACAAGCGGTCGCATTCAGTACGTTTTTTGCAATTATCGGATTACAACCGACCGCTTACAGTGCGCCCCGCATACCGTCGGATCTGCTGGATAACAGCTTGGTGTATTGCACCAACGCTAGCGGTTTTTCCTTCAACCCGCAAAAAGCGGATGTCGGCACTAATATGAACGTGGTAACAGAGCAAATTTACGATAAACTGTTTGAGTTTGACCCACGGCATAACCGCTTAAAGCCGGCATTGGCGACACATTTTCAGATTAGTGATGATGGGCTGACAATCACCCTCACATTACGCAAAAACGTGCAATTTCATCAAACAAAATGGTTTACGCCGAGCCGAGCCTTTAATGCCGAAGACGTGGTGTTTTCCCTCAATCGTGTGATGAACCGCCACGAAGAATTATCCGAGCTGGATGCGGCGCAGCGTCAAGAAAATCAAGACGAATGGGCAGATCGTACCCATTTTCCCTATTTTGAAAGTATTGATTTAAAAAGCAAAATTGCCCGCGTGTTTGCCCCTTCGCCCTATGTGGTCAAAATCGAATTAACCCGCCCCGATGCGTCATTGCCGGCATATTTATCCAGTCAATATGCGGTGATACTCTCCAAAGAGTATGCGTTGCAACTGAATGCGGACGACAACCTCAGCCAGTTAGATATTTTGCCCGTCGGCACGGGCGTTTACCAGTTGGAAAGCTATGCTCAAAACGATTTCGCCCGCCTGAAACCGAACCCGCATTATTGGGGCGAAAAAGCACATATTGAGAATATGATCGTGGATTTCTCCACTACCGGCACGGGCAGAATGGCGAAATTTCTGAATAATGAGTGCGATATATCCGCTTTTCCGGAATTAAGCCAATTATCCGTGTTAAACGCCGAGCAGGGCTATTTGGTGGAAAATCAAGGGGCAAATTTAGCATTTTTGGCGTTTAATATGCAGCAACCGCAAATGCAAGATATTGCCCTACGCCGTTATATTGCCCAATCTATTGACCGTCAGCGGTTAGCGAAGGTGTTATTTTATGGGGCGGCACAGGTGGCACAAGGCGTATTGCCCGCTGCGTTGATGGCAGATTCCCGCCCGATTGTGCCAAACGAGGCGGCGGCAAATTTGCCGAAAAAAACACTTAACCGACCGCTTGTATTATGGGTGATCGATGAAAAACGGGTGTACGGTCTGCACCCGCTGAAAATGGCGGAGTTTATCCGGCACGAATTGGTGCGGGCAGGGCTAAAGGTGAACGTCCGCCCGGTCAGCCGTGCCTTTTTGGTGCAACAACTGGAACAGGGCAGTGCGGATTACGATCTGATTTTAAGCGGCTGGCTGGCGAATAATTTCGATCCGGATAATTTTTTAACGCCCATTTTGAGTTGCCAAGCGCCCCGTTCCGTCACCAATTTGGCAAATTGGTGCGAACCGATGTTCGACCAGTTGCTGCATTCCGCTCGCTTGAGTGAAAACTCGGCACAGCGGCAGATGCTGTATCAACAAGCAGACGATTTTTTGCAAAAAAACTTGCCGGTCGTCCCGCTTGTCAGCGTTAATCGGGTATTGATTGTCAATAATGAAATCGAAAATGTCCGGATCAGCCCGTTTGGGCAGGTTAATTTATCGCGTATTAGAGTGAAATAAGCGGTTTTAGCGCAGTTTCAATCAGTTAATTTAAGAGGAAAGTAAAATGGCATTACAGATTTATTTAATCCGCCACGGTCGCACCGAATGGAATGTGGCAGGTTTATTACAGGGCAGCGGTGATTCTCCGTTGGTCGAAGAAGGCATTGAAAATGCAAAATTAACCGGCAAAGCCCTTGCCGATATTGAGTTTAGTGCCTGTTACTCCAGCTTGCTCAAACGAACCCACGACACCGCCGGGTATATTATCGGCGAACGGGATATTCCCCATTTTCACCATAAAGGGCTGAATGAGCTGCATTTTGGTGTTTGGGAAGGACAGCGTTCCGCCGACTTAGCCGAACACCCCGACTATATTCTGCTCCGCACTCAACCGGAGCGTTATAAAGCGGAAAGCAGCCAAGGCGAGCTGATTGAGGATTTCTACCATCGGGTGATGAAAGCCTTTCAGCAGATTGTTGATCGCCACCAAGATGGCGAAAATATTCTGATTGTCTCGCACGGAATGACGCTAACCCTACTCACCGCCATACTCAAAGGCTTACCGTGGCAGCAATTCCGCAATACGGAATTACACAGTTTTGTGCTGAATACGGCAATTAACGTGGTTAAAGTCGAGAACGGCAAAGCCGAATTGGTTGAATTTAATAATGTTGAACATTTGGTGAAATAGCTTTAACAGCGTAGTGGTTGACGATAAATTGAAATTTCTTAAAAAACAAAGGCCTACAAAGTTTTCTTAAATTTTCTGGTTATATTACTATGTCTTAATACTTTTTATGTTTTTAGCGATTAATTTTCGCAAATTTTGTGGCTCGCTGCCCTATTTGAACTTCTGCGAGGTATTTTTCAGCAACATGTAAAAGCGATCAGTATTACGAATTTGATTGCGTTCAGCACGTTTTTCACTAGCGGGAGATGCCCTTGCTTACGAGTAACCATCAAACGCTCGAGATCTTCAGCAAAGTTGATACCGTCGGCATCATATTTGCCTATTGTTAGCGTTTCTCGTCTGCCGTTGATTCGGTAGTCGTATCGGAATGTTACCGTCCCCGCTACTGACACCGACACATAAAGGCCATCACGATCAGTAACCTTATAAACTTTGTCTTTTGGTTTAAGGGATTTGAGTTTTGTATCTGTTAGCATTTTACGTCATTTTTACCGTCATTGAATTGACGGTATTTTTGATCTTTTTGGCGGTATTATCAATACTATGCCGTCAGAAAAATAAACTAATTATGAAATAATGAAGTGGAATAGAAAAGCCCTGCAATCACAGGGCTTTGAGCTATGTTTGAAATGAATTGAACCGCTATGCAATACGGAGTTTTTATTCCCACTCAATAGTTGCAGGCGGTTTGCCCGAAACATCATAGACGACACGGGAAATGCCGTTGACTTCATTGATAATGCGGTTTGAGATTTTGCCGAGCAAATCATAGGGTAAGTGCGCCCAATGTGCAGTCATAAAGTCGATGGTTTCGACAGCTCGTAGCGATACCACCCAATCATATTTGCGTCCGTCGCCCATTACGCCGACCGATTTCACCGGTAGGAATACGGTAAAGGCTTGGCTCACTTTGTAATACCAGCCGGAATTGTAGAGCTCTTCGATAAAAATTGCGTCGGCTTTACGCAGTAAATCGCAGTACTCTTTCTTCACTTCGCCGAGTACCCGCACGCCTAAGCCGGGGCCGGGGAACGGGTGGCGGTTGAGCATTTCTGCCGGTAAGCCGAGCGCTAAGCCTATTTTGCGTACTTCATCTTTGAAAAGTTCACGCAATGGTTCAACCAAGCCAAGTTTCATATAATCCGGTAAGCCGCCGACATTGTGGTGAGATTTGATAACGTGCGCTTTGCCTGTTTTGCTGGCAGCGGATTCAATCACATCTGGATAAATCGTGCCTTGGGCTAACCATTTGACATTGGTAAGTTTTTTCGATTCATCATCAAACACATCGACAAACACTTTACCGATAACTTTGCGTTTGGCTTCCGGATCGCTCACGCCGGCAAGTTCACCCAAGAAACGATTTTCGGCATTGACGTGAATAGTGTTTAAGCCGAATTTGTCGCCGAACATTTCCATTACTTGCTGCGCTTCATTGAGGCGTAATAAGCCGTTATCGACAAATACACAGTGCAAGTTTTTGCCGATTGCGCGGTGCAATAATAATGCGGTAACGGAGGAGTCCACGCCGCCCGATAAACCTAAAATCACTTCGTCATCGCCAACTTGGGCCTTGATACGGGCAACCGCATCTTCAATGATGTTTTCTGCCGTCCATTTGGTTTCGCAACCACAAATATTAACCACGAAGTTTTTCAGCAAGTCCAAACCGCTTTTGGTATGAGTAACTTCAGGGTGGAATTGTACCCCGTAGAAACGGCGGTTTTCGTCTGACATTGCCGCAATCGGGCAGGTTGGTGTCGTACCGGTAATTTGGAAATCGGCAGGTAGGCGAGTAACTTTGTCGCCGTGGCTCATCCAAACATCTAATTTAGGTGCGGAAGCGGTCAGATCATCGTTTAATTTTGCAAAAAGAGCGGTTGAATTTTCTAAGGAGACGGCGGCATAGCCAAATTCACGGTGATCGGATGTTTCGGTTAAACCGCCGAGCTGCATCGCCATTGTTTGCATACCGTAGCAAATGCCGAGCACCGGCACACCGGCGTTGAAGACATATTCCGGCGCACGAGGGCTGTTTGCTTCGGTAGTGCTTTCAGGCCCGCCGGACAGAATAATGCCCGTCGGGTTAAATTCACGGATATCCGCTTCCGTTACGTCCCACGCCCAAAGTTCGCAGTACACGCCGATCTCACGCACACGGCGGGCAATCAGTTGCGTATATTGTGAACCGAAGTCCAAGATTAAAATTTTGTGTTGGTGAATGTTTGTCATTGAAAGTACCTTATATTAATTCAATTTTTTTCTTTAATTTTGATATTAAATCTTCATATTTTTCCATGTTCTCTAAAACTGCATTATAAAAGTTTTCTATTTGTTCAATACTATCTGTTTTTTCTTTTACCTGTTTTTTTAAGTGGATAAATAAATATTGGATATATTGAATGTCAGATAAGAAATCATCAATTTTTTCATCACAACTTAGATCTATAACCTTGATATTTTCTAATATTGAAACTATTGCTCCAGAATGACCATTGGCTTTACTAATTGCTTCAGAGATCGTTTTATGAAAGTAAGCTAATAGTTCGTTGTTGTTCTTATTAAGATCTTGATCTTTCAAATTTAGACTACTAGCCATATCAGGATATTTATTTTTAATTTGATTGAGATCTATGTTAGATAAGTCATTACGTACTATAAGATCAATTAGGTAAGGCTCTGATACCCCAATGTTTTTCATAAATTGGTCATGATAAACTTTATTCAATTCCATTATATGATTGATGTATTTATCATCTTTCCAAGACTTAAAGTTTAGAAAAATAGTGAGGGCTAAAATGATAATAGTAGCAAAAGAAATTATTAGATTTAGTATTGATATACCATTTATTTTTGTAGTATTTTGTTCAAGACCTTTTTTGAAGCCCTTATAAAAGCCTTTTTGATAATTATTAGAACAATTAAACATTTTTACATTTCTCTTAGTTTAGATACTAAAAAATCTTCCTCAACTTTTTTGCCACAATGATTTTCCTAGTAATAATACCAACATTTGATATTCGCTACCACTGTAGTTGAGCGGTTATGACTTGTACAATACGCTCCGACAAATGAGTCAATCATCATGATTTTCAAAATCCTCTAGACTCTCCCCTTTGTTAAACCAATCTACATAATCAAACCGATCATAATATCGTTTTCCGAAAATGCCTGTATAGTCAAACAAATCCCCTACGCATTGTTGATTTTCGAACCCTTGAATATAAAACGCACTGTGAATTTCGGGATAAGGCTTATGGGTAAATACCACTTTATGTTTGAAAGGGAGTTTATCAAATTCAACGAGATCTTGATAGCTGCAACCGTCCCGTTCGGTCATTATAATAAATAAATTATCCAAATCCATTCGGGCTGTGCGTTGTTGCCATTTTTGCGTGGCTTCCTCATTATTAGCATAGTGCATAAAATGGAGAGTAATATCGCCCAGTTTGCCGACCGGGTAAGGTTTATCCGTTTGAATAAAGGTTAAGGGGTGATATCGGTAAACATCAATATGTTTTAAATAACGGATAAAGTCGTTTGGCGTTAGATATAAATTCACAAACGGAGAATTGAATCGTAGATGTAAATCGTGCGCAATAAAGCCGCCCGTACAATTACTGGCAATAATTGTCGGGTTAAAATTGGTTAAGCGTTTTCGATTTTGATAGTTAATAAGGTAGCGAAACGCTCGATTAATTTTATTGCTAATTCGTGTTAATAATGCCATTTGTATTTGTAAAAAAGTGGTGGAATGCCACCGCTTGTTATTGATTACACATCGGTTTTGCGCCAACTTGATGACGGTAGCGTAGTTGGTAGCTGTTCGGTTCAACGCTTTTATCTAAAAATTGCTGTTTTGCGTGAAGTTGCTGAGGGTTTACCCGCACAATTTCAAATGTCGCAAAGGCTTTATACTGATTATCTAACAGGTTGAATATATTGGGTTTTATTTTACGGAGATGATAGGTTTCCGTTTCGTTTAACCGATAACTTGCCGAACCTTCGCACTGGTAATCATAGACTTTTACGCTGCCGTTAGGGTGAAATTTAAGCACACGGTAAAGCTCGCCGATCGGGTTCATCGCCCAATAACCTTGATAGAGTTCGGGGTTTAAATCCGCCTGCCGAAATTGCGGGCTGCCGCAAGCGGTCAGTAACGTGCAGAAAAATGCAAAAAGAAAAAAATAACGGTATTTCATTGGGTTAAAGCAGGACGCACAGAGTGCGTCCGTCATTCATTTTACAAATATTGCCGAGAAAACGACCGCTTGCAAGTTTTGCCTGCAAGCAGAACGATTAGCTCATTCGATAATTCGGCGCTTCTTTGGTAATGGTTACATCGTGGACGTGGCTCTCTTTGATGCCTGCGCCGCTGATACGGACAAATTGCGCTTTGGTGCGTAAATCGTCAATGGTGGCGCAACCGGTTAAGCCCATACAAGAACGTAAACCGCCCATTTGCTGATGGATAATCTCTTTCAGATAGCCTTTGTAAGGGATACGCCCTTCAATGCCTTCCGGCACGAGTTTATCGGCGGCATTATCCGATTGGAAATAGCGATCGCTTGAGCCTTTTGACATTGCGCCTAATGAGCCCATTCCTCGATAAGATTTGAACGCTCTGCCTTGGTAAAGCTCGATTTCGCCTGGTGCTTCTTCCGTGCCGGCAAACATTGAGCCGACCATCACACAGCTTGCGCCGGCGGCAATGGCTTTGGCAATATCGCCGGAGTAGCGGATACCGCCGTCTGCGATAACCGGAATGCCACGTTCTTTTAAGGCAGCGGCAGCATCGGCGATGGCGGTGATCTGCGGTACGCCCACGCCGGTTACAATGCGGGTGGTACAGATTGAACCCGGCCCAATCCCAATTTTGACCGCACTTGCGCCTGCATCGGCAAGGGCAATCGCTCCTTCAGCAGTTGCCACATTACCTGCCACAATCGGCAAATCCGGATATTTAGCACGGGTTTCACGCACACGTTGCAACACCCCTTCGGAATGCCCGTGGGACGAGTCGATCAACAGAATATCCACGCCGGCTTTGACCAACGCATCAATCCGTTCTTCGTTGCCAGCCCCTGCACCGACTGCCGCCCCGACACGCAAGCGACCAAATTCATCTTTACACGCATTCGGTTTGCTTTCGGCTTTTTGGTAATCTTTGAGGGTAATCATTCCTTTCAATTTAAAGTCATCATTCACGACTAACACTTTTTCGACACGGTGTTCGTGCATTAAGCGGAAGATTTCCTCACGGGTCGCATTTTCTTTCACGGTAACGAGGCGATCTTTTGGGGTCATAAAGTCGGCAACGGTCTTGGTGAGATCCGACACGAAACGGGTATCACGGCCGGTAATAATGCCGACTAAGTTATCTTGTTCGTCCACCACCGGATAGCCGGCAAAGCCGTTTTTCTTCACGATTTGCGCTAAATCCGCCAGTGTTAGTGTTGGGGAAACGGTTACCGGTTCGGACACAATACCGCTTTCAAATTTTTTCACTTTGCGCACTCGATCCGCTTGGCGTTCAATCGACATATTTTTATGAATAAAACCGATACCGCCCTCTTGAGCAAGGGAAATCGCCAATTTGGTTTCCGTTACCGTATCCATTGCCGCCGACAGCATCGGAATATTCAAGCGAATGGTCTTAGTGAGTTGGGTGGAAAGGTCGGCTGTATTGGGTAGCACGGTGGAATGAGCAGGGACAAGAAGGACATCATCAAAGGTGAGTGCTTCTTTAATCACACGTAATGACATTTGCAATAGTTCCTTAACTAAAAGATGAATGGGGAAAAATTGCGAGCGGATTATACAGATATGACAGGCGGTTGTAAATTATCAAACCCACTCAAGCGGTCAGATTTTGTGAATTTTTTGCAAGATGAGGTAGTAGCACGAAAAATATTGGACGTAATACTTGTGTCTGTTTTGATTAGATTGGATTTTTAAATCCCCCTAAGTCCCCCTTTTTCAAAGGGGGACTTGGTTTTTCCTCTTTACAAAAGAGGGGATTGATTTTCCCTCTTTCGTAATAGAGGGGGAAAGATTTACGGTAGGGACGCCACGCTGGCGTCCCTTTAATCAGATCTTGATATTATGCGATGTTATGAACAGATGCCGACATCCTTGCAGTAATATTGACATATCCATTTTGCGCATAACATCGACATTTTGGGCAAATCCAACCGCTTGTTTAGCGTTAGACAATCTCCTGATAGAGTGCTTGATACTGCTGTGCGACTTTTGCCCAGCCGAAATCTTGGGCAAGGGCATTTTGACGCACATTCGACCACAGTTTGTTCTTTTGCCATAGGCTGATTGCTCTGCTGACGGCATCGAAAAAGCTGTTAGCATCGGGGGAATCAAACACAAAGCCCGTTGCACTGCGGCGTTCGATATTTTCTTTGTTACTGTCGTTTACCGTATCGGCTAACCCGCCGGTGCGGCGAACAAGCGGTAAAGTTCCGTATTTCAAACCGTACAGTTGCGTTAATCCACAAGGTTCAAAACGGCTCGGTACTAAAATGACATCGCCGCCGGCAATAATTTGGTGGGAAAGCGCTTCATCATAGCCGATTTTCACTCCGATTTGCTGTGGATAACGGGCTTGGGCGGCGCGTAAGGCGTTCTCCAAATCGGGCGATCCGCTGCCCAGTACAATCAGTTGTACCTCTTGTTGCATCATTTCATCTATTTTAGCCAGCAGGAAATCTGCGCCCTTTTGCTCGGTGAGACGGGTAACCATAACGAATAATAACGCTTCTTTACGCTCCGGTAAGCCGAAGTAGCGTTGTAGTTCGCTTTTATTTTTGGCTTTGCCTCGCATATAGTTGGCACGGAAATGGGCAACGATATGGGGGTCGCAGTCCGGATTCCACACCGTATCATCTACGCCGTTTAAAATCCCCCGTAATCTGCCTTCGGCTTGGCGGATTTGCAATAAGCCGTGCATTCCGCCGCCGGCGATCTGTTCGGTAATTTCAAGGGCGTAGGTCGGGCTGACGGTGGTGATACGGTCGGCAAAATATAAGCCGGCTTTGAGATAAGAGATTTCACCGTAAAACTCTAAGCCGTTCGGGTGAAAAAATTCCCACGGTAAGCCGAGTTCGGCTAGATGGTAGGCTTGAAATCGCCCCGGATAAGCAATGTTATGAATAGTAAATACGCTTTTTACCGGACTGTGCCAGCTTTTGAGATAGGCACAGGCAAGCCCGCCCTGCCAGTCGTGAGCGTGTAAAATCTCTGCCCGTCCCCACCAGTGATCCAACCCTTCGGTGAGCTGTGCGCCGAGGTAGCCGAGCAGGGCAAAACGTCTGTAATTATCGGTGTAGTCTTGGTAATTATCGTCATAATAGGGCAGACGGCGGTTAAAGAGATGCGGGGCATCAATAACATACACTCCTAAGCCGTTAAAATGAGCAAAACGCAGGGTGATAATACCGGCGAACGTGCCGAGTGTGGTAACTTCCACCGTTTCCCCCAGTTTTTCGGCAACCTGCGGGTAGTAGGGCAGTAATACTCGGACATCATTACCCGCCTGTTGTTGAGCATGCGGCAATGCGCCCATTACATCAGCCAGTCCGCCGGTTTTGATCAGCGGGTACATCTCCGAGCAAATATGTAAAATTTTCATTGAGGTTTAACCTATGTTGAGCTACTCAAAGGGCGTATTACCCTGTGATTTTTTCATAATACCCTTTACAAGCGGTAGGGTGCGAGCGTTTTTTTGCAATCATCTCGGCAAAACGCACCGCTTGTATTCGATGAATTATGCCTGCTGTGCTTGATCTTTTGCCAGTTTATCGAGCATTTTTTGACATACTAGCACGATACCGCCTTTGCTGATGCGGAAATATTTTGCATCTTGTTCGGCATCGACCCCGATGTGTAAGCCGTCCGGAATATGACAGTGGCGATCGATTACGGCACGTTTTATCACACAATTTTTGCCGATATGCACCTGCGGTAGAATGACCGATTCTTCAATCGCACTGTCTTCATTCACTATGACCCGATTAAACAGAACGGAGCTGCTGATTTCCGCATCGGTAATCACACAGCCGCCGGCGATAAGTGAGTTATCAAGGGTATGCGCACGGGCTTTTTTGTAGAAAAACCGAGCCGGTGCGGTTTGCTGCGGGCGACCGTGAATCGGCCAAGATTCATCATAGAGATCGAGTTGCGGCGTTTCGCTGACTAAATCCATATGCGCCGACCAGTAGCTGTCGATTGTGCCGACATCACGCCAGTAGATTGAGCCGGTGGTGTTGCGGCCTTCGCAGGATCGCTCGAACGGGTGAGCGTAAATGACGCCCTGTTCAACGGCTTTCGGGATAATATCTTTACCGAAGTCGTGGCTGGTATCAGGATTAGAGACTTCTTGTTCAAGCATTTCGTATAGATAATCGGCATCAAAGACATAAATTCCCATTGATGCAAGGGCGGAATCCGGTTTATCCGGCATTGCCGGCGGGTTTGTCGGTTTTTCCACAAAGGCTTGTACTTTCAGTTTTTCATTTACTGCCATTACGCCAAATTCGCTCGCTTGCTCACGCGGGACTTCAATGCAGCCAACAGTACATCTCGCACCGGAATCAACGTGATCTTCCAACATTTTGTTGTAGTTCATTTTATAGATGTGGTCGCCGGCAAGAATAATCACATATTTTGGGCGGTAGTGGGATTTCATCATTTCCATATTTTGATAAACCGCATCTGCCGTACCACGATACCAAGTATTTTCGTCAATTTGCTGACGTGCCGGCAGCATATCAATATATTGATTACGCTCATAAGGCAAGAACGACCAGCCCCGTTGCAAGTGGCGCAACAGCGAGTGGGCGGCGTATTGGGTAATCACGCCGACTTTTAACAGGTTCGAGTTGATACAGTTAGAGAGGGCGAAGTCGATAATACGGCGACTGCCGCCAAAATAGACCGCTGGTTTGGCGCGTTTGTCCGTTAATTCATACAAGCGAGAGCCACGCCCGCCGGCTAGGATTAAAACAAGGGTTTGTGCGGTTAAATTGCGTCTGTCGGTGAATGCTTCCTGTTTTAGCATATTGTTATCTCCAAATTGGGTTATATGTATTTCCGTTGAAGTACGCATACCCCGAGAGTATCCAGAGTAACCGCTAGCGTATCAGTCATCAGAGCCGTGTTTTCTATGCCTAATTGGGTGTCCCATTCCCCCTTAGGCAATAAAAAGCGTTGTGGTGCCGTTTTGGCGTTAATCAAAATCAGCCATTGATCTTCCATTAAAATTTGAATGGCTTTGGTGGAATGGTCGTGCCAATCGTTGAACTGGATCGGTTCGCCGTCAGGGCGTAGCCATTGCACTTTGTCTGCCCCCCACCATTGGTTGTCGTCAGAAAGCAACGGGATTTGTTTGCGAATATGGATCAGTTTGGCAACATATTCAACCAGATCCTGATCGGCGTTTTGCCAATTCAGCCAAGTGATTTCATTATCTTGGCAATAGCTGTTATTGTTACCCTGTTGGCTGTTGCCCATTTCATCGCCGCCTAAAAGCATCGGCGTGCCGCCGGAGAGTAACAGTGTGGCAAGCAAGCCTCGGCGGCTGGCATTGCGTGCGGCAAGAATAGCGGGATCGTCCGTTTCGCCTTCAACACCGTGATTGTAGCTGATGTTGTTATAATGTCCGTCCCGATTATCTTCCCCGTTTGCCCAGTTATGTTTTTCGTTATAGCTGACGAGATCTTGTAGCGTAAAACCATCGTGTGCGGTAATGTAATTGATACTGCTCGCAGGGCGGCGGTTATGGGCGAAAAGATCATCGCTACCGGCAAAGCGGCGGACAAACTGCCCCAAATCGCCGTGTGAGGTCAGAAAAAAGCGTTTCATCTCATCACGGTAGCGGTCGTTCCATTCCGCAAACGGTTTGGGAAATGCACCGAGTTGATAGCCGTGCCAACCAATATCCCAAGGCTCGGCAATCCATTTGACGTGAGCAAGAGCGGAATGGCTGGCAAGGGCGGTAAAAAAGGCGGAATGTTCGGAAAAGGTTGGCGTTCGCCCTAACGTTGCGCCGAGATCAAACCGAAAACCGTCAATATGGCACGTTTCCACCCAATAGCGGAGGCAATCAATGACCCAACGTAGTACCGCCAAATCTGAAATATTTAAGGTGTTGCCGCAGCCCGACCAGTTAAAATAGTCCCGTGCTTCGTTCAACCAATAATAGGCTTGATTATCAATGCCCCGCTGGCAGAGCATCGGGCCGTCTTTGCCGGCTTCGGCGGTGTGGTTAAAGACCACATCTAAAATCACCTCAATGCCCGCTTGATGCAAGGTTTTGACCATCTGTTTAAACTCATCAAGCGGATTGGTCTGATCATAGGCAAGGCTCGGATCAAGAGCAAAATGCCCCAATACGTTATAGCCCCAATAATTTTTCAGTCCCAAAGCCTGCAAGTGCGGTTCATCAATATGATAGCTAATCGGTTGCAGTTCGACCGCCGTAATGCCGAGTCGCTTCAAATGTGCAATTGAGGCAGGGTGTGCCATTCCTGCAAAAGTACCGGCGATAGCTGCCGGCACATCAGGGTTCTGCTTGCTAAACCCTTTGACGTGCGTTTCGTAAATAATCGTTTTTGCCCACGGAGTGAAAGGTCTCTCTTCGTTTTGCCAGTCAAATCTGTGTTGATCGACCACCACCGATTTTGGCGCTAAATGGGCATTATCTCGTGTGTCATTCCATAAAAACCATTGGCGAGCCTCTGGCGTTGCCAAATCAGGCTGCCCGATAATTTGAACGGCGTAAGGGTCAACCAATAATTTTTGCGGGTTGAATAAGTTACCCTGTTGCTCGTCCGTTTCTCCGCTTACACGGTAGCCGTAACGACAGCCTACCGCCAAGCCCTCAATGAAGATATGCCAAATCTCTTCGGTTTTCACCATCGGGAAACGTTGTTCGCCGTTTTCGGTAAAAATGGCGAGTTCAACGGCAGTAGCTTGTCGTGAAAAAAGGGCAAAGTTCACCCCTTGTTTACCGTTTAGTCGGGTTAATTGGCTGCCGAGTGGAAACGGGCGGCCGGCAAGATAGTGCATAATGACCTCGAATATCAGAGAGAGTGCAAGGGAATGTTTTGCAAAAAAGCTGACCTAACTAACCGCTTGCACTCGCCAAATTTAGCGCTTTTTCTTTTTTACTTTTTTGTGTAGCGGTTTAGCCGCCTTCTCTTTGACTAAAAAGAGCGTTGATAGGGGCGGCAGCGTTAGGCTGATGGAATAAGGTTTCGACTTGTGTTCAACCGCTTCACTTTTAATCAGCCCGAAATTCCCGACATTACTGCCCATATATTGATTGGCATCGGAGTTGAGCACTTCTCGATAAGTTGCCGCTTGATTAACGCCGATGCGGTAATTTTCCCGTACAATCGGGGTGAAATTACTCACCACAATCAGACTTGAGCCGTCTTTAGCCCGCCGTTCAAACACAAACACCGAATGATCGGCATCGTCCACCACCAACCATTCAAAGCCTTGCGGATCGTAGTCTAATTGATAGAGTGCTTCCGTTTGGGTATATAAACGGTTGAGATCACGCACCCAATTCAGCATACCCTTGTGCCAGCCGCCGTGGTAGTCGTCCAACAAGAACCAATCTAAACTTTCTTGGAAATTCCACTCCCGCCCTTGGGCAAATTCATTGCCCATAAAGAGTAATTTTTTGCCCGGATAGCCCCACATATAGCCGTAGTACGCACGCAGGTTGGCAAATTGTTGCCAACAATCCCCCGGCATTTTGCCGAGCATTGAGCCTTTGCCGTGCACGACTTCATCGTGGGAGAGCGGTAACATAAATTTTTCGCTGTATTGATACATCATTCCGAATGTCATCAAATCGTGATGATATTTGCGGTGAGCAGGATCTTTTTGCATATAGCGTAGCGTGTCGTTCATCCAGCCCATATTCCATTTGTAATCAAAACCCAAGCCGTTTTGCTCGGTGGAATGGGTTACGCCGGCAAATGAGGTGGATTCTTCGGCAATGGTTGCACCGTTTCGGCTCTCTTTGGCGAGCATATCGTGAGTGGCACGCAAAAAAGCAATTGCTTCCAAATTTTCCCGCCCGCCGTAGCAGTTGGGAATCCACTCGCCGTCTTTGCGGGAGTAATCACGGTAGATCATTGAGGCGACCGCATCAACTCTAAGGGCGTCAATCCCAAAGCGTTCGACCCAATACAGCGCATTGCCCGTCAAGTAGTTACGCACTTCGTTGCGACCGTAGTTGTAAATGAGCGTATTCCAATCTTGATGATAGCCCTCTTTCGGATCTTCGTGTTCGTAGAGATGAGTGCCATCAAATTTGCCCAAGCCGTGTTCGTCTGTCGGGAAATGTCCGACCACCCAGTCTAAAATAACGTTGATCCCTGCTTCGTGTGCTTTACGGATGAGAGTACGTAACCCCTCCGGCGAACCGAAACGGCTGGTCGGCGCATAAATGCCGGTGGGTTGGTAGCCCCACGAACCGTCAAACGGAAATTCGGAAATCGGCAGCAATTCAATGTGGGTAAAGCCCATTTCTTTAACATAAGGAATCAGCTCATCGGCAATTTCTTCGTAGCTAAGCCAATAATTATTCTCAAGATTTCGCCGCCACGAGCCTAAATGGACTTCATAAATTGAAATCGGTTGATCGGGATCATTCGCTCTGCGGCGTTGCTCATCAACTTCGACAATCGCAGGCAAACCGCTGGCAACCGAGGCGGTATCCGGACGGAATTGGGCGGCAAAAGCATAAGGATCGGATTTCAAACGGATTTGCCCGTTTTTGTCCAAAATTTCAAATTTATACAATGTGCCGGCTTTGGCATTCGGCATAAAAATATCCCAAATGCCGCTGCTGTGATGAAAACGCATCGGGTGGCGGCGACCGTCCCAAAAGTTGAAATCGCCGACAATCGACACACGCTGGGCATTCGGTGCCCATAGGCTAAAATGGATACCGCCTACTTCGTTTTGGGTAACGAGATGCGCACCCAGTTTTTCATAGGGGCGGATATGTGTGCCTTCCGCAAGCAGCCAATTATCTAATTCGGTAATCGCCGATTGGAAGCGGTAAGGATCTTCAATATCTATTTCAGTATGGGCGTAACGGACTAACAAGCGGTAAGATAAATCGGTTTTTTTACCGGATAATTCGGCACAGAAAAAGCCACGATCGTCAATAAGCTGCATTGCTGCGAGAGGGTGAGCGAGGGGATCAATCACGGTAACCTGTAAGGCTTCGGGGAGATAAGCTCGGATAATCACACCGTCAGGGCATTGGTGAATCCCTAAATAGGCAAACGGATCTCGACAAGTGCCTTGGGCGAGTTGGTCAATAAATGCTCTCTCTTGCTCTGTTGCCAACGGTTTGGGGGCAGGATTTTTCATACGCTCTCCTTGGCTGTTTTGACATCATTTTGCATCGCACGCTTAATAAAACTTGTTCAGACTGTATCAAAAATAAATTTACAAAACAACTCTAAATTTTGATATAAACCATAATAAATAGGCTTAAAAAATAAATGATTTAAAATCAAAATGTTAATTTTATTTCACGTATTTATTTTTTATAAAAAAATATTTACAGCAACGAATAAGGAATAAAAAGAAGGTAATTTAGTGTAAAAAAGAAATAAAGGGAACAACCTGACGGTTATTCCCTTTGAGACGGCAAGCGGTTTAATGCTTAAAACATTTTGCAATCACAGGGATCAGTAGCAGATACACCAGTTGTGCAATAATGCCTTGCCAAGAACTGTAAAAACCGATGAACGGAATAGCCGGCAGGTCGATGATGACGCTGGTCGGCAGGACTTGGGTCAGTTGCAAAGCGTGGATACTGACGCCAAGAATTTTGAAGCCGAGCAGATAAATAAGCAAGGTCATCACTTTAAACAGGTGATGGATTGGCAGACGGGCGGCTGAACGCTGCATTATCCACGCCAATATTGCCAATAGCACTAAGGCTAACGCAATGCCGGCTAACAAATCCTGCGTATCGATCAATGGCAACATTCCGGCGTAGAACAATAAGGTTTCCGCCCCTTCCCGAAAGACCGAGAGAAAACTCAATGAGAGCATTGAAAACAGGCTGCCGGTCGCCAGCGCTTTATGGATATGCTTTTCGACAAAACGTTTCCAGCCTTGCATTGAGGCTTTGCTATGCAGCCACGCACCGACAATTAACATCATTGCCACGGCGATGATCCCGACAACGCCTTCTAAAATTTCACGGTTTTTGCCGGCAGAGATAGCAGGGAAAAATTGCTGTAATGCCACCGCCCCTGCCACACTTGCCATTAGCCCTAGACCTGCACCGGCATAAACCCAACGTTTTGCGGTCGGTTGTTTGGCTAGGTTGAGGGTGGTGAGCAATGCCATAATAATGAGCAGGGCTTCTACGCCTTCTCGTAATAAAACCAGCATTGCATCAAGCATATTATAGCCGGCATCAAGTGCTAGGGCGTTCAGATCCTGTATCAGTTGTTGAAAGGCGGCGAGGTTTTCCGGCGCATCGCCTTTGGCTAAGATGAGTGGCAAATCGCTTTCGACACGGCGGTATAAATTGCCGTTGCGGGTGCTGACTTCGCCCTCAAAAATCGGCCACTGCTGAATGAAAAGGGTAATATCCGCCTTGGCTTGCTCGTGTTGCGATTGGCTGAGTGCTTGATAACTTCGCTCAAGCAGACGAATGCCGTCTTGTAAGGTCTGAGGCGCATTATCGGCGAACGATTGTGGCTGTATTACTTTGCCGGCATTGAAATCCACTAAGGCACTTGCCAGATTGTCCGCCTGTTTCGCCATTTCTTCAAATTGCACCGGCTCGGACAGCATTGCGATACGTAGCAAAGTCATTGCCGTTTCAATTTGCCCATAATGTCCAAGGCTGGTTTCTCTCACCACTTTTTCATTGAGCGCCCAAGTGGTGTTGAAGCGTTTATAAGCGGTTTGAACGGCGGCTAAATCCTGCGATTGCACCGCATCTTTAAGAGCGTTATACACAGGCATTACCCGCTTGGCGAATTGCTGGCGTTTTTGGCGGTAATCGACCGGATTTTGCTCTTTTTCAAAGGTGTAGAGTGCTTTGGCAAGTTGCTCCAAGCTTGCAAGATCAGGCTGCTGTTTTGCCGATTTTAAGGCGGAACTGACCGCTTGTCCTGCTTGGGATTGATGGCCCGGCAACGCTTCAAATTCTTGCTGTAATGCGGCGAGATACGGCTCGGCACTTGAAGCCTCCCCGTTTTTGACTTGTGCCATTGCGTCCGACAGATGCACAAAGAGTGAGCCGGTTTCTACTTTGGCATAAGCACAAACGCTCAGCACAAGGCTGAGCGTCATCACCGAAACTAGGCTAAACCGCATCAAATAATGCTTTGCCCAAATAATCATTGTCATCTTTTACTCCCGCAAAACAAGCGAATAGCCCGCTGCCGATATGGGTAATATATTCATTCATTTTGTCGATATTGCCTAAGCGGTTTTGAATAGCGATAAATTGTGCCGGATCTTTTTGATACGAGATAAACAGTAACCCCGCATCAAATTGACCGGTTTTCGGATCAACACCGCTGGCGTAGGAAAAGGAACGGCGTAAGATTTTTGGCCCTGCCTTTTTGGCTAAGTGTAGATGAGAAATATCGGCAATTTCCAGTTCACCCTTTTCGTCTTTCCGCTCTAGATCGACAGGGTCAAACTCCTGTTTTGCGCCAATCGGTGCGCCGGAATCACGATAACGCCCGAAAGTTTCCTGCTGACCGTCTAAATTGGTACGATCCCACGTTTCGAGGTGCATTTGGATACGGCGGGCGACAAGAAACGAACCTCCTTTCAGCCAGTCATTACCTTGATACCACACGGTTTGAGCCAATTCTTCCCCCTGCGGATTACCTGTACCGTCTTTAAAACCAAACAGGTTGCGGGGAGTATCGTTGCCTTCAAAAGAGTTAAAACCTGACTGACTCCAACGCATTGTAACGTTAGCACGGACAATTCTGACTAAGTTACGCACGGCGTGGAATGCCACCTGCGGATCATCGGCACAGGCTTGGATACAAATATCGCCACCGGTGTAGGCTTCCCGCAGTTGATCACGAGGAAAGTGCGGAAGCGGTGCAAGCATTGTAGGTCGTAAGCGGGCGATATTCAGCTTATCGAAAAATGAGGGACTCACGCCGAAAGTTAGGGTTAAATTTGCCGGATTTAAACTGTCCGCCTCGCCGGTATCTACCGGCGGCACAAACGGATTTGTGCCGTAGACCTTAACATTTTGACCCGCAGTTAATTTGGCACTGTAGTGTGTCCAAGTTTGGAACATTTGCTGAATGTCGCTAAGGTCGGTTGTGTGCAGATCTAACACCATAAAGTAGATATGATGTTGAGCGGGGGTGGTAATCCCCTGTTGATGTGTACCGAAAAAAGGGTAAACGGCGTGGATTTTAACGGCAGTGCGTGGTTCTAAAGCAGTTGCAGTACCGGCAAGCACGCCGGCACCGACAAAGGTTGCTTTTTTGAGAAAATCACGCCGACCGAATTGAAACGGTGATTTACTCATAACGATCCTTATTTTTCGAGTAGTACACCCATTTGTGCCAACGGTTCGCCTAATTTGTTTACCGCTTCTGCTAAGGCTTTAATGTCTGCGGCGGATAATTTATCGTAACTCACATAATCATAACCTTGTTTTGCTTGATTATGTTTATCTAAGAGGGCATTCACTTCGGCAAAACGGGTCGCAATTTGTTGGGAAAGTTTGGCATCTTTCTGTTCTAACTGCGGTTTAAAAATCGCATAGATTTTTTCCGCCCCTTCAATATTGGCTTTAAAATCATAAAGATCGGTTTTAGAGAAAATCTCCTCTTCGCCGGTAACTTTGGTTGTGGAAACTTCATTAAGCAGATCCACCGCACCGGTTACCATCAATTCCGGCGTTACGTCTGCCGTTGGGATTTTAGCACGCAATTCTTTGACATCTTTCAATAATTGATCGGCAATTGCTTCCGTTCCTTTGGTCGTATTTTGCTCCCAAAGGATTTTTTCGATTTTATGGAAACCAGACCAATCAGCCTCATTTTTGCCGTCTTCGGCTAAATCGGCAAGGCGGGCATCAATGCGGGGATCTAAATCGCCAAAACTTTCGGCGATCGGCTCGGAACGCTCAAAATACATTCTGGCAAGCGGGTAGATTTGCTTCGCTTTTTGCAAATCGCCTGATTTCAAATGCCCGACAAACGTTTCAGTGCTACTAACTAATTGATCGATTTGTTCAACCACAAATTGTTTATAGCTGGCGGTTTCTTTTGATAGATCGGCAGCAAAACTTGAGGCGGAAAAAAGTAATAGCGAGAGAGTAAGCGATGTTAAGCGCATATAGATGCTCCTTTAGGTAAGTAATAAGATTTATTCTCAATAAGATTAAATTTTTTCCATATATTTATCAATAAAATTTACGCAAAAATCGACAATCCGCACTTTTTTTCAGCATCTAAATTAAATCTGTGAAATAAAGGTTTGACAGAGAAGTAAATTTTCGTAGAATACGCATCGTCTTCACGACATACAACTCAAATGCGGGAATAGCTCAGTTGGTAGAGCACGACCTTGCCAAGGTCGGGGTCGCGAGTTCGAGCCTCGTTTCCCGCTCCATTATCTTATCAACGGCGTGTTAGCAAAGCGGTTATGCACTGGATTGCAAATCCATGTAGCTCGGTTCGACTCCGGGACACGCCTCCACCATCTAATCCGAAGTAGTCCAATACAAACCAAAAATCTATTAAAAGTCTAGTAATTTCAATACTTTTGAGTAAAATAACTATCCGAGACAGTCCGAAATAATCCGATTTAATCCAAAATTTTTGGTGGGTGTTTTTGTGGGTGTGTTTAAGGAGTTATGAAATGCCAAAAGTAATTAAGCCTTTAACGGCGACAGAAGTGAAAAATGCTAAACCAGAGGATAGCCCATTGCAAGATGGTTATGGTTTATCGCTAATCATTACTGAGCATTCAAAGCGTTGGAGTTTTCGCTATTCTAGACCTATTACAAAAAAACGCAATGATATTAGCCTTGGTGCTTACCCTGAGTGTTAATGATCATGCAAAAATGCGCCAGGCTGATGCAGTAAGATCATCGAAAAGTGATCCACTGTATCTTTTGATAAACTCCTTGTTATTTAAA
>NZ_JWIZ01000070.1 GCF_001038205.1 Muribacter muris | reverse complement strand
GAATGGCGTTTTAACCACAGTGAAATAAAAGTTCAATTTTCCATTTTAAAACAATTAGTAAAGCAGAATTTATTCTAGTTATCTAGTACAGCCCCAATAGTTAAATTATCCAGTTTGCGAGTATCTTCACGATAGGCGACCTCATTGGCATAATTATCAAGATACACGTTGCTCATCTTATGGACTTGTCCGTAATACATTCGTTTGAATCGTGCAAAATAACTTTCTGCAAGGTTATTAGTAACGCCTTCATCGCTACGATACTCATGTTGGTGATTAACTCGTCGTAGGTCGTAATTTACCATTAGTTCATCATAGGCTGAGTTTTCGTCCGCATGAATACGGCTGTTTGGCTCAATGTACGCCGTGGCTAATTTCTTCACCGTTTCTGTGTTCTCTGAGAGAATAGGGAAAGTGATGGTTTTCTTTGCACCCACTAATTGCGGATTAGAAGCCCTTTCTTGTTCTGAATAACGCTCACGCATCACTAATACTGCACGTTTGTTTGGATTGGTATTGGCTTTTAAACGTCTATCCACACGTTCTGCTTTCTTATTCTTTGGGCGTGGCGCAGAATGTACATAAGTTCCATCTATATGGATTTCGCCTACTAGGGGGAATAACTCACGTTGGATAATCAGGCTTTCACGAATCTTATGCGCAAGGGTAAAAGCCGTTTTGTATTGCACATTCAAATCTCGAGAGAGCTGGCAAGCGGAAATCCCTTTTACCGCATTCACAAATAATGCAATAGCAAATAGATAGGTTTGAAGCGGCAACTTATGATTCGCAAAAATTGTACCTGATGTAATACTAAAAGTACGCTTACAATGTTTGCATCGCCACTGCTTGCGAGTAGAGATAAAGTAGGCTTGATGTTGCACACCGCATTTAGGGCAAACTTGTTCATTCTCACTTCTCCAGCGTAATTCATGCAATAAAGAAAATGCATCAGCATCAGATAGACGAGCTATCTTTAGCGGACTTAATTTTCTTGCAGAGCTAGATAACAAAAAATGCTGTGCCATAAATCTAAAAAAAATGTACAATATGGGTATGTAAGATGATTTAATCATACTCAAAAACTACGCTTAAGTCAATGTGGGATACAAAAATGAGTATAAGCAACCGTTTGAGAGAAGTGATGGAGTATAAAGGCTTGAATATCAAAGCCTTTGCTCAGTTACTTGATGTACCTTACCGTACCCTTCAGAACTATTTACTTAATGAACGTGATCCGAGTGCTGAAGTTTTAATCAAGATTAGTGATGTATTGAATGTTAATTTAAACTGGCTAATGCGTGGTGAAGGAGAAATGTTTCGTGATTCTATGAGTGAAAGTAAATTGAATGAAAAAGAAAAGCAGCTAATCAGCCACTATCGGAAAATGTCGAGTGATATGCAGATTGCTTTTGACATATCTTTCAGACTCCTATCTAAAAGTGAGATTTAAATTAGGGTTACTTAATAAGATATAGAATAATATATGAAATTTAATATAGAGAATAGACGTTACATAGGTAGTAAATTTAAATTAATGCCAAAAATATCAGATTTAATCCTATCACACACAGAAGGTAGATCTTTTTTTGATGTTTTTGCAGGCACTGGCGTTGTTTCAAGTTATATGTTACCACATTATGATCGAATCATACTTAATGATTTATTGTACTCTAACAATGTTATTTATGATGCATTTTTTAATGGTTATAAGTCCAACAGATTTCTGTTACAAAACTTTATGGCTGAAATCCTAGATATACATAAGGATAGTATTCTCGATAATTATTTTTCTAAAAATTTTGGAAATACTTATTTTAGTCAAAATGATGCAAGAATTATAGGAGAAATTCGAGAGCGTATTGAGAATAATAACTTATTATCTGCATTAGATAAGAATGTATTACTTGCATCACTTATTTATTCAACTGATAAAATTGCAAATACAGTAGGACATTATGAGGCATATAGGAAAAGAGAAAATATAAAAGATAGGTTTTTATTCGAGTTAGTTAAACCTATAAATACAATAAATAAAACTATTGAAATTTATAGAAGTGATGCTAATGATTTAGTTAAAAGAATAACAGCTGATATTGCATTTATTGATCCTCCATATAACTCTCGACAATATTCTCGTTTTTATCATGTACTTGATACACTATCGCAATGGGATAAACCTGAACTTTATGGCATAGCTAAAAAACCTAAAGAGCAGAATATGAGTGAATACTGTAGAGTAAAAGCCCCTGATACATTTGATGATTTAATTCAAAATATTGACGTAAGATATATCGTAACAACTTACAATAATACTTATGCTTCAAAAAGTAAAAGTTCGCAAAATAAGATTACACATGAGCAAATTTTATGCTCATTAGGTAAAGTAGGTAATACTAAACAGTTTGAATTTCCACATATATATTTTAATGCAGGAAAAACATCACTACAAAATCATGCTGAGTTTGTATTTATTACGGAAGTTACTAAAAAATGCAAGAGTTAAAACCAAAGAGAAGCCCTTTATTTTATGTTGGTGATAAATATAAACTCATGAATCAATTAAATAAGCTGTTTCCTAGTAATATAAATCGATTTATTGATATTTTTTGTGGTGGAGGCAGTGCATCTCTAAACACAAAAGCAAATCATTATGTTCTCAATGATGCAAATTCTTATGTAATAGAATTACATCACTTATTACTAAAACATAGCCGAAACACTAAAGAGCTAGTAGATTATTTCTATAATGAAATAAATAGTTATAAATTAAGTCACTCTGAAAAAAGTATGCCAAGTGAACTACAAAAACTCAAAGAAATTTACAAAAAAACTTATTTTGCAAAATATAATAAAAATAACTATCTTAAATTGAGAGATGACTATAATAAATATAGAAATACAGAGCGATTATATCTATTATTAGTTTATGGATTCAACCATATGATTCGTTTCAATTCTAAGAATGAGTTTAATCTTCCAGTTGGGAATGTAGATTGGAATAAAAATGTCACAAAAGCATTATTAGACTATGGTGAATGGGCTTCTAAAAATCATATCAATATATATAACTCTGATTTTGACTTATTACTAAGAAATTTTTCTTTTCAACATGGGGATTTTCTTTATTGCGATCCTCCATATTTAATAACATCTAGTGAATATAATAAAGTTTGGTCGGAAAAGGAAGAGTTAGCTCTATATAAATTGCTTGATGAATTGCATAAGCAAGGTATCGTTTGGGGATTGTCAAATATGCTATTCCATAAAGGTAAAGAAAATATCATACTTAAAGATTGGGCTAATAAATATACTATATTTAATATTAAAAGTAATTATATTTCACGATTTGATAATAGCGTTAAAAAAGATAGTAATGAAATTTATGTAACCAACTTTAATTAGGTATGAAATTATGACAAGAAAAGGTATTTTACGACGTAAACCTATATCGTTTGATACAACACTTAGAAACCCTGAGCGTATTCCGCAATTTATTAGTGTATTGTCTGAATTTGAGAATCAATTGCTTACTTCAGAAGTCGCCTTATCAATAGAAGCTGAGATTATCAGACAAAAAATTTTTGAACCAACACAACAAACAATGGGGACTTATGTTAAAAAATATTCAGGCAAGTTTCATTTTATTGCTAAAGATTTATCTGATAATGCTGAACAGAATGTTTCTGAATTATATACAGAATGGTCAAATAATGAAAAAGGGGTATTATCTCGTGAGCAAGTAATCTATTTACTTCAAAACACAATTACCGCTCATAAAGAAGCTGGCTGGGAAGGCGGTTGGGAGTCTCGATTACATACTCAATTTAATTTCTTAAATGAATTAGGATTAGTTATAGTAGCTAAAAATAAAATTATTAAAATTTCTGAAGTTGGAAAGTTAATGATTAAAAATTACAATCAAGGTTATAGAATCCCTAATTCAGATTTGTGCTTTGAAAAGTCGGCTTTTTTAATGGCTTTTGCGAAATATCAAACAAATAATCCATATCGTAGCAATACTATAAAAGTTAATTTTTTCTCATTAGTTTTGAATACAATTAAAGAGCTTAAACATATTTACAAAAGAAAAGGTTTAGCTATTAATGATCTACCATTTGTAATAGTATGGAATAACAATGATTATAAAACATTAGCCAAATTCATACATCAATTTAGAGATGAATTTGGTTACAATTGTTCAAGTACCTTAGTTTATGAGTATGCAATGAATTTTCTTGATGAACAGAAAGAAAAATTGATTTTATGTAAAGCAAGAAAAAGCTTTATCGAAGAAAAGCAACAAGACTACAAAATTGAGAAAATTACAAAAGAAACACCTGATGAAATAGTTAGAAAATTAAGATTAACACAATTGGTTAGTTTAAAAGGTAATGCTAACTTTTTAGATCTTAACTCTAATGAGAGTGATAAAATTGAATATATTTGTAATAAATTTAATATAAACAAAGAATTTGATTCTGCTGAGAATTATTTTGAATACTTAAATAAAATTGAGAACACTCTTCTATTCAAAAGCGATGTAACATATTTTGGGAAACATGGAGAAGAAAAGCAAAAGTTAATTTCACTTTTGGCGAAGGAATTAGAATGGAACGCTTTAAAAACAGAAATGAAACTAACAGTCAGTAAAAAGGGTTCTCAATATGAGCATTTTAAATATATCCCTGAGCCTGCGAGATTAGAGTTTTTGAGTGCAATTGCACTAAGAAAAGCTCTTCCAAATGTAATTATCATACCAAACTATATATCAGATGATACTGGCTACCCATATAATACAGCAAAAGGCATGAGCATTAATTCTAGTGGAGCAGACATTGAATTAATTGAAAACACTATTTATGCTACTTGCGAACCAACATTAAGTTCGGCTTCCCAATATCAAGCTGTTAATGAAATACCTGCAATAGTAGATCATTTATTTAAAATTTATGATAATAAGAAAGTTAATATAACAGATTTATTTTCAATCTTTTTAGTCCCAAAAATTACGGATAGAGCTAACAATGCGATAGCAGAGGTGAAACATTCCCAAAATGTTCACATATACGCATGGCAAGTTGACGATTTTATTGAATTTTCAAAAAGTGTTAAGTCATTAAGTGATTACAAATCTCAACGAGCTTATACAAAAAGAAGAGTAATGGCTTATTAGTTTTATAACAAACTAGGGGCTAATTCTTGTAGCTGTTGATATTCAAGACAAAATGCCTTTGAGCCGACCTGAAATTCAGGTGGGCGATTTTTTATGTCTAGCGTTTGGCTTTGAGTACCTTGTACACACAAGGAATACTTATGGCGCAGCATTATCTGCTTTCAAGCAAATCTAAAAATTTAAATCTCAAACAAATCTTTCGCTTAAATGAAGAGGAAGCCTTCCAACTTTTAAAAGCCAACCGTTGGGAAAATCCTGATAAAATCCTCCAAAGTAGTACGTCTAAATTATAGAATAAGCCACTTAAGATAATCACTCAAGGTGTTTAAAATATCATCAATTAAACTTGTCAAAAAATTTCTCTTGACAGAACTAAGACCTTTTAGGCACTCGCTATATTCAAAAATGCAGAAAATTTCAAAAAGCACTTGACAAAAGAAAACGCTTGACAAGCACCCTATAAAATAATATCTTTTTGCCCACAGAGAATAGTCCCTTCATTATGACTTTGTTTTTTTAAGCCTAAAAAGGCTTGGAAATTTCAGAGTTTTAATGAAGGGATTTTTGTTTCTATGGCACAACATTTTCGGTTATCAGCGGCAGCACGCCAGCTATCTTTAGATAGCTTGGTGAGTTTGTCTGATGCCGAGATTTTTCAGCTATTAAAACAAGCTCGATGGGGTAATGTAGATGAAATAAACGATGTTATTTGTCCGCATTGCCATACTCGCCACCACGCCTATTTCATTTCTACTCGTAAACAATGGCAGTGCAAACATTGCCAACATCGTTTTTCTATTACAGCAGGCACAATTTTTCAAGGTGCAAAACTTTCTTTGCGTAAAATTGTATTGGCAATTTTCTATTTTGCGACGGAAAGTAAAGGATTATCTGCCATTACGTTATCACATAAGCTCAACGTGCAATATAAAACAGCGTGGGTACTGTTGCATAAATTCAGGGAAAGTTTAGAAAAAGCCAAAGATTTAACACCGTTAAATGGTGAAGTACATATCGACGGTGCTTATGTGAATTACTACATTCGCCCTAAAATTTTCCGTCATAAACGTATTGATAGACGGAAGAAACGCTATCAGCGTGCGGATAAGTCTTGTGTATTGGTATTCCGCCAACGAGCGGCGAATCAAGCAGTGATGAAGGGAGCTGATAGAAGTATTGTCGCCGTAGTAAAAGAAGAAAATACGCAAGATATACTTGATTTAACGCAACGCTTAGTCAAGCCGAACAGCACCATTCATGCTGACGAAAACCCTGCTTATGACAGTCTCGCCTTTCATTATGATTTATGGCGAGTAAACCATTCATTGGAATACTGCTCGATTGACGGTATCACGAATAACCTTGCCGAATCCTTTTTTGCACGGTTACGGCGCGCAATTACAGGTATCTACCACAAAATGAACAATAAATATCTGATGTTCTATGCCAATGAAATAGCGTGGCGAGAAGATAATCGCCGAAAAAGTGTAAAAGAGAAATTTGAGCAATTACTAAGATGTTGCTTAAACACCTTGCCATCACGAGATTTTTTAGGGTACTGGCAAGGCAATAAAAAAGCCGAAGCATTGTTTGGTTTAGCAAGCCTGACTGCTTCAAACGATTCACACTACCTAAATGCAGCGTAACATTGCAACAAAGAGGAATACAAAATGACTGAAAAAAGAATCAATACAAACCTTACTAAAATGTCTTACGAGCATTTTAAAGCGTTTATGCAAGGGATTGCTTTGCTTTATTCTAACGTGAGCTTTGAGCGTAATTACATGTCTTTATTTAGTGACTTAAGCTCAATGGCGAAACATGTTGAACGACTACCTTCGGATTTCTTTACTTTTTATGGGGCGTATGAAATTGCGGATAATCAAGTTGTGCTTGCTGTGTTTAGAATTAACCTCTCTGAATCAGAGAGCGATGAAAGTCCAAATATCTCAGATATTGAAGTGAGTTTTGCAGAAGATGAACGTAATCTACGATGCTCGGTTCGAATCAGAAAATATCTGACCCAATCGGATTTTGTAGCAAGGGCAAATGTTGCCTATCCACCAGTAATGGAAGATTTGTTATGGGAAAAAGATTCTGTCAGTAAAAAATCATCTAAAAAGACATCTTCTACTGAAATGGAAAATCCTGTTTGGGATTTCGATGACGATGTTTCTTTTTAAGTGAGTTATATTTTTCAATATCCTTTAAATCAGAAAGCCTTTAACTTATCATTAAGCTAAAGGCTTTCTTTTCAACGGTTAATTATTCAAGTTTTGGTTTTGTGCAACTGCTACATAATACCGGATTTTTTTGCAAATCTCACCGCTTGTCGATTAGCCTTTAGCCAAAATAGCTTTGAGGAAACGGGCGGTATGGGAATGTTGGTTTTGAGCGACCTGCTCCGGCGTGCCGCTGGCGATAATCTGTCCGCCGCCGCTGCCGCCTTCAGGGCCGAGATCGACAATCCAGTCCGCTGTTTTGATCACATCTAAATTATGCTCGATCACCACAATGGTGTTGCCCTGATCCCGCAGACGATGCAACACGCTCAACAGTTGCTTAATATCGGCAAAATGCAGACCGGTAGTCGGCTCGTCCAAAATATAGAGCGTTTTGCCGGTATCACGTTTGGATAACTCCGTTGCCAATTTGACCCGTTGGGCTTCGCCGCCGGACAGAGTAGTCGAGGACTGCCCCAAGCGAATGTAAGATAAGCCGACATCCATCAATGTTTGCAATTTGCGGGCGATCATCGGCACCGGATCAAAAAATTCCCGCGCTTCTTCAACGGTCATATCTAACACTTGGTGAATGGTTTTGCCTTTATAGCGGATCTCCAAGGTTTCGCGGTTATAGCGTTTGCCTTTACAGTGATCACAAGGCACATAGACATCGGGCAGAAAGTGCATTTCGACTTTAATGACCCCGTCCCCTTGGCACGCTTCGCAACGTCCGCCTCGTACGTTAAAACTAAAGCGCCCGACATTATAACCCCTTGCTCGCGCTTCTTGTGTGCCGGCAAATAATTCACGAATCGGCGTGAATAGCCCCGTATAAGTGGCAGGGTTGGAACGTGGCGTTCGCCCAATCGGGCTTTGGTTGATGTCGATCACTTTGTCAAAATGCGCCAACCCGTCAATACTTTTGTAAGGGGCGACATTCTGATTTTCCGCACGATTAAGGGCATTCTGTGCCAGCGGAAAGAGGGTGTCGTTAATGAGGGTCGATTTGCCCGAACCGGATACGCCGGTAATACAGGTGAATAACCCGACCGGAATATCTAAATTCACATTTTTAAGGTTGTTCCCCCTTGCTCCCCTTAGACTCAGCAGGCGTTTCGGATCGATGGGGGTACGTTGCATCGGAATGGTGATTTTCTCTTTGCCTGATAAGAATTTACCGGTGGTAGAAGCCGGATTCTGCATAATTTCCTGTGCCGTTCCTTGTGCAATAACTTGTCCGCCGTGAACGCCGGCACCGGGGCCGATATCAACAATGTGATCGGCAGCCATAATCGCATCTTCATCGTGTTCGACCACGATCACGGTATTCCCCAAGTTCCGCAGATGAATTAAGGTATTGAGCAAGCGCTCGTTATCCCGCTGATGTAGTCCGATAGACGGTTCGTCCAGCACATACATCACCCCAACCAGCCCTGCACCGATTTGGCTGGCAAGGCGAATCCGCTGTGCTTCACCGCCTGACAAGGTTTCGGCAGAGCGGGATAAGGAGAGATAATTCAACCCGACATTCACCAAAAATTGCAGGCGTTCACGGATCTCTTTCAGGATTTTTTCGGCAATTTGCGCACGTTGCCCCTCAAGCTGTAAGCTCTCAAAAAAGCTCAACGCTTCGCCGATACTTTTTTCCGAAATCATCGGCAGATTGGTTTGATCTAAAAAGACAAAACGGGCTTCTCGGCGTAGGCGAGAGCCTTGGCAGTCGGCACAGGCTCGATTATTGATATATTTTGCCAGCTCTTCTCTGACCGAGTTTGACTCGGTTTCTTTATAGCGACGTGCCATATTGTTTAGCACCCCTTCAAAAGTGTGAGTGCGTTTAACCGTATCGCCCCGATCATTGACATAATGAAATTCAATCTCGTCTTTTGAGCCGTTTAAGATGATGTTTTGGATTTTTTTCGGTAGCTGATTAAACGGCGTTTCAATATCGAAATCGTAGTGGTTGGCGACCGATTTAAGCAAACCGAAGTAGTAAAAACTGCGGCGATCCCAACCTTTAATCGCCCCACTTGCAAGGGACACTTCAGGGTTTTGAATGACTTTTCGTTCATCGAAATATTGCTGTACGCCTAAGCCATCACAAGTCGGGCAAGCGCCGGCAGGATTATTGAACGAGAACAGGCGAGGCTCTAGTTCCGTTAGAGAATAACCGCACTGCGAGCAGGCAAAACTGGCAGAAAAGACCAGTTCATCGGCATTTGGATTGTCCATATCGGCAATGATTGCCGTAGAGCCGGACAGGTCTAATGCCGTTTCAAAAGATTCCGCCAAGCGGGTGGCGATATCGGCTCGCACTTTAAAGCGATCGACAACCACTTCGATAGTGTGTTTTTTTTGCAATTCCAATTTAGGCGGATCGGACAAATCGCAGATTTCGCCGTCAATTCTCGCCCGAATATAGCCGTTAGCGGTCAGGTTCTCCAAGAGTTTACTGTGTTCCCCTTTACGATCTTTCACCACAGGGGCGAGCAGCATTAAGCGTTTGCCTTCCGGCTCTTCCAATACGCGATCGACCATTTGCGAAATAGTTTGGGCAGCAAGAGGCGTATCGTGATCAGGGCAACGCGGTTCGCCGACACGGGCGAACAACAGCCGCAGATAATCGTGAATTTCAGTTACTGTACCTACTGTGGAGCGCGGGTTATGAGAGGTAGATTTTTGTTCGATGGAAATTGCCGGCGATAATCCCTCAATGTGATCCACGTCCGGTTTTTCCATCAGGGAGAGAAATTGGCGGGCATACGCCGAGAGCGATTCAACATAGCGGCGCTGCCCTTCGGCGTATAAGGTATCAAATGCTAAGGACGATTTGCCGGAGCCGGATAAGCCGGTGATCACAATAAATTTATCTCTCGGCAGAGTAAGGTTGATATTTTTTAAATTGTGGGTTCTTGCCCCTCGAATATCGATGTACTGCATAAAGCTCTTCTTGGAAAAGTAAAGTATAAAACGTGATTTTCTCGATCATTATCGCATAATTTGAATAACTGTACAAAATTTCAGTTTTATCAGATGATTTTTTTGTGAAAATAGGGCAAAATAGCACAATTTTCTAATCAGTAAAGTTAAGAGGATTTTTATGGCTGGCGTGAATAAAGTGATTATTGTTGGGAATTTGGGTGCAGATCCGGAAATGCGTACAATGCCTAACGGTGATGCGGTCGCCAATATCAGTGTGGCAACCAGTGAAGTGTGGAACGATAAAAATACGGGCGAACGCCGTGAGGTAACGGAATGGCACAGAATCGTGTTTTTCCGTCGTAACGCAGAAGTGGCGGGACAGTATTTGCGTAAAGGTTCTAAAGTTTATGTAGAAGGGAAATTAAAAACCCGCAAATGGCAGGATCAAAACGGGCAAGATCGTTATACAACGGAAATTCAGGGCGATATGCTACAAATGTTAGACAGCCGTAATCAAGGCGGCGATTTTGGCGGCAATCAAAACTGGGGCGGTTCAGCATCGACAACTCAATATAACCAAGCAAGCGGCTATCAGGATAACTATTCCCAATCTTATAGCCCTAGCCCTGCCGCTGCTAAACCGACACCACAACCAAAACCGGCTGCAGCAGAACCGCCAATGGCTGATTTTGATGATGATATTCCTTTTTAGCACCCATATATTTTAGAAATGTAAAATAAATATTTTTGGGGCTATAGTAGATTAGCCCTAAATATCACACTATTTGCGTAACGTGTTTAGTTGTGCTTTTGGTGTCCCAAAGTTAAACCGAAATTCACATTCCTTCAAGAATAATAGGAAGTTTTTTCGGTTTATTCCG
>NZ_JWIZ01000007.1 GCF_001038205.1 Muribacter muris | reverse complement strand
TTTGCCAATGATGATGGCTTTCAATCCACAATAACGTGAATGAAAGTGTTGTCTGATGCTCTTTAAAAACCTGGAAACAAGCTGAAAACTGAGAGATTTTTCAAGCAATGAAAAGTCTGAGTAAAAACAAAGCAAAAACCAATCCTTGTCTGTAAAAAGGCAGACAAGTCAGTTGTAGAATATACGACTCCAAGGAAAACCCTTGAGGTTGTATAGTTAAGCGACTAAGCGTACACGGTGGATGCCTTGGCAATCAGAGGCGATGAAGGACGTGCTAATCTGCGATAAGCTTGGATGAGTCGATAAGAGACGCTTAATCCAAGATGTCCGAATGGGGAAACCCAGTAGGTGAAGAACCTACTATCAACAAGTGAATCCATAGCTTGTTGAGGCAAACCGGGAGAACTGAAACATCTAAGTACCCCGAGGAAAAGAAATCAACCGAGATTCCGTCAGTAGCGGCGAGCGAACGCGGAGAAGCCATCAAATGTTATCTCATCAATTAGGAGAATCAACTGGGAAGTTGAATCACAGAGGGTGATAATCCCGTATCCGAAAATTAATGGGAAGAACTAAGTTTGAAATAAGTAGGGCGGGACACGTGATATCCTGTCTGAAGATGGGGGGACCATCCTCCAAGGCTAAATACTCCTGATTGACCGATAGTGAACCAGTACCGTGAGGGAAAGGCGAAAAGAACCCCAGCGAGGGGAGTGAAATAGAACCTGAAACCGTGTACGTACAAGCAGTGGGAGCAGACTCGTTCTGTGACTGCGTACCTTTTGTATAATGGGTCAGCGACTTATATTTTGTAGCAAGGTTAACTGAATAAGGTAGCCGTAGGGAAACCGAGTCTTAACTGGGCGAACAGTTGCAAGGTATAGACCCGAAACCCGGTGATCTAGCCATGGGCAGGTTGAAGGTTGGGTAACACTAACTGGAGGACCGAACCGACTAATGTTGAAAAATTAGCGGATGACCTGTGGCTGGGGGTGAAAGGCCAATCAAACCGGGAGATAGCTGGTTCTCCCCGAAATCTATTTAGGTAGAGCCTTGAGCGAACACCTTCGGGGGTAGAGCACTGTTTCGGCTAGGGGTCCATCCCGGATTACCAACCCGATGCAAACTGCGAATACCGAAGAGTGATACTCAGGAGACACACGGCGGGTGCTAACGTCCGTCGTGGAGAGGGAAACAACCCAGACCGCCAGCTAAGGTCCCCAAGTCTATGTTAAGTGGGAAACGAAGTGGGAAGGCTTAGACAGCTAGGATGTTGGCTTAGAAGCAGCCACCATTTAAAGAAAGCGTAATAGCTCACTAGTCGAGTCGGCCTGCGCGGAAGATGTAACGGGGCTCAAACATAGCACCGAAGCTGCGGCATCAGAGTCAATCTGTTGGGTAGGGGAGCGTCGTGTAAGCGGATGAAGGTGAACTGAGAAGTTCGCTGGACGTATCACGAGTGCGAATGCTGACATAAGTAACGATAAAACGGGTGAAAAACCCGTTCGCCGGAAGACCAAGGGTTCCTGTCCAACGTTAATCGGGGCAGGGTGAGTCGGCCCCTAAGGCGAGGCTGAAAAGCGTAGTCGATGGGAAACGGGTTAATATTCCCGTACTTGGTGATATTGCGATGTGGGGACGGAGAAGGTTAGGTTAGCGGACTGTCGGATATGTCCGTTTAAGCCGGTAGGTGGAAATTCCAGGCAAATCCGGAATTTCTTAACGCCGAGACGTGATGACGAGTGTCTACGGACACGAAGTAACCGATACCACGCTTCCAGGAAAAGCCACTAAGCGTCAGATATCACTAAACCGTACTGAAAACCGACACAGGTGGTCAGGTAGAGAATACTCAGGCGCTTGAGAGAACTCGGGTGAAGGAACTAGGCAAAATAGCACCGTAACTTCGGGAGAAGGTGCGCCGGCGTAGCTTGTAACCCCCTGCGGGTGAAGGGTGAACCGGTCGAAGATACCAGCTGGCTGCAACTGTTTATTAAAAACACAGCACTCTGCAAACACGTAAGTGGACGTATAGGGTGTGATGCCTGCCCGGTGCTGGAAGGTTAATTGATGGTGTTATCGAAAGAGACGCTCCTGATCGAAGCCCCAGTAAACGGCGGCCGTAACTATAACGGTCCTAAGGTAGCGAAATTCCTTGTCGGGTAAGTTCCGACCTGCACGAATGGCATAATGATGGCCAGGCTGTCTCCACCCGAGACTCAGTGAAATTGAAATCGCCGTGAAGATGCGGTGTACCCGCGGCTAGACGGAAAGACCCCGTGAACCTTTACTATAGCTTGACACTGAATATTGAATTTTAATGTGTAGGATAGGTGGGAGACTTTGAAGTAGGCACGCCAGTGCCTATGGAGTCGTCCTTGAAATACCACCCTTTAACGTTTGATGTTCTAACGAAGATTGCGAAACGCGGTCTCGGACAGTGTCTGGTGGGTAGTTTGACTGGGGCGGTCTCCTCCCAAAGTGTAACGGAGGAGCACGAAGGTTTGCTAATGACGGTCGGACATCGTCAGGTTAGTGCAATGGTAGAAGCAAGCTTAACTGCGAGACGGACAAGTCGAGCAGGTGCGAAAGCAGGTCATAGTGATCCGGTGGTTCTGTATGGAAGGGCCATCGCTCAACGGATAAAAGGTACTCCGGGGATAACAGGCTGATACCGCCCAAGAGTTCATATCGACGGCGGTGTTTGGCACCTCGATGTCGGCTCATCACATCCTGGGGCTGAAGTAGGTCCCAAGGGTATGGCTGTTCGCCATTTAAAGTGGTACGCGAGCTGGGTTTAGAACGTCGTGAGACAGTTCGGTCCCTATCTGCCGTGGGCGTTGGAGAATTGAGAGGGGCTGCTCCTAGTACGAGAGGACCGGAGTGGACGCACCGCTGGTGTTTCGGTTGTGTCGCCAGACGCATTGCCGAGTAGCTACGTGCGGAAAAGATAAGTGCTGAAAGCATCTAAGCACGAAACTTGCCTCAAGATGAGTTCTCCCAGTCTATAAGACTGTAAGGGTTGTTGGAGACTACGACGTAGATAGGTGGGGTGTGTAAGTGTTGTGAGACATTGAGCTAACCCATACTAATTGCCCGAGCGGCTTAACTATACAACGCTCAAGGGTTTTTGGAAAACCAGACAAAGCGAAAGCAAAAAAGTAAAAGCAAGAAAAACACTCAGACAGCTTGTTCCGATTTTAAAGAGATAAGAAGAGAAAAGACAACAATATCATCACCGATTTTCCTGATGGTCATAATGCTGTGGACCCACCTGATTCCATCCCGAACTCAGAAGTGAAACGCAGAGATGCCGATGGTAGTGTGGGGCTTCCCCATGTGAGAGTAGGGCACCATCAGGGGATTAATTAAAGCAAGAAGGCAAAAACAAAACCCCCGAGCCAAATGGCTTGGGGCTTTTATGCTTGTAACGCAAAA
>NZ_JWIZ01000069.1 GCF_001038205.1 Muribacter muris | reverse complement strand
AAAAATGACAAATGCACTTTTAGATAGGTTAATTCACCATTGCCATATTTTAGAAACGGGTAATGAATCTTATCGATTTAAACATCGTAATTAAGAAATAATAAAAGTGGATCACTTTTAAAGGATCTTTGTGGTTTAATTTTGGAAGATCATTGACACAAGCACGCAGGGGCGGAAATTTCGTGTGGTAATTTGAGCTATTTTGCCAAAACGTGAGCCAAGGCAAAAATGCCGTAAGTCTGTGCCAGCAAGGGAATGGCAATCAGCAGAATAATCAAAGGGTTGGCAATAATGGTTTGGGTTTGAAAGGCAAACAGCAACACCACCGTCAAAATCAAACCCATAATGGAAAAAGGTTTCAGGCTGCCTGAAAAATATTCCGCTATTCTTTTTCTTTAATACCTTGAATAATCTGACACTTATCAACCGTTTTATTTTCACAACCCACAAATTGCATTAGAAAAGTTTTAACTTGTTGTAGTTCTGTGATTTGTTCGTCCAAATATGCCAAATGTTGCTCGGCAAGTGCATTGATTTCATTGCATTGTTTGTTAGGCGTTTGTTGTAATTGCAACAGCGTTTTGATGTTACTTAAAGAAAGACCGATATTACGGCAAGTTTTAATAAAGAGTAATTGTTCTAACTGATTTTCATCAAACACACGATAGCCGTTTTGTTGATGTGTAGGGGCGATTAAGCCTTGTTTTTCATAATAACGAATGGTTTCCAAATGTACGCCTGTTTGTTCACTGGCTTGTTTTATTTTAAAAAATTTTGACATTTTGGCTTGACCCTGTAATGACTACGGAGTTTATAGTATAGCAAATTTCATCTTAAAACAGGAGCAAAAAAAATGGCGTGCCAAAATTGTTGTGGTTCAAATCAGCCCATTCATCAATCGCCCAAGTACAAAAAAGCCTTGTGGATTGTCTTGATATTAAATTTATCAATGTTTTTTGTGGAAATTGTGATGGGGGTTAAATCAGGTTCAACTTCGCTGTTGTCGGACAGTTTGGATTTCTTGGGCGACAGTGCCAATTATTTGATAAGTTTGATTGTTTTGCCAATGGCGTTAAGTTACCGAGCCAAAGCATCTATGGTTAAGGGGCTAACGATGGGCGGTTTTGGTTTATTTATTTTAATGACAACCATTTATCGTGTGTTTTATGGGGAAATGCCCAGTTATTCTGAAATGAGCATTGTGGGATTTTTGGCGTTATTGATCAATGTGTCGGCATTGTTGATATTATTAAAATTTCGTGATGGCGACAGCAATGTCCGCAGTGTGTGGGTGTGTTCCCGAAACGATGCGATTGGTAATGTGGCGGTAATTTTGGCGGGTATGGCAGTTTATTTTTTTCAATCAAAATATCCTGATTTAATTGTGGCGTTTGTTTTGGCATTTTTGGCATTACAAGCCAGTCAAGAAATCATCAAAAGGGCTTGGGCGGAATTAAAAGTCAGTTAATTTAAAACACCGTTTGGATTGATGTTCAAGCGGTGTTTTTATTTTTAAATTTTGCAAAATAACTTTCAGGCTGCCTGAAAAACCTACACCCCTTTATTCCCCAGCGATTTTCGGTTTATCCACCACACCAGCGAGAGCATCACAGGCACTTCCACCAGCACACCGACCACCGTTGCCAATGCCGCCCCAGAATGCAAACCGAACAAAGAAATTGCCACCGCCACCGCCAATTCAAAAAAATTACTCGTGCCAATCAAGCACGCAGGGGCGGAAATTTCGTGTGGTAATTTGAGCCATTTTGCCAAAACGTGAGCCAAGGCAAAAATGCCGTAAGTCTGTGCCAGCAGGGGAATAGCAATCAGCAGAATAATCAAAGGGTTGGCAATAATGGTTTGGGCTTGAAAGGCGAATAGCAACACCACCGTCAAAATCAAGCCCATCACGGAAAAGGGTTTTAGGCTGCCTGAAAATTGTGCCACCGATTTACCCGATTTTTGTAAATAAGAGCGGGTAAGCCAGCCTGCCAGCAAGGGCAACAGCACATACAAAACCGTGCTTAAAATCAAGGTATTCCACGGAATTTCTATGTCGCTTACGCCGAGCAATACGCCTGCAATCGGAGCATACGCCACAATCATAATCAAATCATTGACCGAAACCTGCACCAAAGTGTAATTGGGGTCGCCTTTGACCAGTTGCGACCACACAAACACCATTGCCGTACAAGGCGCCACACCCAGCAAAATCATGCCGGCAATGTATTCTTGTGCCGACTGTGCGTCCACCCAACCTGCAAAAAACACCCGAAAAAACAACCAGCCGAACACCGCCATCGTAAACGGCTTGACCAACCAGTTGATAAATAAGGTTAAAAATAAGCCCTTTGGTTTTTTGCCCACGTCTTTGATTGCCGACCAATCAATCTGAATCATCATCGGATAAATCATCAGCCAAATCAGTATCGCCACAGGCAAATTCACATGAGCCACTTCCAAAGATGCAACCCATTGAAATACATTGGGCAACCAAACACCCAAAACCACGCCCAGCACAATCGCCAACGCCACCCAAAGGCTTAAAAAACGTTCAAACAACCCCATGATTTACTCCTTATGATTAATAATTTCGCCGTCTTCTTTGACAAACGGGATCGCAAAAGGCGGTAAAAATGCCAAAACTGTTTCGGACGGACGGCATAATTTCACGCCTTTTTCGCTCACCACAATCGGACGATTGATTAAAATCGGTTCACGAAGCATGGCGGAAATGAGTTCGTCATCGCTTAACTTTTCGTTTTGCAAACCAAGCGTTTCATACGGCACTACATTCGTCCTAAGTAACTGGCGGGGCGTGATGCCCATGCGTTTGATTAAATTACGCAAAGTCGTTTCACTTGGCGGATTTTTCAAATATTCAATCACTTGTGGCTCAATACCAGCGTGGCGGATGAGTGCCAGCACATTGCGTGAAGTACCGCAGTTTGGGTTGTGATAAATGGTAATGTTCATAGTTACTCCAATCTTTCAAGAAATATAGAAATATTTGGCAATAATTTTTCAGGCTGCCTGAAAATCACTGGCAAGATTCGCCTGTTTGAGAACAGCAGTTTTGGGTCAGAAAATGGGTCAATGCCATCATCAAATCCAGCTCGGCAAAATAACGCATGTGCCGTCCTTCCTGCACCACACGCACAAGCCCCGAATGCAACAGGCTTTTTAGATGAAAAGACACATTATTCGGGGCAAGGTTAAGCTGTTTTGCCAAGTCGCCAGCAATCATGCCAGTACTGCCTGCGGCGGTAAGTTGTTGAAAAATCGCCAGTCTTATCGGAGAAGACAGGCTCTCAAAGAGTTTGCTTGCTTGTATCGTATTCATAGGCGTAATTATAACAAGAAATTTCAATATTTCAAGTATGATTGAAATGTTTTTTAATTGTCCGAAGCCACCTTTCCAAATCCAAAAACCCACTTCCCATTTTTCGCTATTCTTATCCTAATTTCAATACATTAAAATACGCTCATTCCATTTCATAAATAAGGTAAAAAAATGACCAAACAAATTCAATTTACAAAAACAGGTTCGCCTGATGTCCTGCAAATCGTTGATGTACAAATCCCCGCCCCCAAATCGGGCGAAGTGCAAATCCAAATGCACGCTTTGGGGCTAAAGGCAAAAATCATAATCACATCATTTAAGTACACTTACACCAGCGTGTAATTGGGGTCGCCTTTGACCAGTTGAGACCAAACAAAAACCATTGCCGTACACGGTGCCACGCCCAGCAAAATCATGCCGGCAATGTATTCTTGTGCCGACTGGTGCGTCCACCCAACCTGCAAAAAACACCCGAAAAAACAACCAGCCCACAAGTGCCATCGTAAAAGGCTGTTATCAAGCTATGGCATTCATCTGCTTTGATGGTGGTTAAAAATCGCTCAAGCCTTTTAAGATGGGGCAGTCGGGATTGTCATCGCCCCCGCAGGCATCGCTCCACGCTTGCAAGGTGTGTTGCATTGATTTTAATTCTTTGATTTTATTGGATAAAAAATCAATATGACTGGCGATGAGCGTTTTGACCTGAGCACTTGTGCGGTGTGGATTGTCTTGCAGTGCCAAAAGCTCGCCAATCTGTGCAAGCGAAAAACCGACGCTGCGGGCTTTGGCGATGAATTTTAGCCGAGCGATGTCATTGGAGTTATAAATCCGATAACCTGCTTCACTGCGTGATGGGTTAATTAATAAGCCTGCTTTTTCATAATCACGGATTTGTTTGACGGAAAGTTGTGTAGATTTAGACGCTTGTCCGATGTTCATTGTTGCTCCTTATTGAGTGGTGTGTAAAAAAAATGTTATCAAGTAAAAATAACTCTTGACCCTAACGCAAGGTTAGGGTTTATGATACGCACATCAAAACAAAAAAGCAATGCTTTTAATCGCTTAAAAGCACTTTGTTTTGATAATCCACTTTAACTTAACATTCGGAGAAACTGTTATGAACGCTGATTTTGTTCAAAACCGACACGCCCATTGCGGCTGCCAGTCTTGCACGGGGCAAAACTGCCGTCCGGACTGCCAATGCCAAAACGGCAAGCCCTGCATTTGTGATGACTGCACTTGCAACGGCTGTGCGTGTGAATCGTAAAACCAAATAGTGAAATGGACATTGGGCGAATCTGTCATTTGCCCAATGTTATCAATGCCCATTTTGACAAGGAGAATCCAATGACATTCATCAAAAACCGTGCCGTACATCTTGTCGCTGCCGCTGTTGTTTTGGCGACTTCAACCGCTTTTGCCGACGGCAAAAACGAAGTGCCGACGCACTCGATGGCGTGCGACAATAACTACACCCAAACCACCCACGACTGCCCAAATAACCAAAACGGGCACGCAGCGGTGAACCACGCCAATATGAACCACTCTGCTATGGCGATGGATACTCAAAATGCTCCGCCCCATACCCAAGCCTATCTTGCAATGATGAACAAGATGGGCGATGAGATGAGCAAAGCGGGCAATCTTGCCGATGCTGATACCGCTTTTGCCAAAGGTATGATTCCGCACCATATCGGAGCAGTTGAGATGGCAAAAGTACAGCTTGAATTTGGCAAAGACGAAACAATGAGAAAACTTGCCCAAGCGATTATTGATGGACAACAAAGTGAAATCGACCTGATGAACGCTTGGCTGGCGGGTAAAGACACCGCAACCCAAAACCCGCAAGCCCCGCACGCCAAGGCCTATGCCGCAGGCAAGGCGCACCACGAGGCGATGATGGCGGCAATCAATGAGCCAAACCCTGATGTTGCCTTTGCCAAAGCAATGATTCCGCATCATCAAGGGGCGGTCGAGATGGCAAAAGTGCAATTACAGTTCGGCAAAGACGAAAAAATGAAAAAGCTCGCTCAAGACATCATCAAAGCCCAAGAACCTGAAATCAAGCTGATGCAAGACTGGCTAAAACAGTAGGAGCAATAAGGCAAAAACACTGCTTTTGATAAAGCGGTGCTTTTGAGGTCGTCTGAAAACAGGTTTAAGGCTTTTTCAGACGGCATTTGGGGTTTTCAGGCAGCCTTTAAAACAAGCCCCAAGGAAATGATGATGCCGACTTGTCGGGCACATCGGCAAGCGATGTTCTGAACCTTCTGCTTTTTCAGACGGCATCGGTATTTGCAGGCAGCCTGAAAAAACCGTCATTCTGACCGGCCCAATCCGTACCTGCTTTTTCGGTAAACGACCGGTGATGACCCTATGAACCCAACAGGAGAAATTGTGATGAAGCAAGAAACACACAAACCGCCCAAACACCACGAGTGCCGACACGGACACGGACAGCACCGCCCTGTGCAGACACCGTCCGATGCAGCGGCTGCTTCGGGCTACACCTGCCCGATGCATCCGGAAATCCGGCAAGACCGCCCCGGCAACTGCCCTCTTTGCGGTATGGCATTGGAGCCGCTGATGCCTGAATTGGACGACGACAATCCGGAGCTGCGTGATTTTTCCCGACGCTTTTGGTACACGCTGCCCCTGACGGCGGCAGTGCTGGTGCTGGCGATGTTCGGCGAGCGTCTGAACCTGATGGATATGGCCGCACAAAGCTGGGTAGAGCTGGTGCTGTCGCTGCCGATCGTGCTGTGGGCGGGGCTGCCGTTTTTCTCACGGGGTTGGCAGTCGCTGGCAAACCGTAGTCCCAATATGTGGACGCTGATTGCACTGGGAACGGGTGCAGCCTTCGTTTACAGCGTTGTTGCCACCGCTGCACCCGGCATCTTTCCGGCATCGTTTGTATCGATGGGGCGGGTCGGCGTGTATTTTGAGGCGGCGGCCGTCATCATCTCGCTGACCTTGCTCGGCCAGATGCTCGAACTCAAAGCCCGGTCGCAGACTTCGGCGGCAATCAAGACCCTGCTCGGACTGGCGCCCAAAACCGCACGGCGTATCGGCCCGGGCGGTGCTGAAGAAGATGTGCCGCTCAGCCACATCCACATCGGCGACCTTCTGCGTGTGCGCCCCGGCGAAAAAGTGCCTGTCGATGGCGTGGTGGTTGAGGGCGCAAGCTCGGTAGATGAATCGATGCTGACCGGCGAGCCGCTGCCGGTGCGCAAAGCCACCGGCGACAAAGTCATCGGCGCCACGCTCAACACCGGCGGTGCGCTCGTCATCCGCTCCGAGCGCATCGGTTCGGAAACCGTGCTTTCGCAGATTGTCCAGATGGTGGCCCAGGCGCAGCGCTCCAAAGCACCGATGCAGCGTATGGCCGACGGGGTGGCAGGCTATTTCGTACTGGCGGTTGTCGCCGTCGCCGTTGCCACTTTCTTTGTCTGGGGCGTGTTCGGCCCGCAACCGTCTTGGGTGTTCGGGTTGATCAACGCCGTTGCGGTCTTGATTATCGCCTGCCCCTGTGCACTGGGACTGGCCACGCCGATGTCGGTGATGGTCGCCACAGGACGCGGGGCAGGCAGGGGCATATTGTTCCGTGATGCCGCCGCTATCGAAAACTTGCGGCGAGTAGACACTTTGGTGATTGATAAAACCGGCACACTCACCGAAGGCCGACCCGCCTTTGACCGTGCCGTTGCGGCAGCAGGCTTTTCCGCCGAAGAAGTGCTGCGTTTGGCCGCCAGCTTGGATCAGGGCAGCGAACACCCGCTGGCCGACGCCATTGTGCAGGCCGCACGGGAACAACAGCTGAAGCTGAGCAAACCCGAACAGTTTGATTCAGGCAGCGGCATCGGCGTGAGCGGCGTGGTTGAAGGGCGTGCGCTGGCACTGGGCAACACGGCGTTTATGCAGCAGAACGGGCTTAGCGTCGAACCACTGATCGAGCAGGCCGAATCCCTGCGCAGTGAAGGTGCCAGCGTGATATATCTGGCTGCGGACGGACATCTTGCGGGACTGCTTGCCGTCTCCGATCCTGTAAAAGACAGCACCCCCGAAGCATTGACCTCGCTCAAAGCAGCCGGCCTGCGCATCATTATGGCAACCGGCGACGGATTGACCACGGCAAACGCCGTGGGCGCAAAACTGGGCATCGACGAAGTGCACGGCGAAGTCAAGCCCGCCGACAAACTGGCACTGATCGAGCGGCTTCAGAACGAAGGGCGGGTGGTCGCAATGGCAGGCGACGGCATCAACGATGCCCCCGCACTGGCCAAAGCCGATGTCGGCATCGCAATGGGTACCGGCACCGATGTGGCAATGAGCAGTGCGCAAATCACGCTGGTCAAAGGCGATTTGCGGGGTATTGCCACCGCACGCAAATTGTCTGAGGCCACCGTGCGCAATATGAAGGAAAACCTGTTATTTGCCTTCTTATACAACGGCCTGGGGGTTCCCGTTGCCGCCGGCGTGCTGTACCCCTTTACCGGCTGGCTGCTCTCGCCGATGATTGCCGCACTGGCGATGAGCCTAAGCTCGGCATCCGTGGTCGGCAACGCACTGCGGCTGCGCAAAAGCAAGTTGTAGACCACAGCCCCGCAGGCTTCTTCCAATGACAAAACGACCTCAAAAACACCGCTTTTGATAAAGCGGTGTTTTTTATGCCGTCTGAAAAGGTCTTTAATACTTTTTCAGACGGCATTGTGTTTTTCAAACAGTTTCGCAGTGTGCGTCATTGCACCAACCCAATATTTCATCAGGAAAATGGTGCAACAAGTTGCACCCTACATCTTTGATGCTTTTTTAAGACGGCATTGTTTTATTCAAACAGTTTTTGACAACCAAACCAGTCTGAAAAACAACCGCACTTTTTTAAGACGGCATTTTTTTCAGACGGACTAAAACGCCCAATCTTTCCATTTTTAAAAACCAACTTCCCATTTTTCGCCATTCTTATTGTTATTTTAAAACGCTAAAATACGCCCATTTTTAATATAGGTCAAAACAATGAGCAAACAAATCCAATTTACAAAAACAGGTTCGCCTGATGTCCTGCAAATCGTTGATGTACAAATCCCCGCCCCAAAATCGGGCGAAGTGCAAATCCAAATGCACGCTTTGGGACTAAACCGTGCCGAGATGATGTATCGGGAAGGGGCGTATGTGATTGACTCTGTGTTCCCTGCGACTTTGGGTTATGCAGGGGCAGGCGTGGTCGTGGCGGTGGGCGATGACGCTGGCGAATTTCAAATCGGCGACAAAGTGAGCGTCTGATCTGCCCCCCAAAAGTTGGACTAAAAACCAACTGATTAAGGTGCAGATTTTTTATGACGAAATACAACCAATCTTTCAAACAAGAAGTGATCGCATTTTTTCTCCAAAACGGGAAAAATTGCTCACTCACTCGCCAGCAATTTCAGCTTAAAGCCTCCACGCTACGCCGTTGGATTTCGCAATATAACTATAATGGAATCAATAGTTTAGCCGTACTGGGTAAGAAGCAAAAATATTCCCCAGAATTTAAATTAACCGTCATACAAGCGGTCAAAAAGGGGCAATTTTCTGCAGAAAGTGCTTGTCTGCATTTTGGTATTGCTAATTCAGGGGTGATTAGCCAGTGGTTGCAAGCCTTTGAAAAACAAGGTATAAACGGCTTATTTCCAAAGCCGAAAGGACGACCAGCAATGAAACCGAAATACCCGAAAATGCCTCCCCCACCCAAAACCGAAGAAGAACGCTTGCGTTATCGGATTTTGGAACTGGAAGCGGAGAATGCTTACCTAAAAAAGTTGCGGGAACTCAACCAAGCAAAAATGCGGAAAAAGTAGCCATCATGAAAATGTTGAGGGTAAATTTTTCCTTGGAAATATTACTCCATTTGACAGGTTTAAAACGCTGTTCATTCTTTTATCATTTACAGCTTAAAATTGATAAAAATGTGGCAATTAGGCAGGAAATTGTTGAGATTTATCGCAAAAATGACGGCAATTATGGCTATCGTCGTATTACGTTAGCATTGCGAAAAATGTTCGGTGCAATTAACCATAAGCGTGTGCAAGCGATAATACAACAGCTTGATTTAAAAGGAAAATGTAAGCAGAGAAAATATCGTTCTTACAAAGGCGAAGTGGGTAAAATTGCCGAGAATTTATTGCGACAGGATTTTCACACAAACGCTCCAAATGAAAAGCTCGTCACGGATATTACCGAGTTTAAATGTGCGGAAGGCAAACTTTATCTTTCGCCGATTAAGGACTTATTTAATGGCGAAATTATCGCCTATGACCTTGCCCAAAGCCCAAACTTTGAGCAAATAATGCGAATGATGAAACAAGCTGTCGCAAAGCTCCCGCAAGGAGCAAGCCTGATTTTACATTCCGACCAAGGATGGCAATATCAGATGGCAGGTTATCAGGCGATATTGAAACAAAATGGCATCGTGCAAAGTATGTCAAGAAAAGGAAATTGCTTGGATAACAGTGCGATGGAAAGCTTTTTCGGGCGATTGAAGACGGAATGTTATTTTGGTAAACGATTTGAAACATTTGAGCAACTCGAACAAACTATTCACAAATATATTCATTATTACAATCACGAGCGTATTCAAGTGAGACTAAAAGGGCTAAGCCCTGTGCAATACAGAACTCAGTCCTTGAATTAACGTAGTCTAACTTTTTGGGGGCAGATCAATAATTAAATTTTGTAAAAATAAATCATAAAAAACCAAGAGAAGAAAATACTCACTTTTATTAAAGCATCAAGACCATAAAATATTATCTATATAACCGGAAAGTGAATTACCAGATAGGTTATTAAATAAGTTCATATGTAGCCACTGTTATCGGTGTATTGGTTGAAGTGCCTGTGATGCTCTCACTTGTTGCGTTGTTAAACCGTTGGAATAAATAATGACAAGCAGAGGGATTTTCGCAATTTACAAATTTTCACGAAAATCCCTCTATTTTTATAGTTAGATACCACTATTCCACTTTAAACATCCCCATCATACCGAGATTTTCATGTTCTAAAATATGGCAATGGTACATTTTCAACCCAGTATGTCCTTGCTTAAAGCGAATAATCACTTTTTCATAAGGGCGTAAATTAACCACATCTTTTAACGCTCTGCCTTCTGGCTTAAAGGTTTTACCGTTTAACGTATGTTGAATTACTTCAAATTGAGTGCCGTGTAAATGGAATGGATGATCCATATGGCTTTCATTGAAGATTTCCCACTGTTCCACTTCATTCAATTTGGTAACAAAATCAATACGGTTCATATCAAAGGTTTGACCGTTGATTAAGAACATACCATTCATCATTGGTGGAATAGGGTTGTCCGTTGGTGTTGTAGTAGCGTGATGTGTACCGTGATTCATCATTGGCATATTCGTATGGTTCATCATTTTTTCACTAAAGCGAATTTGGCGAACCTGCTTTGGCTCATCCCAGTTAGGCAAGGACCTTAAGCTTTCAGGTAACTGAACAGGTTCTGATTTCACCTGAATTGTGGCTAAAGTGAGATCTTTAGGCTGTTCTTGAACCATCATCTTACGGCGATCATAATAACCGCTTTGTAAATTGACTGTTCCTTGCGTTTCACCCACCATAATCACTTCAACGCGTTCGGCTGGTGTAAGTAGCAGTTCATCAACAGGCGAGCGAGGTTTTTCAAGTAAACCACCTTCGGTACCCACCACAATCCATTTCACCCCTGGAATGTTTAAACGAAAATAACGAGCGCTAGTGGCATTCCAAAGACGGATTCGTTCATTCGTTTTCACTTGAATCTGGGGCTGATATTGACCGTTGATTAACACAAATTCACCCTCACGACCGTTCATCCAATCTAACATCGTGTTTGCTGGAATGGTGCCATCGGCATTTAAACGCAGATCGGAAATCACCCAATGTTGTTCAGGAAGGTGTGCAAGCGGATCATTTTTCGCTTTAACAACGAAAGTGCCTGCTAAGCCTTTATAGACTTGTTCGGAAACATGGTCATGTGGATGAGGGTGGTACCAATATGTCCCAGCACTGCCTTGAGGTAGCGTAAAGCGATAGACTTTTTTCCCTTGCGGTTCAACCATATCCATCGGGTTACCATCCGCCTCATTTGGTACATCTAAGCCGTGCCAATGTACTGTTGAGGGTTGTGGTAGGTGATTGATAAATTCAATTTCTACGGTGTCGCCTTCAAATACTTCAATTTGTGGCCCTGGTAGTTGTCCGTTATAAGCCCAAAATTCCGTTTCTTTATTGTCTGCGAGGCGAATTTTAATTGGCTCTGCTTTTAAAGTGGCTTTGAATAGCCCTGCTTGAGTCGATTGATTAGCAAGTTTTGGCAATATCCCATTAAGCGATAAACCTGAAGGCATTGCCTCAGTTGGCATTAGGCCAGTAGGTACTGAATGCATCATCGCCATATTGCCATGTTGTGCGTGGTTCATCATATTCGCAAGGCTATAAAGCGAGCTACTGGCTAAGCTAATTCCAATTCCATAACGTAAAAAATCTCGACGTTTCATTCTTCCCCCCCCTATTGGTTATAGGATTTGAACACTTCACTTTCACCGTTTTGCTTAATTAAAACAACATCATAAGGATCTTTGCGTCCGCCGTATGCTTCACCGTCCATACCTGGTGAACCAATCGGCATGCCAGGTGCGGACAAGCCAACTGCATCGGGTTTTTCTGCGAGTAAACGTTTGATATCCTCAGCAGGTACATGTCCTTCAATCACATAGCCATCAATCACTGCCGTGTGGCAAGAGGCGTGTTCATTTTTAATGTTAAAGCGCTTATGAGCATCATAATTGCCTGTTTCGTTGACTTTAATCTCAAAACCGTTTTTCTGCATATAGCTGATCCATTCATTACAACAGCCACAAGTCGGGCTTTTCCACACTTCCATAGAAAGTGTTTGTGCTTGAGCACAAGCGGTTATCCCTAAACTTAAAAGCAACAATGAGCGGGTGAATTTATGTAATTTCATAAGATGTCCTTATTTTTATTGAGATGGAATGGCGCAATGTTAAAGCTTGACCTAGGGTTAAGGTCAAGTAATCTGAAAAAATTCTATCATTTGAAAATTTTTCTCAAAATCCTACTGCTTGTAGTAGAGATATGCCAACGTACCATCCACTATTATTTTTTAAAAGGGGCTGTACTAGATAACTAGAATAAATTCTGCTTTACTAATTGTTTTAAAATGGAAAATTGAACTTTTATTTCACTGTGGTTAAAACGCCATT
>NZ_JWIZ01000068.1 GCF_001038205.1 Muribacter muris | reverse complement strand
TATCATTTGGCGCGTTATGCCAAAATTGTTTCGATTACCGATCCGAGCCAATCCGGTGATATTGCCGACCCATTCCGCCCTAAATATGCGGTTGATGTGCAACTGCTAGATGAAAATAACCAAGACGATAAAAGTGTGCCTGTATTCCCTGCCGTACCCTTGCCGGTTACTAGCACGGCATCACAAGGCGGTGATTTTGCCTTCCCCGAAATTGGCACAATAGTCGAAATCGGCTTCATCAACGGTCGCAGCGACAAGCCTGTCATTCGCAATTTCTATCCTCAAGGCAAAACGCTCCCACAAGTGGGGATCGGTGAAATATTGCGCCAACAACGCCCCGAAGTATTCGAGCGGGTTGATGCCAGCGGCAATATGCACAAAGAAACGGATCAAACGATTAGAGAAAAATCATTTAACCGTGAAATTACCACCGATACCGAAATAAAAACTGTTGGGCAATCGACCAAACATATTGATGCCGATTCAAGCACAACAGTCGGTGGCAACAAACGCACACAGGTGCTAGGCAATATTGATGAAATCACCGCAAGCAATAAAATCACGGGCGTAGGCGGCGACTTACAGGAAAGAGTAAAAGGCGTGATTTCTCTCTTGTCCCAAACAAAAGCGGAAATGCTCGCACCCAAAAGCCACGTTGGCACAGAAGGTCAAAACATCTTCCGCATTTTAGAAACGACAGTACAAATTCTAGCTGACCTTGCAAACGAAGTGGCTAATCACACCCACCGAGGCGGATCACCACCAGACCAGAAATCTGCCTTTCAACGTTACAAATCACAGGCAAGCAGTGAAAAATCAAAATTAACCCCCATTATCGTTTAGCCTAACCGCCTTGTCAGGCGGTTATTTTTTCCATTCTCACGACATTTTTACTATTCTTACTGTAGTTTTACGGCTCTCTAGTTTTATCTTCCCCACCTTGAAATTAAATCTCACGTCAAAATTTTACGTCCGCGTCAGCGGCACGGAAAAAGCACCGCCTCCCCCGCGGAATTTTTGCAAAAAACGGCTGATTTTTCAGTTAAATTTCAGCATAAAATCAAGTTAAAGTATTGTGGAATGGTGATCCGTTAAGATGATCTATTTTGTAAAATTTTCAGCTAATTTCAGCGTTTTTCAGGTTGTTTTGAACCAATCTAATGCCAATAAGAAATAAACTTATTATTTTTCAAATATTTATGAAAATGACGTAGCTTTATGATATGAATTTTTCTTACAAAATAAAAAATGACTGTAAGGAAAGACTAAACAGCCACTTTACAGCCACAAAACATTATAAACAGACAGAAACAAATTTTAAGCAATTGATTTTTAATGAAATTATTTACCAAAATGGAATTTATTAGAATAAGCGGAATATCCTCACCAATATCTTCAATTAAGTCCGCTTGATATTGATTGACGAAATCTAGCCCTAATTGGTAATTCACATAGGGATGTAGCGGTTGCCAATGCGGTCTAAATAATGCGTTTAATACATATTGATCTGCACCGTTTTTAATTTGTTCGGAATGGGTTTGATGATATGCCATCGCCTTTTGAGTAATATTTTCTGCTTTCCAACGTTGATTATTGATGAGTAAGACACCGGCATTAAATTCTGCCGGATTGATCGGATCGACTACTGCACCGACAAAATTATCTTTTAAATCAACCTGATAAAGCATATCTAAGTTGCCGTTTACGATGACATCACAATCTAAATAGAGAGTGATATCGTCCGCTAAGAATTGCGGAATAAAATAGCGAAAAAAGGTTGAATCCGAGGCGATATGCTCGAATGTAGTATAGTGTTTAATTTCTTCACAATTAACTTTGATATCGTAAATATGGCACTCAATTTGGTTTAGATAGCGGTTTAAATAATCAAACCATTCCGTCGGAAAATCCCGATTTAATAAATAAAAGCGTAAATGTGTATTATGATAACAAATTGATTTTATTGTTGTTATCAGTTGTGTTGCAAAGCGGCTATCTGCCGCTAAAATAATACTGTTTGTTTGTTTGTTTGTTTGTTTGTTTGTTTGTTTGTCATACATAATATTTCCTAACGTTATTATTTGTCTTTGAAATTATTTAGCAAATCCGTAAAAATCGCTATTCCGATGCAAATATAGGGACGCTACACTTGCGTCCATTAGTAAATCAAATTATTCCAATGTGTTATCAATGGACGCAAGTGTGGCGTCCCTACAATGTGAGCGAAATTCACGTTTTTGAAATGGTTAAGGTTTAATAAAATACCGGCTTGATCAACGCCCACTGTTTTTCAAAATGTTGGTGTTGGTTAAACTGAAAATGAGAACGCACCAACCGTAAAAATTGCCCTTCGCAAAATGTTACCAAATAGCCGGCTAATGCGCGCTCATCGTTGAATGCCCGCCCTTCGCGTAATTTTCGCATTTGCAGAATGTTCATAAATTGCAGCTCTAAGCCGTCAAAAAATTTTGCGATACGGGATTTCAACATTGCATCTTCAAACATCAAGGCGTGTCCGGTGAGAATACGGGTAACACCGGGGTTTTTCTGGGCAAAGTCTAAAATGGTTTGCAAAATCGCCTTTATTGCCGTTTCCGTATCATTTTGGCGTTTGCTGACATTGATATAGCCATTGAGCGTAAATTCAATCCGCTCAATCAAGGCTTCAAACATTTTGGTTTTGCTTGGAAAATAGCGGTAGAGCGCCCCCTCCGACACGCCGACCGCCTTGGCAAGACGCTCGGTAGTAACCCGTTGCATTCCCGTTTCGGCATTGAGTAGACCGATTAACACCTCTAAAACTTGTTGCTGACGCTCTTTGATCGACTTTTTCGGCATTTTAACCGTTGGGGTTACCGTGGTGATCTCGTTATTGTTTGCCTGAATGTCCAAAACCGCCCTCGCTTCGTTCTGTTTGTTGAAAATCATTGACTAAATTAAATTGTGCCTGCACCACCGGTACAAACACCATTTGCGCAATGCGGTCGCCCACGTTTACGGTGAACGGCTGATCGCCACGATTCCACAGGGATACCATCAGCGGCCCTTGATAATCGGAGTCAATTAGCCCGACTAAATTGCCCAGCACGATGCCGTTTTTATGTCCCAAGCCGGAGCGGGGCAGGATCACTGCCGCTAAATGAGGATCGGCAATGTAGATCGCGATGCCGGTCGGTATCAGCACGGTTTGCCCCGCTTCCACCGTAAGCGGCTGGTCAAGTAACGCCCGCAGATCCAAGCCGGCAGAGCCTTCTGTGGCATAAGTCGGGAGCGGAAATTCCGTACCGATACGGCGGTCTAAAATTTTTAAGTCGATTTGCTTCATTTTTTGTTTTCCTATTGAGGTAAGCTGTGGCGGTAACGTGCTACAATTTCTTCGGCAAGTTGCACGGCAAGAGCGGATTTGTCCGCAAGCGGTAACATTTTCTCGCCATTTTGCCAAAAGAGGTGCAGGGCGTTTTGATCTTGCCCGAACACTTGCCCGCCCGATACATCGTTTGCGCAAATTAAGTCTAATTTTTTGCGGGTTAATTTGGCTTGGGCATAGGCGGCGACATCTTGCGTTTCGGCTGCAAAGCCCACCACAAAGGGGCGATTTTCCGTTAAATGTGCCACACTTGCAATAATATCGGGATTTTTGACGAGTGTGAGGGTGAATTTATCGTTGTCATCGGTTTTTTTGATTTTATGGGTGGCGACCTGTTCGACACGATAATCCGCGACGGCGGCGCAGCCGATAAAAATAGCATTTTTTGTGGCTAAACTGACCGCTTGCTCTGCCATTTCCAAGGCAGATTGAACATCGGTACGTTGCACATTATCCGGCGTGGCAAGATGCACAGGGCCGGCGATGAGATGTACCTTTGCCCCACGTTTCGCGAAAGCGGCGGCGATTGCAAACCCCATTTTACCCGAACTGTGATTACTGATATAGCGTACTGGATCGATCGCTTCACGTGTCGGGCCGGCGGTGATCACGACACTCAGATCCGCCCAATCCGATTGATTTGAAAAATGATCTCGGATCGCCTGTATTATTTCGGCAGGCTCTGCCATTCTGCCCGCACCTATATCGCCGCAGGCTTGAAAGCCGCTGTTCGGCCCAATCAACATTACGCCCTGTTCACGCAGATTTTGCAGATTTTGTTGCACAATCGACCGCTTGTACATCTGCTGGTTCATTGCCGGCGCAACTAAAATCGGTGCAGGGGTGGCAAGGCAGAGGGTAGAAAGAAGATCGTTGCCCATTCCAAGTCGTAAACGGGCAATAAAATCGGCGCTTGCCGGCGCAATGACCACCAAATCAGCCCATTTTGCCAGTTCGATATGTCCCATTGCCAGTTCCGCTTGCGGATCGAGCAGTGAATTTGACACCGCATTGCCCGAAATCGCTTGTAAGGTGAGAGGCGTTACAAAGGCTTCGGCAGCCGGGGTGAGAACCACCCGCACCTCTGCCCCTGCCATTTTGAGCAGGCGGATTAGCTCAATGGTTTTGTAAGCGGCAATCCCGCCGGTAATGCCGACCACAATATGTTTATTTTTTAACATAGAATGCCTCATTGCTTGAGATAGTGCTATTGTACTGAAAATAGGTACTCACTCACAATCCCCTAATTTTGCGATCTGTATCGTAAAACGCACAATATGCCTTTGTGTGAATTGAAACGGCATTTTATGCTGATGCTTTCAATGAGACGGAGTAACGAAATGGCAAACTCGCCTTTAATGCCGAGAGAAAAATTATTAAAAGAGGGGGCTGCCGCCCTCACTGATGCCGAACTACTGGCAATCTTTTTACGCACGGGCATCAAAGATCTGCCGGTAATGGCACTCGCTGAAAACGTGCTACTTACTTTCGGCTCGCTTCGAGGATTATTGACTGCGGATTTGGAGGCTTTTTGTAAGCTGCGAGGGCTGGGGCAAACGCAATATATTCAATTACAAGCCAGCAAAGAGATGACAAAACGCTACCTTTCTCAACAGATGGAGATGACCGAAGCCATCACTTCGCCGGAATTGGCGGTGATGTATTTTCAATCGGAGTTGGAAGACAACGAGCGTGAAGTGTTTATGGTGCTGTTTTTAGATAATCAAAACCGATTGATTAAAAAAGAAAAAATGTTTTACGGTACGATTAACCAAGCCTCCGTTCACCCTCGAGAAGTGGTTAAAGCGGCTTTGCGTTATAATGCGGCGGCGATTATTGTGGCGCATAATCACCCGTCCGGCAATTGTACGCCGAGCGGGGCGGATCGTTTTTTAACGCGTAAGATTGAAATGGCGTGCGATTTGGTCGATATCCGATTTATCGATCATATTATTGTCGGTAAGGGCGATTATTTTTCATTCGAGGAAGATAAGCTGGAACAGGAAATTTAACAAATTTCCCCTTGTAAGCGCTGACTAAAATCAGTATAATCCGCAGTCTTTAAAATAGTCTGTGGGTCGGGTTTTATACCTGACGAGGTAGTCGGAAGGCGTTGCCCTGATAACCCGAACCATTTAGCTTAAGCTTAAGTAATATTGGAGAATTTCAAATGTCTAGAGTCTGTCAAGTAACAGGCAAGCGTCCGGCAGTTGGTAACAACCGCTCACACGCAATGAATGCGACAAAACGTCGTTTCCTTCCAAATCTTCACACTCACCGTTTCTGGGTTGAGAGCGAAAAACGTTTCGTAACCTTACGTTTAACAGCGAAAGGTATGCGTATTATTGATAAAAAAGGCATTGATGCAGTGTTAGCTGAAATCCGTGCTCGTGGTGAAAAAATCTAAGGAGCTAACTAATGGCAGCTAAAGGCGCTCGTGAGAAAATCCGCTTAGTTTCTTCTGCAGAAACAGGTCATTTCTACACAACAACCAAAAATAAACGTAATATGCCGGAAAAAATGGAAATCAAAAAATTTGATCCTGTTGTGCGTAAACACGTTATCTACAAAGAAGCAAAAATCAAATAATTTGCTGAAGCTCATTTCAAACCCGACTGATTACAGTCGGGTTTTTCTTTATCTGCTTAAATCGTATAGAAAAATGGTCAATTTCCGCAAAAAACACTTTCCTTTTTGCTAGAAAAATGTACTATTAGCCGCCCTTAAATATCCACGCTATTTAAGGCGTCGTTTCCAACCTATTTCCTCAGAAAGGATAGGGCAAAAACAAAAAAGCTGAAACGCTTTTTTTAATAAGTAGCGAGTCAAATGCCCCAAGGCGTCTTATCTTTCAGGATAAGAAAGCTTAGGCTTTCCGCAAGGCACCCGACTTATTTTTTTAACCTCTTAAAGAAGGTCTTTTTCAAATGACAAACACTCCTGTAAACCCGATTTCCCAAGCCACAAATGCCTATTATTTAGATCGCCAAAATCAAATGGAATCTAATGTGCGTAGCTATCCGAGAAAATTACCCCTTGCGATTGCCAAAGCACAAGGTTGCTGGGTAACCGATGTTGAAGGCAACGAGTATTTGGATTGTTTAGCTGGTGCGGGCACATTAGCCCTTGGGCATAATCACCCGGCGGTTATCCAAGCGATTCAAGATGTATTGGCGAGCGGTTTACCGTTACACACCTTAGATTTAACCACCCCACTTAAAGATGCATTTACCCAAGAATTGCTCTCTTTCTTTCCAAAAGATCAGTATCGCCTCCAGTTCTGCGGACCGTCAGGTGCGGACGGCACAGAAGCGGCGATTAAACTGGCTAAAACCTATACCGGACGGGGCAATGTGATCGCATTTTCCGGCGGCTATCACGGAATGACGCACGGATCATTATCAATGACAGGCAATCTCAGTGCAAAAAATGCCGTACAAAACCTAATGGCGGGCGTGCAATTTATGCCCTATCCGCACGAGTACCGCTGCCCGTTAGGTATTGGCGGCGAAGCGGGTGTCGATGCTTTAACTTACTATTTTGAGAACTTTATTGAAGATGTGGAAAGCGGTGTGGTTAAGCCAGCGGCAGTGATTTTGGAAGCGATTCAAGGTGAAGGCGGCGTAGTAACCGCACCGGTAAAATGGTTGCAGAAAATCCGTGAAGTAACGCAAAAACACGGTATCGTTTTAATTTTAGACGAAGTCCAAGCCGGTTTTTGCCGTTCCGGTAAAATGTTCGCCTTTGAACACGCCGGTATTGAGCCTGATGTGGTTGTAATGTCCAAAGCCGTGGGCGGTAGCTTACCGTTAGCGGTATTAGCGATCAAAAAAGAGTTTGATGCGTGGCAACCGGCAGGGCATACCGGCACATTCCGTGGCAATCAACTGGCAATGGCAACGGGCTATGCATCATTAAAAATAATGAAAGAACAGAATTTGGCACACAATGCCGAGCAGCGTGGTGCTTTCCTCCAAACCGAGCTTAAACGGCTAAGTGAGCAGTTCGGCTGTATCGGCAATGTGCGAGGCAAAGGGCTGATGATCGGGATTGAAATTGTTGATGAACGCCAAACCAAAGATCGTATCGGCGCATATCCGGCGGATACCGAATTGGCAGCGGCGATCCAAAAAGCCTGTTTTAACCACAAATTATTGCTTGAGCGTGGCGGACGTGGCGGCAATGTGGTGCGGATTCTTTGCCCGTTAATCATCTCTCAAGCCGAGTGCGAAGAGCTGATTAACCGCTTTAGTCAAGCGGTAGCAGAGGCATTGAAAGCGGTGAGAGGATAATAACTTAATTAAATGCTAGCCAATGCAAGTAATTGTTGAATTGATCCTGCAACTTATTGGGGAATATTTGGTGAAGAAATATAAGAAAATGAGTATCTACCTAGCGGTAGGTTCGTTTTTACTCGTTTCTGTGTTTTTATTCTGTACTTCATCAGAGAAAATAGATGCAATCATAATAGCTGCTTTAGTGGCAGGATTTTTGTTTACAATCATTGCGTTAGCATTTTTTTATTTTTTTGAAAGAATCAAAATGTACATATCTCAACGTATGTCGAAGCGTTAATATAATAGATCACAAGTGCGTATTTACGGATTTTGGAATAAATAGAATGACAAATCTCTCCCAACACAAACAAGCGCTTTTTTGTAATGATGCGCAATCCATTGCTGATTATCAAACGGCGATGAATGAAGCCGTGCAAGCGGTCAGTGCTTGGCTAAAAAATGAAAAAATGTACACGGGCGGCAGTATCAAGCAGTTACGCTCGGAAATTGCCTTTAGCCCGTCAAAAGCGGGGCTGGGCGTGCAAAAATCACTGGCACGCTTGGTGGATCTGTTTTTGAACAAAAGTTTGAAAGTGCATCACCCGCACTCGTTGGCACATTTGCATTGTCCGACAATGGTTGCCAGCCAAGTTGCCGAAGTGTTGATTAACGCTACGAATCAGTCTATGGATTCGTGGGATCAAAGTCCGGCGGGATCGCTAATGGAAGTGCAGTTGATCGATTGGTTACGCCAAAAGGTTGGCTATGGCATAGGGCAAGCCGGCGTGTTTACCTCCGGAGGTACGCAATCAAACCTAATGGGCGTGTTGCTTGCCCGTGATGCGTGCATTGCGAAGCATTGGCAGCAGGCGGACGGCTCGGAATGGTCGGTACAGCAGGCAGGATTGCCGCCCGAAGCGTTGGCAAAGGTGAAAGTGCTTTGCTCGGAAAACGCCCATTTTTCGGTGCAGAAAAATATGGCGATGATGGGAATGGGCTTTCAGTCCGTCATCACCGTGCCGTGCCGCTCAAATGCTCAAATGGACGTTGCGGCGCTTGCAAAGATTATCCAAGAACAGACCGCTTGCGGCAACATTATCGCTTGTGTGGTGGCAACTGCCGGCACAACGGATGCAGGGGCGATCGATCCTTTGGCGGAAATTAGTGAGATTTGCCAACAGGCAGGGATTTGGTTGCACGTTGATGCCGCGTGGGGCGGGGCGTTACTGCTTTCTAACCGCTACCGTCATTTCCTCAATGGCTTAGAGCGTGCCGATTCCGTTACCCTCGATTTCCATAAGCATTTTTTCCAAACTATTTCGTGCGGGGCATTTTTGTTGAAGGACGAGCATAACTACCGTTTTATTGATTATAAAGCGGACTATCTCAATTCCGACTATGACGAGCAGCACGGTGTACCGAATTTGGTGGCGAAATCATTGCAGACCACCCGCCGTTTTGATGCACTGAAACTGTGGTTTACGGTAGAAGCCTTAGGTGAAGATCTATACGGTTCGATGATTGACCACGGGGTCGATTTAACCCGCCAAGTTGCGGATTACATTCAGCAAACGGCAGGCTTGGAATTGCTGGTTGAACCGCAATTTGCCTCTGTGCTATTCCGCGTTGTGCCACAGGGCTATCCGAGCGAACATTTGGACGCTCTCAATCAAAATGTGGCGGACGAATTGTTTGCCCGCGGCGAAGCGAATATCGGTGTAACCAAAGTCGGTAATGTGCAGTCCCTCAAAATGACTACGTTAAGCCCGATTGCAACGCTTGATAATGTAAAAGCCTTGCTTGCTCAAGTGCAAAGCCAAGCGGACAAGATCAAAGAGGCGATTGTGAAAGGCGAATATATTCCGCCGATTGACTAGACAAGCGGTCGGTTAGGTTATCTTTTTTGCTTGATCAGATCTTGTAAACGGACGCCGGCGTGGCGTCCCTACTATGAGCAATCATTTGCGTTATGCTATTGCGACATAATGTCGGATTTGCAGGGCTTATGCTTCAATGCCTTCAAACAGCAAGGTACTGAGATAGCGTTCCGATGCAGACGGCAAAATAGCAACAATGGTTTTATCGGCAAATTCCGGTAGTTTGGCGATCCGATCCGCCGCTGCAACCGCCGCACCCGATGAAATCCCGACTAAAATTCCTTCTTCTGCCATAATACGGCGGGCAGTCGCAATAGCAGTTTCACTATCCACTTGCTCAACACGGTCGATCAGGCTGAGATCGAGATTTTTGGGAATAAAACCTGCGCCGATCCCTTGGATTTTGTGCGGGCCGGGTTGAATATCTTCGCCGTTTAATGTTTGCGTAATCACCGGCGATTCTTTTGGTTCAACCGCCACACTGATTACCGCTTTGCCTTGCGTTTTTTTGAGGTAACGGCTGACACCGGTAATCGTGCCGCCTGTGCCGACTCCTGCCACGAAAACATCAATATTCCCTTCGGTCGCTTGCCAAATTTCAGGACCGGTAGTTTGCTCGTGGATCGCCGGATTGGCAGGGTTTTCAAACTGCTTCAGCATTACATAACGGTTTGGATCGCTCGCGACAATTTCCTCCGCTTTGGCAATAGCGCCTTTCATTCCTTTTGCCCCTTCAGTCAGCACTAAATTTGCACCTAGACCACGCAGCAGCCGTTTACGCTCGGTACTCATTGTTTCAGGCATTGTTAAGGTGAGTTTGTAGCCACGCGCGGCGGCAACATAAGCTAACGCAATCCCTGTATTACCGCTGGTTGCATCCACAATTTCCTTATCTTTGGTTAAAATACCGTCTTTCTCCGCCTGCCACACCATATTGGCACCGATACGGCATTTCACGCTAAAACTCGGATTGCGTCCTTCCACTTTTACTAACAGATTACCGTTTTGCCCAAAATGTTTTAAGCGAACAAGCGGAGTATTGCCGATTGTTTCTGAATTGTCTGCGTAGATTGTCATTTTGTCTTCCTTTCTATTTAATCAATGAATGAGTTAAGCATACCGTTTTTTAAGTAGAAGTTAATGAAAAGAATTGCATTTAATATAATTAAATAGAATATGAAAGTGGTCAATTAAGAGGGTTTTGGCAATATGAATTGGGATAAGCACGAAGTTTCATTATTATGTCGTAGCGGTATCAGCCTATATCTCCCATATTTTGTGAAAGAGCTGTATCAGTCAATATAGCCGTTTTTATCTATTTACGACATAATAGTGCTGTTTTGTAAAAGAACGGTGGAATCAGACCGCTTGCAAGGCGGTTTAAATTCCGTCATAGTGCGTTTTTAAAGGGTAGAGAATAAATGAAACAGATTCAACTTGGCACACGTAAAATGATACAGTGGTTATTTATCGGGCTGATTTTAATACTTGCTGCGATCAACTGGTTTATCAATGAGCGGCACGAGCGTAAAGCACCAACGAAAACCGAACAAAGGGTATTAGCGGATATTCCCCAAAATTTAGGGCAGTATGATACCGTAATGGCACAGGATAAGTTAGGGCAAAACCGCACGGCAAAAGTAGATTACTATATGTTGGCGTTGTCTTGGTCGCCGGGTTTTTGCGAGATACAAAAACATAAAAATGAGGGTGATACGCCACGTCATTTGCAATATCAATGCGGCAAAGAGAGCCAATTCGGCTGGGTGATTCACGGTTTGTGGCCGCAGAGTCGGCAAGCACGTGAACCTGCGGATCATCCTCGTTTTTGTCAAGGTGATTTGCCCCCGTTACCAGCGGCTTTAATTAAGCAATATCTGCCGGAATCGCCGGGAGCGGCATTATTGCAAGGGCAGTGGGAAAAGCACGGTGCTTGTGCTTTTGACAGTGCCGAGCAATATTTTGCAAAGCAGAAAGCCTTGTTTGATCGCCTCGTGTTGCCGAATGAGGCAATGTCGAGAAAGGCACTGTTCCAGTGGCTGAAATCGCATAACCCTGAACTGAAAACGGCTTATTTAGGTGCAAGCAAAAATGAACTCTATATTTGCTACGATCGACATTGGAATGTAATGGATTGCCCTCTCTAATGTTCCGCCAGTTAAAAATGCAAGTACAACGTCAGTTACAACGAGATCTCGCCAAAGCGAACAGCTATTTCGATAAAACCTTTACACCGCCAAGTGTTAGTTATGCAGTGAGAGGGTTAAAAGCAGGCGTTGCATATCTACAACGCAATGAAATTCGGTTTAACCCGATTTTATTGCAAGAAAATGGAACGGCATTTATTCAACAGGTTGTACCGCACGAGTTAGCGCATATTTTGGTTTATCAACAATTCGGACGGGTTCAACCCCACGGCAAAGAATGGAAAATGATGATGGAAAAGGTCTTAAACGTACCGGCAGAGATTTATCATTGTTTCGATACCCGCAATGTCAGCCAGCAATTTGAATATATTTGCCATTGTCAGCGCCACCAACTTTCCTTACGCCGCCATAATGCCGTGTTACGCCAACAACGGCAGTATTTTTGCCGGCACTGCCATCAAGTATTGCGTTTTGTGGCGGAATAGATACTTCGCATTTCAGGTAGAAATAACTAGAAAAGTTAGATATGAAAAAAGCCTTGCAATGCAAGGCTTCTAAAGGTTTTCAGCGTTAAGTTAAAGTACTCGATAAATTACATGCTCAAACGCACCGATGCAGGCTATAAAACCGAAGACAGTGAGTTCATCGCCGGCGTACAATCTCGCCGAGCCACAGTCAGACTCTTGATCTTTCCACACAGCAATTAGCCACAATGCAAGGGGCAAGTGGCGGTGTGATTGGCTATCGGCTACCGGTAAATCAAGGGACGCTTCAGCTTAGCATTACCAGTGAGGTTGTTCAAAATCAATCGGTCTTCGCCCCAAACGTATTGGTCTTAGACAGCCAATTTAAACCGGCACTGCACTACCCGTCATCACAATTTCGGTTTGAGCAGGAACAAGGGTTACACCCTGCTCGCTTTATCGGCGAGCTCAATCTCACCCCAACAGCAGATCAAACCGCCGTCTATTTACTGATCTACACAACCGACCAAGATAGGCAAGGCAAAACACGGGTAACTCACCCTGCTAAACTGCTGGCAAAAGCGAAAGGCAATCAACCGCCTGCAATTGCCGATATTGATATTCAGCACAGCACGCAAGGCAAAATTACTTTAACCCTAAAAGACGGACAAGCCACGAACCAATTTATCGGCTTATTCGGCGATCGCCCTGCATCTCAGCCGACAACGGAAAAAACGGCAACGCAAATTGCGTCTAAACCGGTTGAACAAAGTACCGAAGATTATTTCAATCACGCCGTTTTAGCAGCTCTAAAAAATCGTGATATCAATAAAGCGATGAATTTAGTCAATGAAGCGGAGAAACTCGGCTTAACCCAGCCCCGCCAAATTTTTATTCGCCATTTATCCAAATAGGCAAACAGCAAGCGGTTACTTTCAACCACTTTTCTGTAAAAAATAAGGCACGCAAATGCGTGCCTTGTTATTGTTAAAATGCTCTTATTTCAAACCCAATTTTTTCTCTAGATAGTGAATATTGGTGCCGCCTTTGCGGAAATTTTTATCCTCTAGGATCTGCTGGTGCAACGGGATATTGGTTTTGATCCCGTCAATGATCGTTTCCGACAACGCATTTTCCATTCGGCGAATGGCTATATCACGGCTTTCCGCGTAGGTGATCAATTTCCCGATCATTGAATCGTAGTGCGGCGGCACGGAATAGCCGGCGTAAATGTGGGAATCCCAACGTACGCCCAAACCGCCCGGCACGTGCAAACGGGTAATTTTACCCGGCGACGGTAAAAAGGTGTTCGGATCTTCGGCGTTAATCCGGCACTCCATTGCATGACCGCGCACCTTAATATCTTCCTGCTTAATTGAAATCGGCAAACCGGCGGCAACCTGTAGCTGCTCTTTCACCAAGTCCACTCCGGTGATCATTTCCGTTACCGGATGCTCTACTTGCAAGCGGGTGTTCATTTCGATGAAGTAAAATTCACCGTTTTCGTATAAGAACTCAAACGTCCCTGCGCCACGGTAGCCGATTTCCAAGCAAGCTTTCGCACAACGCTCACCGATAAAATGGCGTAACTCTTCGCTAATCCCTGGTGCGGGTGCTTCTTCCACCACTTTTTGATGGCGGCGTTGCATCGAGCAATCCCGCTCCGCCAAATAGACTGCATTGCCGTGGGTATCTGCCAGCACTTGAATTTCGATATGGCGTGGATTTTCAAGGTATTTCTCCATATACACCATATCATTATTGAACGCCGCCTTCGCTTCGGATTTCGTCATTGCGATCGCTTCTTCCAAATCTTTTTCGTGGTGAACCACCCGCATACCACGCCCGCCGCCGCCGCCGGAGGCTTTGATAATTACCGGATAGCCGATGCGCTTGGCAATCTCTTTATTTTTTGCCGCATCATTGCCCACCGGCCCGTCCGACCCCGGTACACAAGGCACACCGGCTTTTTTCATTGCGTTAATCGCCGACACTTTATCGCCCATTAAACGAATAACCTCAGCCGTCGGCCCAATAAAAATAAAACCGGAGGTTTCCACTTGCTCGGCAAAATTGGCATTTTCCGATAAAAAACCGTAACCGGGGTGAATCGCATCCGCACCGGTAACTTCTGCCGCAGCAATAATGCGGGGAATATTCAAATAACTTTGTGTCGAAGGCGCAGGGCCGATGCAGATCGTTTCGTCCGCCAGTAAGACGTGTTTTAATTCACGATCGGCGGTTGAATGTACCGCCACGGTTTTGATCCCCAGCTCTTTACAGGCTCGCAAAATCCGCAACGCAATCTCGCCACGGTTTGCAATCACCACTTTTTCTAACATTTGCGTGTCCTTTTAAGGTAACAAGCGGTGAGTTTTTGCAGATTTTTTACCGGCACGCACCGCTTGTCAGAAGATTATTCAATAATAAAGAGTTTTTGATCAAACTCGACCGCTTCACCGTCATTCACCAAAATCGCTTTGATTGTGCCGGCTTTATCAGACTCGATACGGTTCATCATTTTCATTGCTTCTACAATACATAACGCATCGCCAATGCTCACTGTTTGCCCCACTTCTACGAACGGCTTCGCTTCAGGGCTTGGGCTACGGTAGAACGTCCCCACCATCGGCGAAAGCACCGCGTGACCGGACACATCCACTGCTGCGGGTTCGACTGCTGCCGCCACCGCCGGCGTCGCTGCCGCAACAGCTGCCGGTGCAACCGGTGCTTGCGGCGCAACCGCATATTGTACCGCCGCAGGTGCTGCCGCCGGCGCAGCACGGCTAATACGCACTGTGCCTTCTTCTTCAGATACTTCTAATTCGGTGATACCTGATTCTTCAACTAATTCGATAAGTTTTTTAATTTTGCGAATATCCATTGTGAGATCCGTTTGTCAGTTTAAAAATAAATCATACCCGACCCGTTTAGCCGAGAAAAACCTGCGTAGGTTACCTGAATTTGCGCCATTTTGCGATGAAAATCTTGCAAAATTGGCGAAAAGCCGTCAATTTCACAACTGATCGTAGCAGTAGCCTGCTATTTGTTGATGGAATCCAAAAAATTGATCAGATTGCGTTTTTGCTCATTCGAGAGCTTCGCCCAATGATAGTCCAAGCGCTGTTTAAGCGCATCATTGCGGATCGGCACATAATGCTCTTGAACGGAAAAAGTCAGGTTTTCCGCTTTGCTGTCGGCAAAAAACCAGCTAATCGGCGTGTTTAAAATCACCGCAATATTGACTAAGTGAGCGACATTAATTTTAGTTGCACCCCGCTCATAGCGGGAGAATTGCTGCTGCGAAATCCCAATCTGCTCCGCTAAATTTTCAGCGGTTAGCCCAACTTCTTTACGTCGCTGCTGTATTCTTTTACCAATTGCCAAATCCACTTCCGCTGCAATAAATCTGCTCATTTTCATTTTCCAACTGCTGTACTCATTGAGCGATTATTTTTAGGATTTATACGCTTGCATTGATTGTTACGAAGTAGTATATTTTCTTAAATACTCAATCATTGAGTATTTTTGCTATTTTACTTACCTTAGTGCTAGGAGACTAAAAAATGAAACCGTTCAAACTCACCACCAGCTTATTAGCAACACTGATTTTAACCGTCTGTGGTGGCGGAGGTTCCCATCTAGAGTATCACATATCAAAAGTCGTCAATTTTACAGCTGATCGTTAGCAGTCTATAGAAAATAATTGGTTTAATTGCATTTATGATAAAACTGTAATATTATTAAAAAATGTTCAATCTATGGTCTTATTTGTTTAGGATCAATCAATTTTTTAATTCTCACAATTACTTGGCGAGACTTAAATTTTTATTTAACTTTCATCTAATAGAGGAAACATTTAATGAATAAAATTTTCAAAGTCGTATTTAATCATTCAACCCAAACTTGGAGAGCTGTCCCAGAATTAGCAAGAGGGAATTGTAAATCCAGTCGTCAATCTTCACTCAAACCATCTAAACTAACTATTGTTGGTATATTAACCCCAATATTTGCAAGTTATACCTTTGCTGCTTCTATCGGTTTACATGCTCTAAATTATCAAACTCCAGGTAATTTAGGAATGGGCGGTGAACACCATACTACTGAGATTCCAAACTTACATCAAGGTAAAGAAGCTAAAGCACATGAGGATGGTGGTGTTGCGATTGGTGCCAAAAGTAAAGCAGGGCTCGGAGGAGTTGCTCTCGGAGGTGCCGCACAAACAGAAAATAGTGGTGTTGCGATTGGTACTACAGCCAAAGCAGCCGGAAATAATTCTCTCGCAATTATGCGTCAATCATCCGCAAACGGTAAATACGCAATTGCAATAGGAACAGCAGCATCTGCAGAGAAAAAATCCGGAATTGCTATTGGTCAACACAGCTATGCAAACGCTGAAAATGCAATTGTGATTGGCTCATCTATAAAAGATGCAAATGTCTATGACGGAAATCAAAATGCCCAAGCATCTGCAAATGATGCTATCGGAATAGGTACAAAAGTGAGAGTGTCTGGTGAGAAAGGGATTGCAATTGGTCGTGAAGCAAACGCAAGTGTACTGGGTGGCGTAGCGTTAGGTGCTAATTCTGTGGCGGATCGTGCCAAATCCTCTGAAGGGTATCTTAATGACGTTGAATCCGTTAAAAATACAACTAAGGGTACACTAGGCTCAATCTCTGTTGGTTCAGCGGAAGCAACTCGCCAAATAACTAATGTGGCTGCAGGTAAAGAAGATACAGACGCAGCAAATATTGCTCAGTTAAAAGCTGTTGCTGATATGGTAAAAGGCACTATCGTCAGGTCAGGTACTGGTGGCGTAACTGTAAATGAGACGGAAGAAAACGGCAAACAAGTATTTACTGTAAATATTACACCGGCTGAGACAGTTGGTATAGAAAAAGGTGATGGCATTGATATTACCAATAAAAAAGTAGGTGATAAAACTATATATAAAATTTCAGCGATACCAACTGAAACTACTAAGGTTACTAATGGAAAGAATATCACCGTTACCTCAAATAAATCCGGAGATAAAACAACTTATAATGTAGCATTAAATGACGATATTACTGTCAGCAATCTCACAGCAACTAACAACGTTAATGCTAAAAACATCACCGCTGCTGAAAAAGTTAAAGCAAAAGATGTAGAAGCAACCAACGTTAAAGCGACTGATGTCAATACCACTAACGTTACTGCCACTAACAATGTTAATGCTAAAAACATCACTGCTGCTGAAAAAGTTAAAGCAAAAGATGTAGAA
>NZ_JWIZ01000067.1 GCF_001038205.1 Muribacter muris | reverse complement strand
TAATGAATCTTATCGATTTAAACATCGTAATTAAGAAATAATAAAAGTGGAACACTTTTAAAGGATCTTTGTGGTTCAATTTTGGAAGATCATTGACACGCTCAAGCAATAAATTCATTTGTCGGGCGGAAAATCGCTATATTTCCGGCTTACTTATCACCGTAGGGAGTAAATAATGGCAGATTACGGTATTCAACTGGATAACCTCCAAATCAAACAAGACCATCGGGCATTAAATTTTCTGGTGCGGGGCGAAACCCGTGCCTACGGACACGGTGTGGAGTATTTTGATTTTCATTCGGCATCACAGCCGACAATTTTTGCCCGCCCGCTTTCGGATAATCAAGGCACGGCGCCGCATTATTTAATTAAAAACGGCAATCAGTATCGGGCGTACTTTTTAGGACGGGTCGAAGTGTTTGTCTTTAGTCAAGACCAAAACCGCCGAGCCCCATACGGTATTGAAATTATCAATGAGGCGGGCAATAAATTTTTCAGTACTGGCGATTACCCGGTCAAACCGGCCGGTATGTTTTATCTACCTGCCATCGGGCCTAACGGTTATATTCAGTGGGAGGTACCTAACAGTCATCACATTGCCTATAACTTGCTGAATAACCGAATGAGTATTGCCTATGGCAGCGGAATGAAAACAATCACCTACTGGCGAGATGTGGTAAAACGTGTCGGCAATGCGTTTCGGATAGAACACGCTAAAGTTTATGAAGGTTCGGCTAGAGGGGACGATCACTACTATCAAAATACAGAAAATATCGGCGCACTAGGCAAAGCTGCACCGACCGCTATTTGCCTCATCAATATTGCCAATATTCCTTAGTTTATTTTTTACCTTAACCGACCGCTTGCAGTCTCTCTCAAGCGGTCTTTTTTATATCATTAACCACAAAACAGGAGTCTGTTATGACGATTAAATATATTGAAAAAACCATTGAAGATGCGAACACCGGCGCGGACGTGAAATACCACGAAATCACCGCCGTCAATGCGGATTACAAAAATAAATATGTGTCCGTTACCATTGAGAGCTATATCTCCCGCAAAACCAAAGAAGCGGGCAAAGAGCCGGTCGGTTCGCCGATTACCCTCTCTCTCAATCACTGCCCGACAATGGCGGAAAACGTGGTGGATTGGGCCTATCAGCAACTTATCCAACCGTTACCACAGGATTATGCTGAACCGGAGGAAAAATACTACGGTTGGGTTGATCCGTACCTTTTCAGCGGGGGCAAAGTCAAAGAGACAGAACCAAATAACGGCTAAACACAAACGCGATTACTGCACGGGGTGGAAATCTGCCCCGTCAGACATCAACAATTGCTGTCATCAGCACGATAGAGATTATGGCAAAAACAGGCAAGTCAGCCGAAGAGACGCTGATCGCAAATTACAGAAGTGTATGCTCAAAAACGGACACCCTATTAAAGCGTGGCTATTTGGGAAAGAAAGGGAACAACAAAATGACTTAGAAAAATAAAGGTTATAATTCAATCTAATTTAAGCCTTGTAACGATATTCAATCACCTTAAATCTGTTCCGAAATAAATTACAACTTCTTGATAAATCTAGGTAAAAAATCAAGAAATCTCACATTTTTTCGGAACAATTTCATTTACTCAAGCCTTGTATTATCAGACTTAGCTAGATTTTTGCAAAAAGTATGAGAAATCCGACCGCTTGCCCTACCGATTTGCGTAACGTGTTTAGTTGTGTTTTTGGTGTCCCAAAGTTAAACCGAAATTCACATGCCTCAAGAATAAGGGGAAGTTTTTCCCTTAAATTCTTAATAAAGTCTGTTTTTGCAATAAATATCATTATATATCAATAGTTTAAAATTTTATTTTTTAAGCATTATAACTATTGTGGCTGTTTGATTTTCTTAGAAGTCATTTTTTATTTTGTAAGAAAATTTCATATTATAAAGCCACGTTATTTATATAACCATTTGAAAAATAATAATTTTCTTTATTTTAGGTATTAGGTTAGATCAAAATAACCTGAAAAATGCTGAAATTAACTGAAATTCCTACAAAATAGATCATCTTAACAGACCATTGTTCCGCAATGTATCAGCACTGTTTTAGACTGTAATTTAACTGAAAAATGAGCAATTTTTTGTAAAAATTCCGAGGGGGAGGCGGTGCTTTTTCCGTGCCATTGACGTGGACGTAAAAATTTTATGTTGATTTGGATTAGGTATAGAAAAACCGCCTAGAGAAATCCCTCGGCGGTTAGTCTTTATGGTGACAAAGTTAATCTATCACAAGGCTGATGGCTTATTGACGGAGCTGCCTCCATTGATCATTGCATCAGATTGCGGGGTATCTTCTTGCGGCTTATTATCTATGGCTTTTTCAAGAGCATAGATTTTGCTATTGACACTGTCAAAAGCCGAGTTTATTTCATTGACGATCCTCGTTAATTCGCTAACCATTTTCTTATTACTATTAGCTAGATGATTTAGTGAATGCTCAATAGAAACGCCGCCAGAAGTAACAGAGCCACCAGCGATAGTATTAGCTTGAACGTTTTCAGCGGTCATCGTTAATGCGGTTAGTGAGCCATTTATACTCACTTGGCTACCAGTTGCTGAGAACCCTGATCCAACGCTAATACTTTGTGATGCGGAAATGGATTGAGCGACTCTTAATGATTTAGTTATTTCTACTTCACCGTCTAATGTAATCGTGTCAGCTTGTAGTAATATGTTTTGTCCGCTAATAATCACTTGCCCATCGGCTGAAAAATCAATATTGCCTTTAACGACAAGAATTTTATGCTCCTTAATACTTTCAGATGCGTTGCCTCCCACACCTATTGACTTATTGCTTGCGGTGATTTCATCAATATTACCTAGCACCTGCGTGCGTTTATTGCCGCTGGCATCGACCCGTTCAAATACTTCGGACCGTTGCTGACGTAAGGTTTCACCAATCCCTACTTGCGGGAGTGTTTTGCCTTGCGGGTAGAAATTGCGAATAACGGGCTTGTCGCTGCGGCCGTTGATGAAACCGATTTCTACGATCGTGCCAATTTCGGGGAAAGCAAAATCACCGCCTTGTGATGCAGTGCTAGTAACCGGCAACGGCACGGCAGGAAATACCGGCACACTTTTATCGTCTTGATTATTTTCATCAAGTAGCTGTACATCGACTGCATATTTAGGGCGGAATGGGTCGGCAATATCGCCGGATTGGCTCGGATCGGCAATCGAAACAATTTTGGCATAACGTGCCAAATGGTAACCGCCTGCCAGTTCCGGAAACTCTTTTTCGATTGCTCTGCGTTCGGGGCTTTTTTGTAGTGGTTTGCCGGCATCGTCTAAATCTGCCCACGTCAATTCGTAATGGTCGCCTTGCAGATTGACTTTGATGATACGTTTGCCATTCACCAACGCACCGGGACGAATAGCAGCGTTCACCGGAATAGTAATCGCGTTGCTAAATTGGCTTAACGTGCTGTCGCTATCTATGTGCCATTCATTGTCGGGGTAGTCGCTATCCTGCCAAGATCCGATATAGACGGAACCATCGGTATTTTGCTGCCACATATAATGGGGAATTTGAAATTGTCGCCCAATGTTGGCCAACAACTGATAACCGCTGCCGGCGTGGGTGAACAGCGGGATCGGCTCGTTTGTGGAAGCTGCCTGCGGTATGTTGATTTCTAGTTTTGTGTTTTCTTCAAGCCATTTACAGACA
>NZ_JWIZ01000066.1 GCF_001038205.1 Muribacter muris | reverse complement strand
TTGTTTTGCTTGTACTGACTTAAACGACTTCTTCTCATAGGGATTATTCTAACCTGAAATTAGATTTCCCTAGTTATCTAGTACAGCCCCTTTTTAAATAGCTGAATATAATATTCAGCTATTTTCTATTTAATGACTTATTAATAAATAGGATTAGCTATGACAACAGAAACAAGACAATTTGACTGGGTAAGTGAATTACATAAAACAACAATTCACAGCTTAACCACTTCTTTTGGTTTAGATTTTTTACTTTTTGAAGATAAAAAAGGTGGAAATGTTGATACTATTCATAACGCTCGCAAGGGAATTTATGCTACCGAGGAAGCAAAAAATGCTTATGATAATAGAGAAGCATACGATTCACATAAATATCATTCCCATAAAAATTATATTTCTCAAGGTAAACATGATAAAAAATTACAGCAATCCGGTATTTTACACGATAAATATAGAAACCAAACTATGCTCAGAAACGAAAATAGGCAGTTAGATCATACTATTTCCGCAAAGGAAATACATAATGATCGTGGTCGTGTTTTAGCTGGTTTAGATGGTAGCGAATTAGCCAACCAATCGTCGAATTTAAACTCGACGCATGGGTATATTAACAATTTAAAAAGAGAGCATTCAACCGAAAAATTCGTAACAGAGATAATTCCTAAAAAACTCAAGCAATTAAAAGATCAATCTAATAAAGATAGAGTAAAATTGTCTAGTATGCCTGAAACTACCTCTCAGCAAAGAAATGAGAAACGGCAGCTGAAGAAAGAACAGGAAAAAATCGAAGCATTAGAAGTTATTTCAAAAAACAGTAAATCTATGATAGATGCAGATAATAAAGCAAGAAGAGCTTATGATAAACAAATTAATATTACGTATTATTTAAATAGTAAATTCTTTAAAAATTCAGTGAAACAAGCTGGTATTAGTGGTATAAAAACGGGGATGAGACAGGCTCTAGGTTTTATTTTAGCAGAAGTTTGGTTTGAACTAAAAGAACAAATACCATATATCCTAACAAAGAATAAAAATAATTTTGATTATAATAGTTTTATTCAAGATATTAGAACTACATTCAGTAATATTTTTGAAAGAGTTAAATCTAGATTTAATGATATCTTAGTTGTTTTTAGAGATGCTAGTTTAAGTGGCGTATTAGCGAACATTTCAACAACTCTAATTAATATCTTTGCAACTACTACAAAAATTATTGGAAAAATAATTAGGGAAATGTACATTCATTTAATAAATGCAGCTAAATTAATCTTCTTTAATCCAGATAAACTCTCATTAGGAGAATTAACAAAAGCTGTATTAAAAATACTAGCCACGGGAATTTCCGTTTTAATCGGTTCGATTATTAATATTGAATTAAATAAATTACTGGTTACAATTCCATTTGGATCTGAAATTTCATCATTCCTTAGCTCCTTAATTACTGGTATATTAACTTTAGGTATTAGTTATTTTTTAGAATATAGTGATTTTATGAAAAAGATTTGGTCAGCATTAGATAATTTTTTTAAAAACAAATATGATCTTCTTTTAGAAGATATGAGAAATATTAATGATAAACTAGATACCTATTTGGGTAATTTAGCTAAAATAGAATTTAATTTTAATGTAAATGAACTAAAAACTTTTTATGATTCACTTAAACTATCTAATACGGAATATGAGAAAAACTGTATTTTTAAAAAAGAGTTAAAAAAACGCAATATCGAAATGCCTTTCGAGTTCGGTAATAATAATAGCATGGTGGATTGGTTAATTGAATTACGAAAATAAATTATCTCCATTTCCCTGCACAGCCTGCGGAAAATGCTGTCGCCGAGTTAATTTAAGCGAGCATACAGCTTACTTAAATAGAGGAGATGGCGTATGTAAATATTTCAATGAAAAAACGAGATTATGTAATATCTATGAAAACAGACCGTTTGTTTGCCGAGTAGAAGATTATTATAAAACTTATCTATCTCATATTTATAGTTGGGAAGAATTTATTGAAATAAATTTAGAAATATGCCATAAACTATAATACAGTTAAGTGTCTAAATTTTATGATGATAACACATACTAAACTTATACAATCTAGAAAAATAAAGCTATTCAATAAAATAATTCTTTTCTTTATTGTTATTAATGCGATTATTGTGGGATTAGATACCTATCCGCTCTTTTCTCAAAAAATGGGGCATTACTTTTCTCTAATAAACAATTTTTGCTTAATCATCTTTAGTTTAGAAATAATAGTTAAAATTTATTATCTAAGGAGGAAGTTTTTTAAGAATTGTTGGAATATTTTTGATTTTGGCATTATTTTTATTTCAATTATTGCTGAATTTGGTCCACTTTCTGTTTTTAGAATTATTCGCACCATTCGTATTCTACGCTTTTTATCAGTCATTCCTAAAATGAGGATTATCACACAAGTTCTATTTAAATCACTTCACTCTATGCAAGGTGTTGCTATTTTATTACTGATCGTCTTATATATTTATGCCGTATTAACAACACATTTATATAGTGATATATACCCTGAATATTTTGGTAGTTTAACTGAAAGTTTTTATACTCTATTTCAAATAATGACGTTTGATGGTTGGTCATCGGGTATTGTCCGTCCAATACTTAAAATAGATCCTTTCGCTTGGATAATCTTTATAAGTTTCTTGCTCATTGCTAGCTATATTGTTCTTAATATTGCCATTGGAATTATTGTAGATTGCATTACAGAAATTAAGGAATATGAATTACATTTAAAAATTCAAGCTAAAGAAGATAAATTATTGGAAAAAATGGGTAATTTAGAAAATCAAATTAGAGAATTAAAAGACATTATTGAGAAAAAGCATCACTGATTGCAATATATCTTTCTTAAAGAAAAGCAAAATTCATTTTAATCGGCAATATACTATGACTATTTCTATTTAATACTAACTTCGTTTACCAAAAACCAAAGTAACGTTTCAATATAGAAAAAGCACCAACGACAAGTATCTCTACATAGTCAAATATTACAACTTGACGAACTCAAAAGACTTGCTAAAATCCGCAAGTCTTTTTTATTTTTTATAAAGAAGAAAATGTTCGGATGAAGATAGCTGGAGAGTGGGGAGCACCCCACACCGACGAGGTAAACTCTTTCAGGTGCGTAAGCGAGGACAGCTATTGGACGAACCCTTGGAGAGATCCACTCCGCGAGTGCGGAAAATGGACGCCGAAGGCGCAAGCGTAGTTATCTGCGTGAAACGCTCAGGCAAAAGGACAGGGGAGAAAAGTTAATACAAGCGGTCGTTTAGACGGAAAAATTTGCACTATTCCTTCGCAAAAAATCGTCAACATCTCACCACTTGCGGTGTGCTTTTCTTTCCTTGTAAGTTGTTTTTACGAGGAATCACAATGTCAATCGACACGTTACTTAGTCAAATCAATAGCATCATTTGGGGTGTGCCACTACTGGTTTTAATTTCGGGTGTGGGCATCTATTTCACTTTCAAACTCAAATTCTTGCAAGTTTTTAACCTGCCGAGAGCGTTCGTCTATATGTTCAAGCCGGAAAAAGGTGAGAACCAAACAGGCGATATTTCCGCCTTTGCGGCACTTTCTACTGCATTAGCGGCGACTATCGGCACGGGCAATATTGTCGGCGTCGCCACCGCCATTCAAGCGGGCGGGCCGGGTGCGTTGTTTTGGATGTGGTTAATTGCCGTCTTCGGTATGGCAACCAAATACGCCGAATGTTTGCTGGCAATTAAATTTCGGGGTAAGGACAAAGACGGCTATATTGCCGGCGGTCCAATGTATTATATTGAAATCGGTATGGGACAACGCTGGAAATGGCTGGCAAAATTGTTCGCCTTTTTCGGTGTGATGGTCGCTCTATTTGGTATCGGTACGTTTCCGCAGGTCAATGGGATCACCACTGCCCTGCACGACACTTTTCATTTGCCGATCGGTGTAACGGCAGTGGTACTGACACTCACCGTCGCAATGATTATTTTAGGCGGTGTGCAGCGGATTTCAAAAATCGCCAGTGTGATTGTGCCGTTTATGGCGGTCGCTTATGTGAGTGCATCAGTGCTGATCTTGATGTTAAATGCTGCGAAAATCCCCGAAACTATCGCTTTTATTATTAAAGCGGCGTTCAACCCGCAATCTGCAATCGGCGGTGTATTGGGTTTTACCGTGATGCAGGCGATCCAATCGGGTGTTGCAAGAGGCATTTTCTCTAACGAAGCGGGCTTAGGTTCAGCGCCGATTGCAGCAGCGGCAGCCCAAACCAAAGAGCCGGTTCGCCAAGGGCTGATCTCAATGACCGGCACATTCTTAGATACCATCATCGTCTGCACAATGACAGGGTTAGTCATTGTGCTAACCGGTGCGTGGAAAGGCTCAGCACAAGGGGCGGCACTGACCAACTTGGCATTTTCGCAAGGGTTGATGAGCAATATCGGGGCGGTTGTCGTAACGGTCGGGCTGATTTTCTTCGCCTTTACGACCATCTTGGGCTGGTGTTACTACGGCGAACGTTGCTTTGTCTATTTGAGAGGCGGACGCACACGAGGCATTAAATTCTACCGTGTTATCTTCATCGCCCTGATTGCCGTTGCCCCTTTTATTCAACTGAACACGATTTGGACGTTGGCGGACATCGTTAACGGCTTAATGGCATTCCCGAATTTAATTGCTTTAGTCGCTTTACGCCACGTGGTGATTGATGAAACCAAACACTATTTTGAACGCTTGAAACAGGGTTTGGTATAAGTTGCAAATAATGACGTATAACTGACCGCTTGTCTCTACACCACAAATCCAAAATGGCGATAAGTGAATCCACCTTATCGCTATTTCAATCTTCTACCTGTCAATCATCATACAAACAAGAAATAAACTTATTATTTTCCAACAGTGATAAAAATCACATCGCTTTAAAATATAAATTCTTCAGACAAAATAAAAAGTGGCTGCTAGGAAGAAAACCACACAGCCACCAGCGTGATAAATGATTAAAAATAAAATTATAAGCTATTGATTTACAATAATATTACTCGCCATAATAGGCTTTAGTCAGAATTTCCTCCATATCTTCTACCATTGCCAAACGAGGATTTGCCGGTGTGCATTGGTCTTCAAACGCCAGCAGGGCAAGCTCTCTACGGGCTTCAAGGAAGGCTTTTTCGTCCACCCCCTGCTCACGCAACGACATTTTAATACCGCAAGCTTTGGCGAGTTCCGCCACGGCTTTGGCATAGGATTCTACCCCCTCTGCCGGTGTCGCTGCCGGTAGCCCTAACATTCTGGCAATATCTTGGTATTTTTCGTCCGCTTTGTAATGATTATATTTCGGCCAAGTTGCCACTTTAGTCGGACGTGTGCCGTTATAACGAATAACGTGCGGCATTAAAATCGCATTAGTGCGACCGTGTACGGTGTGGAAACGTCCGCCCAGTTTATGTGCCATTGAGTGATTGATCCCCAAGAACGCATTGGCAAATGCCATACCGGCAATGGTTGATGCGTTGTGCATTCTCTCACGGGCTTCCGGATCGGCTTCTTTCACCGATTTTTCAAGGAATTGGAACACTAATTTAATCGCCTGCAATGCCAAGCCGTCCGTATAATCGTTTGCCACCGTTGAAACATAGGCTTCAGTTGCGTGGGTCAGTACGTCTAAACCGGTATCCGCCGCAATATGTGCCGGCACGGTCATCACTAACGCCGGATCAACAATCGCAATCGTTGGGGTGAGTGAGTAATCGGCAATCGGGTATTTTTTGTCGCCTTCGGTGATCACCGCAAACGGTGTAACTTCCGAGCCCGTTCCTGATGTGGTCGGAATACCGACAAATTTCGCACGGCGACCCAGTTGCGGGAATTTGAACGCCCGTTTGCGGATATCCATAAATTTTTGTACCAAATCACGGAAATCCACTTCCGGCTGCTCGTAGAATAACCACATCACTTTTGCTGCGTCCATCGGCGAGCCACCACCGAGTGCAATAATCGTATCCGGTTGGAAACTACGCATCAATTCTGTCCCACGGCGAACGGTTTCAATACTTGGATCGGGTTCGACATCGGCAAACAGTTGGTAAGTTACTTTATTTTTACGCAGACGTAACTGCTCGGCAATTTTCTCGACAAAGCCGAGATCAACCATTGCTCTGTCGGTAACAATCATCACCCGTTCGACATCTTTCATTGATTTCAGATATTGAATCGAATCCCGCTCAAAATAGATTTTTGACGGCACTTTAAACCACTGCATATTATTTCTCCGTCTGCCCACACGTTTGATATTTAAAAGATTCACTGCACTCACGTTGTTACCGACGGAATTTTTGCCGTACGAGCCACAACCTAGCGTTAAAGACGGCAGGAAAGAGTTATATACATCGCCGATGCCGCCGAAAGTGGACGGCGAATTCCAAATCACACGAATGGCTTTGACCCGCTCACCGAATGTTTTCGCCAACTGCGTATCTTTAGTATGAATCGCCGCAGAATGCCCTAAACCGTGGAAATTGACCATCTGTTCCGCTAACGCAATCCCTTCCTCTTGGGAATGCGAGGTAAGTAATGCCAGTACCGGAGATAACTTCTCACGGGTCAGCGGTTCGTTTTCCCCTACTTCTTTACATTCTGCCAACAAAATATTGGTATTTTTCGGCACGGAAAAGCCCGCTTGTTCCGCAATCCACGCCGCCGGTTTACCGACAACCGCCGCATTTAACTTCGCACCGGAACAGCTTGCTTTATCGGCTTTATCCACCCCGAAGATAAATTTTTCCAACAAGGCTTTCTCTTTTTTATTCACCAAATAAACGCCGTAAGATTGCATCTCTTTGACGAAGTCGGCATAAATCTCTTTATCGACAATTGCTGCTTGCTCTGAAGCGCAAATCATTCCGTTATCGAACGATTTCGACATCACAATATCGTACACCGCCTGTTTTAAATCGGCGCTTTTTTCAACATAGGCAGGTACATTCCCGGCCCCCACACCCAACGCCGGTTTTCCGCAGGAATAAGCCGCTTCCACCATTGCATTCCCTCCGGTTGCCAAAATGGTGGCAATCCCTTTGTGTTTCATTAACAGAGATGTCCCTTCCATCGACGGTGTTTTAATCCATTGCACACAATCTTTCGGCGCACCGGCAGCCACCGCAGCATCATAGACAATTTGTGCGGCGTGCGCGGAACACTGTTGGGCGGAAGGGTGGAAGGCAAAAATAATCGGGTTACGGGTTTTGAGGGCAATTAACGCTTTGAAAATCGTGGTGGAAGTCGGGTTGGTTGTCGGCGTAATCCCACAAACCACACCAACCGGATCGGCAATTTCGGTAATCCCCGTTACATCATCTTCGCTGACCACTCCAACCGTTTTCAGATTTCGCATATTATTCACCACATATTCGCAGGCAAATAAGTTTTTGGTTGCTTTATCTTCAAACACACCCCGCCCAGTTTCCTCAACTGCGTGCAGAGCTAATGCACCGTGCTTATCCAACGCCGCCACCGAAGCTTTGGCAACGATATAATCGACTTGCTCCTGATCAAGCTGACGAAAAGCATCAAGAGCTTTTAATCCTCTATCGACCAGTTCATTCACTTCAACTTGAGCATCGTAAGGTTCGGCAGATTTCGTCATTTGCGCCATAGTTATTTTCCTCTAAAAATTATTTTAACTGGCGAAATTATTACTGATTTAGAGTGCTTTTTCCCCTAAATTAGCACTCTATTTGTAAAGTTTATGATCTGCATCAAGTTTTTGAGAATTGTTATCATCTTATTAAATCTTACCCAACATTACACTAACAGTCTTGATATTTTTATGCGTTTTTTCGCCTTTTTCATTAACACAAGCGGTGAGTTATATTCAAAAATTTGCTATTTTATCAAGACTATTTTTTATTCGCCTTAACCATCGCTAGCATATTGCTCAAGCCGGCGGAGACTTTTTGTTGGCGTTGCTGTTCGCTGATTTGGGGTTTGTCCCGCTCCCATTGTAGATCGTCTTGGGGAAGCTCCAGTAAAAAGCGGCTAACTTCAGGGCGGGTAATTTCGCCGTACTGGCGACGTTCTTTGCAGAGGGAGAAGGTCAGGGTTTGTTGCGCTCGGGTAATACCAACATAGGCTAAACGACGTTCTTCTTCGATATTATCCTCGTCAATGCTGGTTTGGTGGGGCAAAATCCCTTCTTCCATTCCGATCAGGAAAACGTGCGGGAACTCTAAGCCTTTTGAGGCGTGGAGAGTCATCAGTTGCACTTGGTCATTCTCCTCGTCCTCGCCCCGCTCCAACATATCCCGCAAGGTGAGATTATTCACCACTTGGACTAAATTCATCGGTTCGTTAAGCGCATCGCCGTCCAGCATTTTTTGTACCCAATCAAACAGGGTTTCAACATTGCGGCTTTGCATTTCCGCCGATTTTGGCGTGGCGGCGGTTTCGTAGAGGTAGGCTTCGTATTGAATTTTCCCCAACATCGCTTTGATCGCTTGCTGTGGCTCAGCACGCTCGGCTTGGTCTGCCAATTCGACAATCCAACAGGCAAAATCTTGCAACGCTTGATAAGGGCGAGGGCTAAGGCGTTGAATCAGTTCAAAATCAAAAATCGCTTCAAATAAACTGACCTGCTTTTCGTTCGCCAATGTCCCCAATTTTTCGAGGGTTGCCGCCCCAATTTCCCGCCTCGGCGTATTCACAATGCGAAGAAATGCCGCATCATCGTCTTGGTTTACCAATAGGCGCAGGTACGCCAGCATATCTTTAATTTCGGTTTTGCTGAAGAATGACGTACCGCCCGAAATTTTGTAGGGAATGCGGTTCTGCATTAGCAATTTTTCTAACAGGCGGGATTGGTGATTCCCCCGATATAAAATCGCATAATCTTTGTATTTGGTTTTGTTGAGATAGCGGTGGGCGATCAGCTCGCCGACAATTCGCTCTGCTTCGTGCTCCTCGTTTTTGGCTTCAATCACCGCCAATTTTTCGCCTTCACTCAACTGGGAAAACAGCCGTTTGGCGAACAGGTGATCGTTGTTATCAATCAAAATATTGGCGCAATGCAAAATACGCTGGCTGGAGCGGTAATTCTGCTCCAGTTTAATCACCTTGAGCTGCGGGAAGTCCGTTTGAAGCCGTGCCATATTTTCCGGCTTAGCCCCACGCCACGAGTAGATCGACTGGTCATCATCGCCGACCACCGTAAAATTTTGGTGATGTTCGACCAATAATTTAATCAATTCATATTGGCTGGTGTTGGTATCTTGATATTCATCGACCAACAAATAGCGGATTTTCTGCTGCCAGCGGGCTTTGGCTTCAGGAAATTGGCGGAAGAGCAGGGTCGGCAGCATTATCAGATCGTCAAAATCCAACGCATTATAGGCTTTGAGCTGGTTTTGGTATTGCAAATAAAAGTGCGAAAAGACCCGCTTGCGATCGTCATTGGCGGTGGCGATCGCCTGTTCCGGCGAGAGCAGATCGTTTTTCCAGTTTGAAATGGTGGATACCAACGCTTTAAGCAGATCTTTATCTTCCGCAGCCGCTTCGGACAACAGGTGTTTGAACAAGGCTATTTGATCGTATTCGTCAAATAAGGTCATTCCCGCTTTGTAGCCGAGCAATTTATGCTCACGCTTGAGAATATCAAACCCGAGCGTGTGGAAAGTCGAGATGGTTAGCCCTCGGCTGTTTTCTTTGCCGATGGAATGTGCCACCCGCTCCCGCATCTCACGGGCGGCCTTATTGGTAAACGTTACGGCGGCAATCTGTTTAGGGGAATAACCACAATCGGCGATAAGATGAGCGATTTTATTGATGATGACCCGTGTTTTGCCCGAGCCAGCACCGGCTAACACCAAACACGCCCCTTCCACATATTCGACCGCCTGCTGTTGTTGTGCGTTGAGCTTCATTATTTAGCCTCCAAAGCATCGGCGTGATGAATTAACACAAATTTTTCCCACAATTCATCGGTCGTTTCAATATGTTTCGGGTCGATAATAATGCAGTTATTGATCGGGCAGACTTTTTGGCAGGTCGGGATCTCATAATGCCCGACACATTCGGTGCATAACGCCGGATCAATGACATAAATGTCCTCGCCCATTGAAATCGCCTGATTCGGGCATTCGGGCTCACACATATCGCAGTTGGTGCATTTTTGGGTAATCAGTAACGCCATAATGATAGTCTTTCGCTCAAAACGGCTGATTATAGCCTACCGATAAAAACTGAAAAGCCCTTATACACTATTTTGCAAATTTTCCGAGCCAAACGACCGCTTGCCAAGCCATTGTTCAGAATAAAAAAAGGGGCTGTACTAGATAACTAGGGAAATCTAATTTCAGGTTAGAATAATCCCTATGAGAAGAAGTCGTTTAAGTCAGTACAAGCAAAACA
>NZ_JWIZ01000065.1 GCF_001038205.1 Muribacter muris | reverse complement strand
TTGTTGTGATCCACTAAAATTGCGAAAATGAACCACTAAAAAAGCGAAACAAGTCCCCCCCCTCATTTTTTCTTAGTTTTAGTGGTTCATCTTTATCCCCAGTTCACAATATCGCCTATCCGCTTTATCTTCTAAAACAAGACTTGCTATGCCCTTTGAAGAGAGCAATCCTGTACACACATTAAGTACTTTCCGAATTAAACAATGAAGCATAGAGATCTTTTACTTTCAACGCCCTTTAAACTTCACTTAAAGGGCGTTTTCATTAAAATTTATACACCAAATTATCTTCGTATCTTCCCGCATAACTCACATTTGCCTGTAATGTGATCCGCTTGTACGAATCAAAGGCTGCCCAATTCTGCCACTTATCTTCGATCATTGCGTCAATAAACCGGATAAACTCCGATTTGGTTGAGCTGAAGAAGATATACGGCGGACGGGTTAGGTGAATGAGACGTAAGAAGTCAATCAAACCAAAATAGTGTGCCTGCTTATAGCTTTCTTGACGAGAACAAAGGTAAGGCGGATCAAGAACAAACAACGTCTTATCTTGGTGCTGATATTGGGGAAGTAATGTATGAAACGACTCACTCACGACTTCTACGCCGTCCAAATAGCCAGTGGCTTCGGGGTAGTCGCTTTTACGCACGCAATGGAGAAAAGATTGCTCAAAAAGCTCTTCAAGACTACTCACTTGCTCACCACTAAATAACAACCAACTAGCCAAACAGTTCAAGTCTTTGTAACCGTTGAAATTATTGATTTTATTGATGATTTTAGCTTTTAAATCCTTATTTAACCGCTTGTTTTTTGGTACAATATCGGCAATAGTTTGATAGATTTCTTGGCGAAGTTGATTTATGTCTTTGATGTGTTTCAGCCGCTCGGCGTAACCGTCAAAATCGTTGTAAATCACCCGTGCTGACGGCTTTTTACGCTTTGCCGTATGCGAAAGTAAGCCGCTCCCGCCAAACACATCAATTATCGTCCAGCCTTCTCCACTACCTTCGATATTTTCGTCCAATACTGCTTCAAAATATTTGAGAAATTGACGTTTTTGCCCGACAAAGGGTAACGGAGCTTGTTTAAATGTTGCCATAATTGTGTCCTCTATTATGGCATTCCGGCGTTCAAGACGCTCCGACACTCTGATTGATTAGTGAAATGTGTTGATCGTTTTGCAGCGACCGCATTTGATTTCAATCAAAATCGCTGAACCTTTCGCCAATAACTTGTTACAGCATCGGCATCTAAGTTGAATATGTTGCATTGTTATCGATCCTTTTTATCGGTTCTGATACTATGCTGTGTCAATGATCTTCCAAAATTGAACCACAAAGATCCTTTAAAAGTGTTCCACTTTTATTATTTCTTAATTACGATGTTTAAATCGATAAGATTCATTACCCGTTTCTAAAATATGGCAATGGTGAATTAACCTATCTAAAAGTGCATTTGTCATTTTTGCCTCAGTAAATAGGGTGCCCCACTCTGAAAACTCAAGGTTTGTCGTAATGATAACACTGGTATTTTCATGAAGTTGACTCATTAAATGAAACAGTAATGCCCCACCTTTTTGACTAAAGGGTAAGTAGCCTAGCTCATCCAAAATGATGACATCTTGACGGACCATCTGAGGGACAAGCTTAAATTGTTTCATTTGATTATCCAGCTCAAGCTGATTCACCAAATCCAATACGTTCCAAAATCGTACTTTATAGCCTTGTTCTGCAGCTTGGATGCCAAATGCCGTCGCTAAGTGCGTTTTTCCTGTACCTGGACCACCCACTAAAATAATATTACGCTTGGCTTTAATATATTCACCATCCAGCAAAAGTTGAAAGCGGGCTTCATCTAAAAGGCTTTGCTTAAAATCAAATTCAGCAAAGGTTCTTTGTTGGGGAAACTTAGCACGTTTAATCCGCCCTAAAGTTTGGTTAATGCTTCGTTGTGTGATTTCAACATTTAGTAAACGTGCGAGAATATCGAGCGTCGGGCGTTTGCGTCGAACACCTTCAATCACGATATCGTCAAATTCATTTGCCATTGTTGTTAATTTAAGCTGTTGTAGTAATGCAATATAGTCTTGTCTTTCCATTATTATCTCCTTGTCTGTTTTATTTTAGTGAAGGAAAGGTAGTGGTTCTTCGATATTGAAGGAGTTGGTCAAATTGACTGAGATTTGCTTTAGGCGGACAACGCAGCGCAACGTGTCGACTCTCTATTTTAGGGACTGTTGGTTCAGTCAATCTTAAGATAATATTCAGTACAGCTTCAACAGTAGGTAATCCTTGTTCTAATGCGAGCTCTGCGGCAGTCACGCCGACTTCTTCGCCAAAATCCGCAATTAAACTCAGAAGCTTAACCATCGCCTTATCACCACGAGGTTGTTTGAGTAAGTGATGTTGAAGGGGTTTAATAGCTGGAGGAAGTACCCAGCCTTGAAAGGC
>NZ_JWIZ01000064.1 GCF_001038205.1 Muribacter muris | reverse complement strand
ACGCTGGCGGCAGGCTTAACACATGCAAGTCGAACGGTAGCAGAAGAGAGCTTGCTCTCTTGCTGACGAGTGGCGGACGGGTGAGTAATGCTTGGGAATCTGGCTTATGGAGGGGGATAACTACTGGAAACGGTAGCTAATACCGCGTAATGTCTGCGGACTAAAGGGGGCGAAAGCTCTTGCCATAAGATGAGCCCAAGTGGGATTAGGTAGTTGGTGAGGTAACGGCTCACCAAGCCGTCGATCTCTAGCTGGTCTGAGAGGATGACCAGCCACACTGGAACTGAGACACGGTCCAGACTCCTACGGGAGGCAGCAGTGGGGAATATTGCACAATGGGGGAAACCCTGATGCAGCCATGCCGCGTGAATGAAGAAGGCCTTCGGGTTGTAAAGTTCTTTCGGTGATGAGGAAGGTGTAATGGTTAATACCCGTTACAATTGACGTTAGTCACAGAAGAAGCACCGGCTAACTCCGTGCCAGCAGCCGCGGTAATACGGAGGGTGCGAGCGTTAATCGGAATAACTGGGCGTAAAGGGCACGCAGGCGGTTGTTTAAGTGAGGTGTGAAAGCCCTGGGCTCAACCTGGGAATTGCATTTCAGACTGGACAACTAGAGTACTTTAGGGAGGGGTAGAATTCCACGTGTAGCGGTGAAATGCGTAGAGATGTGGAGGAATACCGAAGGCGAAGGCAGCCCCTTGGGAATGTACTGACGCTCATGTGCGAAAGCGTGGGGAGCAAACAGGATTAGATACCCTGGTAGTCCACGCCGTAAACGCTGTCGATTTGGGGATTGGGCTTTAAGCTTGGTGCCCGTAGCTAACGTGATAAATCGACCGCCTGGGGAGTACGGCCGCAAGGTTAAAACTCAAATGAATTGACGGGGGCCCGCACAAGCGGTGGAGCATGTGGTTTAATTCGATGCAACGCGAAGAACCTTACCTACTCTTGACATCCTAAGAAGAGACTAGAGATAGTCTTGTGCCTTCGGGAACTTAGAGACAGGTGCTGCATGGCTGTCGTCAGCTCGTGTTGTGAAATGTTGGGTTAAGTCCCGCAACGAGCGCAACCCTTATCCTTTGTTGCCAGCGATTAGGTCGGGAACTCAAAGGAGACTGCCGGTGATAAACCGGAGGAAGGTGGGGATGACGTCAAGTCATCATGGCCCTTACGAGTAGGGCTACACACGTGCTACAATGGTGCATACAGAGGGTAGCGAACCTGCGAGGGTAAGCCAATCTCAGAAAGTGCATCTAAGTCCGGATTGGAGTCTGCAACTCGACTCCATGAAGTCGGAATCGCTAGTAATCGCAAATCAGAATGTTGCGGTGAATACGTTCCCGGGCCTTGTACACACCGCCCGTCACACCATGGGAGTGGGTTGTACCAGAAGTGGATAGCTTAACCGCAAGGGGGGCGTTCACCACGGTATGATTCATGACTGGGGTGAAGTCGTAACAAGGTAACCGTAGGGGAACCTGCGGTTGGATCACCTCCTTACCTTAAATGAAGTTGCAAGTGTTCACACAGATTGTTTGATATGATTTGGCAATAGTGCGTCGGTTAGGAGGCAGTTGTGAATAGAGAAATTTGCA
>NZ_JWIZ01000063.1 GCF_001038205.1 Muribacter muris | reverse complement strand
GCTCGTCAGCAATTAGCGGTAGCACAGAAAAGTGTTGCCGACAGTGCAAAACGCTTGGAAGCGGAAACGGCGAAAGTAAACAGTGAAGCCGAAGCGAAACAAGCGGCACAACGTGAGTTAGAAACTGCTCGTCAGCAATTAGCGGCAGCACAGAAAAATGTTGCCGACAGTGCAAAACGTTTGGAGGCGGAAACGGCGAAAGTAAACAGTGAAGCCCAAGCGAAACAAGCGGCACAACGTGAGTTAGAAACTGCTCGTCAGCAATTAGCGGCAGCGCAGAAAAATGTTGCCGACGGTGCAAAACGTTTGGAAGCGGAAACAGCTAAAACAAACAGTGAAGCCGAAGCGAAAAAAGCGGCACAACGTGAGTTAGAAACTGCTCGTCAGCAATTAGCGGCAGCCCAAAAAAATGTAGCGGACAGTGCAAAACGCTTGGAAGCGGAAACGGCGAAAGTCAACAGCGAAGCCGAAGCGAAACAAGCGGCGCAACGTGAGTTGGAAACGGCTCGTCAGCAATTAGCAGAGGCTCAAAAACAGCTTGAAGAGAAAGCGCAGGAAAATGCCGCTTTAAATAGCCAAAATGAAGCATTAAATCAAGAGTTAGCCCCACACCGTGAAGAAGCCGAGCGTAAACGCCAAGCACAAGAAGCCGAAGCACAACGTTGGGCATTTTTAAGTGATGGTAGTCAGTGGCGATATTTGGAGAAAAACTCACACGATAACAAAATTATACAAGGACCTGATGCTGGTAAAAGAAGCGATAGTAAAGTTGCTCACTTATCTCCTCGAGGGCAAGCTGAAAAATGGGAATTACAACGTGCGATCAACTTTAATGATGCACCTGTATCTGATGAGGTACAGCAATTACCTGTAACGGCAACTAAGAAAGGGTTGAATAACGATGTCGAAGTACAAATTGCTACTGCGCATTTTGTTAATCAGCAGTACTCAACCTATGCGAATTGGACACGTACTGATTCAATTACCGATAATGATTTATTGAGTTCTCCAAGCTATCTTTCCGTGCCAACCAGCCGTGATTCCTTTGATAACTCAGCTTATCTGCAAACATCACCGAAAGCGACTTACAGAGGCAAAGCACTAGAAGCAGAAGATTTTATTTTGGGGGATAGCTCAAAATTAACCATAGGAAATTTAATTTTAAATGCTGATTTTAATCAAGGAACGGTAAGTGGTGAGCTTACTAATATGAGAGGGGGGACTTATACGCTTAAGCCAGGGGATATTAGTTATTCCAAACAGAATAATTTGATTTTTTCGGGTACAGTTGACACAGGTTTGTTAAAAGATGAAACCTACAAGGGCATTTTTGCCGGACCAAATGCGGAAGAAGTGGTTGGGCGAGCAGGAAATAATATCTCCTTCGGCGGCAAACGCCAATAATTGCCTGAATTTAAGTGCGTAAAATGATGTTGCAATGAACAATATCATATTTTGCTAAAAGTAGGGACGCGTGGTGTGCGTCCTTATTTAATCGCAGATTGATGTTGGGTGCAATGCTTCCCTACCGATAAGCACAGGTTCAACGGCAACATCATTGTGCATTTTGTTTGGTTTAAGTGAGGTGAATCAATGAAATCATCATCTTCCTTCCCCTGTGCGATTTTGACATTAGCGTGCTTGCCGCCGGCACTTTGGGCAAATTCGCCTGAATTGGAGGTGAAAGTTGCGACCCCTGCTCCCCGCCCGCAAGCGGTCAGAATGGTGGGGAATTTTGCGAATTTCGATCCTGCCGAGCTGAAAACGGCGACCACAAAAGAGCTGCGGGAAAATCCTGAATTAACCCGTACTTTGCTGAATCGGGTGATTGACAGCGGGCAGTTTCATTTGCTGCCCGATTTGTTGGCGATTTACCGCCAAACCGCCCAGCCCGATCCGATTTTGATTGATTATAGCGAGGCGATTTTGTTCGGCTTGCGGGGGGAATATCGGCGGGGGATTGCCCTGTATCAACGTATCTTAGCCTCTCACCCCGATTTTGACCCCGTCCGTTTCCGTTTGGCACAAATGCTGTTTGACGATCGGCAACTGACCATTTTCGCCGTTTGCAAGCGGTCAGATTACCGCCGCAAATTGCAACCTTAACCACGCAATATTTGGCAGCGATTGAACAACGCTCGCAGTGGCAGTTTCATTTTGGGGTGAATTATTTGCAGGAAAACAATGTGAATAATGCCTCCGCCGATCGCTATATTTACCTCGGTAATGTGCCGTTTGAGAAAACGCCGGACTCGCTGCCGCAAAAAGCCCACGGGTTGAACTATGTGTTTAATGCGGAAAAAAGCCTCAATTTATTCGGCTCTCACTACGCCAAAATTGAGAATAATTTCCACGGCAAAACCTTTTGGGATAATCACGCTTATGACGACCAAGCCAACCGCTTAGCTGTCGGCTACCAATACCAACGGGCGAAAACCGGCGTGGCGTTGTTGCCGTTTTATGAAATGCGTTGGTACGGCAATCACCGTTATAATCGTGGCTACGGTGTGCGAGGGGAACTGAACCACTGGTTCAGCCCGAAATGGCAGCTTTCACTGGCGACAGAGCGGGGCGAGCTAAAACATCGGGCGGCGGAAAATCGTGCGGCAGACGGGCATAATCTGTTGTTGTCCGCTACACTGTTACATTTGCTGAATGCCAACAGCTATCTCTATCTCGGTTCGGATTATTTGGCGGATCGCCCTCGTGAAGATGCATTCGGCTCTGATCGCAAAACGGTGCGTCTGGGTTGGGGGCAGGCGTGGTGGGGCGGCATTTCTTCCCGTGTTCAGTTGAGCTACGGCAAGCGGGATTTTTTAGCGTCGCACAAATTGTTCCGCCAAGTCCGCCACGATAAAGAGTGGGCGGCAACGCTCACCCTGTGGAAACGGGATTTTCATTATTGGGGCATTACACCGAAGCTGACTTTTAGCTATAACAAGGTGAAATCTAATTTAGCGCAGCTCTATTCTACCGAGAAAAAACGCCTGTTTTTGAGCTTGGAAAAAGCGTTTTAACATCGCAAGCGGTGAGTTGGTGGGGGAGTATTGCAAATTATCAGGATTATGTCGCCGTTGCACAAAATAAGATAACATTATTTCGCAATATGATTAAACGGACGCAAGTGTTGCGTCCCTACTGATGAGCCGTTACTTAGCATTGTGCAGTTGCGATATAATTTTGCAAAAAATCTCCCCTAACCGACCGCTTGCTTATTTCCAGCAGAAGCGGGCATCGGTATTTTCCGCTTTGCGTTTAGCCAAAAAATCCGCTTTCTTTTTCGGATCTTTCAAGTAGTTTTCACTTTCCTGAAAGTTTTTATCCAGTGCTTTTTCACTTTGTGCGAGGGCTTTTTTGCGATCTGGCTGTTTTGAGGGGAGTTGCGCTAAAAAGAGGGCTTGGTAAGGGTGATCTTTGACCCATTGCAATGCTTTGCGTTTGATTTTGCTGTTCTTGGCGTGATCGCAAAAGGCGTAAGGAAGAATAAATTTGCCAACTAATGTGGCAAAGCTACTGTATTCCGCCAGTGAGGATTTGGGTAAATCTAACACGTCCATCGCCGTGATTAAGCGGTATCTGCCCGCATAAAACCAAAATACCGCATCATCTCTCAGCCCAAGATCGTAGGAACGTGCGGCAAGGGTAAACATTACCATTGGTGTGATAAGCTGCGGTTCTTTTTCGACCTGTGCGATCGCTTTTTTCAGTGAGGCGACCGAGTTGGATTTCAAAAGTGGATCAAGTTCGGGGTGTACCGCAACGTGCTCGACTTTGCCGCCGTGGGCAGAATAGTAGGGAGTGATATAAATGTCGATACTGCGGACTTGTTGGCTGTTATCGGCAAAAGCAAGGGCGCTTAAAGCGGTAAACGAAGCACAAAGAAAAGTAAAATAAGCGTTTAATTTCATCGTGTTATTTCCTTAAAAAATCAGCACGCAGTTGCGTGCTGTGAAGATTATGATTCAAACGGATTCCAACTTTTAGACCCTTTCACTTTATGAAGGTAGTAAGCTTTATTTGCTGTTTTGGCATAAATAAAGGCGAATAATAAACCGATTGCGTTTGCAATGGCATCGACCGTTCGATCAGGTACATTAAGGATAGCAATAATGATACTTACGATAATGCCAACCACCAGATAGAGACCAATGATACTCAGATTTTTACGCCAAAGCCCCAGCACAAAGAAATAAATAAAGCCAAAGAATAGGGCTATAAAATTGAGTTCTTGCCACCGTTTTTCGAAAAAAGAGAGGGATTTAAAGGCTTGTTTATATTCCGGCGCGCTTTCTTTCGTGCCGTATTTGTCGAAAAAGGCAAAACGTTTTTGCCATTTGGGTTTTAGACCTTCGTACTGTGTGCTGTTGTGTTCAGACATTATTGACTCCTGTTAATGATAAATTAAAACGTAGGCTAGTCTAAGTGAATTGAGTGTAAGCGTCAATTTATCCGTTATAAAATACGCTTGCATAACTATGCAAAAATATTTAATATTCATTCAGTTATTTATATTAGTAGGATTTTAGTGAAATGGCGATTCGCATCAGCAACGTCAATTTTTTTTATGGCGCGCATCAAGCCTTGTTTGACATCAATTTAAACATTGAGAAAGGGGATACGGTCGTCCTGCTCGGGCCAAGCGGTGCAGGAAAAAGTACGCTTATTCGAACGCTGAATCTAATGGAAGTGCCGCAATCCGGCTCGTTGGAAATAGCCAATCACCGCTTTGATCTGAGCGCAAAAGCGGACAGTAAGCAGGTAGGATTATTACGCCGTGAGGTCGGGATGGTATTTCAGCAATATCATCTCTGGCCGCATCTTAATGTGATGCAAAACTTAATTGAAGCACCGATGAAAGTGTTGGGGCTGGCAAAAGATGCGGCGGTTGAGCGGGCGAAAGGTCTGCTTGCTCGCTTGCAATTAGCGGAATTTGCCGAACGTTTTCCGCTGCAACTTTCCGGCGGGCAACAACAACGGGTGGCGATTGCTCGGGCGTTGATGATGCAGCCGCAAGTGTTGCTGTTTGATGAGCCGACCGCCGCACTCGATCCGGAAATTACTGCTCAAGTAGTTGATATTATTAAAGAATTACAGGGAACGGGTATTACACAAGTGATTGTTACCCACGAAGTTGCCGTTGCCCGTAAAACGGCGACCAAAGTGGTCTATATGGAAAAAGGCAAAATCATTGAATTTGGTGATGCGAGTTGTTTTGAGCGTCCTCAAACCGAGCAATTTGCCCACTATCTTTCACATTCACACTAATAATCGAGGTAAACACAATGAAAAAATTACTATTAGCAACCCTTTTTGCCACGGCGACAATGGCACACGCCCAAGAGATTACCTTTGCAATGGAACCTAGCTATCCGCCGTTTGAATCGACCAATGAAAAAGGCGAGATTGTTGGCTTTGATGTCGATGTTGCCAACGCGATTTGCCAAGAGATCAATGCGACTTGCCATTTTAAAGCACAAGCCTTTAATGCGTTAATTCCAAGTTTAATCAAAGGACGCGGCTTTGATGCGGCAATTTCGGCGATTGATATTACCGAAGCCCGTGCGAAGCAAGTGGCGTTTACCGATGCCTATTATGAAAGCTCCGCCAGCTTTATTGCGGTGAAAGATAAAGTAACGTTGGAGACGGCAAAAAGTGTCGGCGTACAAAACGGCACAACCTATCAGCAATATGCTAACGCTGAAGCCAAGCAGTATGAAGCAAAAGCCTACGCCAGCCTACAAGATGCGATCTTAGACTTAAAAAACGGGCGGATTGATCTCATTTTTGGCGATACAGATGTGTTAAGAGAGATGTTTGATAAAAATCCGGATCTGGCTTTTATTGGCGAAAGAGTAACAGATAAACGCTATTTCAACAACGGCTTGGGGATCGCGGTGAATAAATCCAATCAAGCGTTGGTGGATAGCCTCAACAAAGGTATTGCCGCCATTAAATCAAGCGGTGAATACCAAAAAATCTATGATAAATGGATGACGAAATAAGGTTTTATGTTTTTTGATTATCTTCCTTTGATCTATTCCGCAACCCTAATGACCTTAGGGTTAGCGGTTTGTTCGTTATTGGTCGGCTTACTGCTTTCCGTATTGTTTGTGGTGCTTGAAATGCACACATGGGCAACGGTGCGCAAATCAATGGCGGTATTTTCCACCTTATTGCGTGGTTTGCCCGAAATTTTAGTGGTTTTTCTGATCTATTTTGGTGCACCGGAAGTGATTGAGCTGATTACCGGTCAATATATTGAGCTTGGGCCTTTCGGTTGCGGTGTGGTTGCCCTTGCGATTATTTTTGCCGCTTACGCTTCCCAATCGCTACGGGGCGCAATTCAAGCCATTCCCCTCGGACAGTGGGAATCCGGTGCGGCGTTGGGGCTAAGCCGTGGCTACACTTTTTTACACATTGTGATGCCGCAAGTTTGGCGGCACGCGCTGCCGGGGTTAAGCAATCAATGGCTGGTTCTGTTGAAAGATACCGCCCTTGTATCATTGATTGGTGCATCGGATTTAATGCGTCAAACGGAGCTGATTAACACCCGCACGCACGAACCGTTTACGTGGTATGGTTTTGCGGCCTTGATCTATTTAGCGATTACCTTAATTAGCCAAGTAATTATCCGCCGTTTAGATCTTCGTTTTACCCGTTTTGAGAGAGGCAACGCATAATGGTGCAAGAATATTTCAACGTAATTGCCCAAGGTATTCCGACCAGCTTAATGCTGACCGCTGTTTCCCTTTCTATTGCCTTTGTGCTAGCGGTGGTGATGACCTTTATACTCTCAATGGAAAACCGTTGGACGAAATCTGTGGTGAACGGCTTTCTAACACTCTTTACCGGCACACCGCTGCTAGTGCAGTTCTTTCTGATTTATTACGGACCGGGGCAATTTCAGTGGATCGTCAATAGCCCGTTTTGGTCGCTACTATCAAATGCGTGGTTTTGTGCAATGTTAGCACTTGCCTTAAACAGCGCGGCTTACACCACTCAACTTTTTCACGGTGCAGTCAAAGCGATCCCGAAAGGACAGTGGGAAACCTGTGCTGCCTTAGGTTTGAACCGTTTGCAAACCCTCAAAATTCTCGTCCCTTACGCCTTAAAACGTGCGTTGCCCTCATACAGTAACGAAATTATTTTAGTGTTTAAAGGCACGTCTCTTGCCTCAACCATCACAATTATGGATATTATGGGCTACGCTCGCCAACTGTACGGCACGGAATATGATGCACTAACGATTTACGGCATTGCCGGTGCGCTCTATCTTATGATTACCGGCATAATGACACTGTTATTGCGTAAACTGGAACATAAAGTGTTGGCGTTTGAGCGTTTGGAATTGGAAAAGGCTTAACCTAAAATGGCAACAAGCGGTCGGTTTGGTCAGATTTTTTGCAATTATGTTACTGTTTATTGAGTATTACTTATTGTATTGATACTCTCACTTTACAAGATTTTTAATGTAATCGACTGCGTATTGAGTTAAATTTAAGCATATAAATAGGCATATAAAATAAATACATCATCAGCTACTTGTGATGGCAGACGTAGATGTTTGAAAGGTTTGATGACCCTTCCAACTCAAATGTGTCAATTTCATTTAGTCTCAATCATAATGAGAGCACTAAGAAATAAGGAAAAGTATCAATTATTTTTAAATAAGTGCTAGGAGAAAACGAATGACCTCCCCTATAAACATCGCATGTTAGAAAGAGCCTATGCAAGTCTAAAATGTTATATGGATTATATTTTTATGTATAAGAAATCTCCTAAATTAAATATTAAAAAGGCAGTAAATAGGATAGAAGGGTTGTTCAAAGCATCAAAGATAGATTACGTCCACATAGTGGCTTAGTAAGAGGGAATAAGATATTGTTTATAAAATATTTTTAAATAAAAATAGTTGGTAAAGATCACTAAAAATAATCATCGTTATTAGCTTTTCTCCTATAGATCCAATAAAAAGCGGTTTATTTTGTAAAACGCACCGCTTGTATAGCTAGTGCTTTGCTTTCCAAATATAGTAACCGTTTACAACTGCCACAAACGTATTTAGCCCCATTACCGGATATGAGCCGATTAACCCACCGTAAATCACAAAACAAACTGCCCCAGCCGCATTCACCAAACGCAGCTTTATCACATCTTTGAGTAAAAACGAGCAAGCTACCATCGCCATTGCAATATAGCCTAGTATTTCTGTACCGTTCATCCTAACGCCTTACACTATCAATAAAGTGCTATTTTACCTGTTTTCACTCAACTTGTCGGCAAGCTTTTACAACGCAAAGGTTTACGTTAAGTTTTAAATTGGGAATCTTATTATACCTGCTAAAACTTGAGTTTTGCTTACTGTATAGAAACATTCATTGCTATTCATCATAAAATCATTGCTATATATGCTTAAATTATCAGTAAGGCAATATTCTGATTATCACCTTGAAATATTGATACTTTTTCATTTTCTACATAGAGCTAGAAATTTGCAAAATGTGGATAACCTTGTGGGTAAGATGAATATTGATTGGTGGCGATAAACAATAACTGCAGGGAAATCTTTTTGCCTAAAATTTATGTCTCACATAATATTTCCTTACCTCTGTCTAAACAGACATAACATTGCTGAATTTATTAACATTCTAATCATTTCGGGTAACCCAAATAGAAATAGAGACGGCTTATTCACATTCGCTGCTGATTTATCCCCATCAAATGTGGATAACATTGTGATAGATTGCCAAAATAGACGTGAATAACCGAAAATAACAAGGTATTAAAATACATTTTTAAAGTAAAAACAAAGGGTTAGCTAAATGGGGAAAAGTCGAAGTAGGGCAGAGTATTTTTTAAACAATCTATTTTGATGCAAGCTGACTAATAATGTGATCTAAATCACACTCAAATATTTTTTCAAAACAAAAGTGTGAATTAGATCACATTTTTAAAAATTATCATAATGCATATATGTGATCTACTTCACATTTTTAATTAAATCTGATTGGTAACGGGCTGGGACAATGTTATTTTCTGCTCAAATTAGTTCGATCATTTCTTCCTTTAATACGAGGTCATTATGTCTTCAAATTTGAAAGTGAAAGTCCAAGGGTTTGGGCGTTTTCTCTCTAATATGGTGATGCCGAATATCGGTGCTTTTATCGCGTGGGGGTTTATTACCGCACTATTTATCCCGACAGGTTGGTTGCCAAATGAGCAGTTGGCAAAATTAGTCGGGCCAATGATTACCTATTTACTCCCGCTTTTAATCGGTTATAGTGGCGGGCGGTTAGTCGGCGGTGAACGTGGGGCAGTAGTTGGTGCAATTACAACGATAGGGATCATTGTCGGCTCGGAAATCCCAATGTTTCTCGGTGCAATGATTGTCGGCCCATTAGGCGGTTGGGCAATTAAAACTTTCGATCAATGGGTTGAGGGGAAAGTCAAAAGCGGTTTTGAGATGCTGGTAAACAATTTTTCCGCAGGTATTATCGGTATGTTACTCGCCTTGCTTTCTTTCAGTATTATCGGCGGTTTGGTTACGCAGCTATCACAATTATTGGCAAGCGGTGTTAATAGTTTAGTGGAAGCCAATTTATTACCTTTAACCTCGGTGATTGTTGAGCCGGCAAAAATTTTATTTCTCAATAATGCCATCAATCACGGTATTTTTTCTCCGTTGGGCATTCAGCAATCGGCTGATTTAGGCAAATCCATTTTCTTCTTAATTGAGGCAAATCCCGGTCCAGGGTTAGGCATTTTGTTGGCTTATATCATTTTTGGCAAAGGCTCTGCCAAACAAAGTGCCGGTAGCGCGTCTATCATTCACTTCTTTGGCGGTATTCACGAAATTTATTTCCCTTATGTGTTAATGAATCCTCGGTTAATTATTGCCGTCATTGTTGGTGGAATGACCGGAGTCTTAACCAATAGTTTACTGGGTGGCGGATTAGTTTCCCCAGCTTCACCGGGTTCTATTCTAGCCGTATTAGCAATGACGCCGGGTGGTGCGCATTTAGCGGTAATACTGTCGGTTATTCTCTCTTGTGCGGTAACCTTTGCGATCGCAGCATTATTGTTGAAAACACAAAAAGCGGAACGTTCCCTTGAAGATGCTCAAACTCAGATGAAAGCAATGAAAGCGTCTCAAACGAATGCGGAATTTAAAGGTAACATTCATAAAATCTATGTCGCCTGCGATGCGGGAATGGGATCAAGTGCGATGGGGGCAAGTTTATTGCGTAAAAAAATCAAGGCAGCAGATTTAGCTATTGAGGTACAAAACTTAGCGATTAACGATTTACCGGAAGATGCGCAATTAGTCGTTACTCATCAAGATTTGACAGCTAGAGCACGAAAACAAGCACCAAATGCGCAACATTTATCGCTGACAAACTTTTTGGACGGGGGCGTCTATGATAATTTAGTGGCTAAATTGCGCCATACCACTGCGGTAGCGCCGGTTTCTCTGCCAACAGAGCAGCAACAGGCACAGGGATTAAACTTAACGCCTACGCAAATCTTTTTAAATCTTACGGCTACGACAAAAGAAGAAGCAATCCAATTTGCCGGCGAGCAATTAGTCAAGCTCGGTTTTGCCCAAGCTGACTATATTCCGGCAATGTTTGAGCGGGAAGATCAAGTATCCACTTATCTTGGTGAAGGAATTGCCGTACCACACGGTACGATAGAGGCAAAGGACAAAGTGCTTAAAACAGGCATTGTGTTCTGTCAGTATCGTGATGGTGTACGGTTTAACGAGGAAGAAGACGGTGTTGCAAAATTAGTTATTGGGATAGCTGCGCGTAATAATGAGCATCTACAGGTTGTCAATGCGATTACCAATGCATTGGATGATGAACACACAATGGCGACACTTTTAACGACTAATGATCCCGAGCAGGTTTTATCGTTATTAAGTAAACATTAAACAACGGAGGGGCGTATAGTACGCCCTTCATTCGCACCGCAAAAGGGACAAGCGGTAAGATTCGGATTATTTTTAACAAAAAGGAAACGCAAATGAACGCATTACATTTTGGCGCAGGTAATATTGGACGAGGTTTTATCGGCAAACTATTAGCCGATTCAGGTATTCAGGTTACTTTTGCCGATATTAACCCGACGCAAATTAACCATATCAATCAATACCGGCAATACGGTGTGAAAATCGTCGGTGAAAGTAGCCGTATTGAGCAAGTAAAAAATATTGACGCAATCAACTCAAATGATGAACGAGCCGTCTGCGAAAAAATTCAACAAGTTACATTGATTACAACGGCAGTGGGACCAAATGTCTTAACCCTTCTTGCCCCACTTCTCGCCAAAGGGTTATTGGCACGCCTTGCAGCAAATAACCTAGAGCCGCTCAATATTATTGCTTGTGAAAATATGGTGCGAGGCAGTAGCTTTCTGAAAGCAAAAATTTTTGAGCATCTTACTCTGGCGCAACAACATCAAATTGAGCAATATATCGGTTTTGTCGATTCTGCAGTCGATCGCATTGTTCCGCCTACAGACGCCAATCCAGATGATCCCCTTGAAGTTACAGTTGAAGAATTTAGTGAATGGATTGTCGATAAAACGCAATTTAAAGGTACAATTCCGGCTATTCAAGGTATGGAATTGACCGATAATTTACTGGCGTTTGTGGAACGAAAACTGTTTACTCTTAACACAGGGCATCTTATCTGCGCCTATCTCGGCAAAAAAGCAGGGGTAAACTGGATCAAAGAAGCCATAGCAATCGAGCCCATTTACCAAGCGGTCAAAGCAACAATGGCAGAAAGTGGCGAAGTGCTTATTAAGCGTTATAATTTTGATCCCACTTTGCACGCAGCGTATATTGAAAAAATTCTCAAACGATTTGCCAATCCGTACCTGAATGATGATGTAGATCGTGTCGGACGAGAACCTATTCGCAAATTAAGCCCAAATGATCGCTTGATTAAGCCGCTACTGGGTACTATTGAATTTAATTTGCCTCACCCACACTTGATTGAGGGGGTAGTAATGGCGTTACAATATCGCAATACGAGCGATCCGCAAGCGGTTGAATTAAGTGAATTTATTGCAAATAACGGTATAGAAGCTGCGGTGAAAACATATTGTCAATTAGAGGACGAGTCGGTCATTACACAAATTGCTGCCCGATACAGTCAATGTTAGAGATGCAGAATCAAGATCATTTTATTGAACAATTAAGTGAGGTAGCCTCTTTCCGAGGCTTCCTTGCTTTATCTACCCTACAATTTAATCAACAGATTGAACACCTTATTGAAAGGGTTTTCCGCAAAACAGATTTTGCCCTAAAATCGGTAGTAGATTCATTATTTGAACATCAAGGCCCGCTTTCGGACTTGAGCGTCAGATTAAAATTATTACTGGGTCTAGGCGTAATTTCTGCTCAAGTCTATCAAGATATTCTCACGTTTTTAGAGATGAAAACGGTAATGAGCGATGAGATCAATGAGCCTGCTTTTGCTGATGAGCTGGTTATACAATTTGCGGAGAAATTGCACCATATTGATCTTGAACCTTTTAAGGCGCTTCAAAAAATGACTGTTGGCATTGAGAATAAAGACTCTATCCAACACCAAATGCAGCAGTATCGTCTCGAAAAAATAATGCGTTCCGGTTTGATCTTAGCTATCGCTCACATTTTAGATTCCCTTAATGTCGATAGCCCGCTATAAAAAACAGGGCATCAAAAATGCCCTGTCTCATATCTTCTGATTTTCTTAAGCTAACACTGCCAGTGCTGCGTCATAGTTTGGTTCTTGTTTAATTTCAGGCACAAGCTCGCTATGGATCACGGTATTATTTTCGTCTAATACGATGACGGAACGAGCGGTTAAGCCGGTTAATGGGCCGGTGGCAATGTCCACACCTAATTCGTTGTGAAGCGCTTTACTACGGAAAGTAGAAAGCGTTTGGGCATTTTCAATGCCTTCCGCACCGCAGAAGCGGGCTTGGGCGAAAGGTAAATCCGCTGAAATGCAGAGGACAACCGTATTGGCTAAATTTGCCGCTTTTTGATTGAATACACGCACGGAGGTGGCGCAAATGCCGGTATCAATGCTCGGAAAAATATTTAACACTTTGCGTTTGCCGTCAAAGTCTGACAGAGAAACATTTTCTAAACCATTATTGACTAATGTAAAATTTTTAACCACATCGCCTGCTTTCGGGAATGTACCTGCCACTTCAATCGGTGTGCCGGCTAACGTAATTTGTGTCATAAAAACTCCTTGTGAGTAGAAAAAATCCAACGCAATATAGCGGTTTTTCGGCAAAATGAAAATGAATTTCAGCAATAGCTGTTATAGATTTTGGCAATATGGGTAAATTCTTGCCAATAACTGACCGCTTGTTGACAGCACGATACGGCTTTTTCTTGACGATCTCGGCACAAATCGGTAACATTTCACCCGTTTTTTTCACCTTGAGGATACGCAGTTTGGACAGCCATAGTCGATACTTATCAGCTTTTTACTAAACTCTCGTCCAACTTCCTTATGCAGTTATCGACGAGCGTGTCGGTAGCCCCTGTCAGTATCTTATTTGTCCCTTTTTGTTCATCGCCTCATACCATTTTTTAGGAGTATGAAATGATCAGAGCATTTTCGTTGCAGAACGATCGGCTAGTCAGTGTTGATGAAACGGTTCAAGATCAGTTAAATGATGCGATCTGGATTGATTTGGTCGATCCGAGTGATGATGAGCGGAACGTGTTGGAGCATCGGCTGGATCAAACCCTTGCCGAAGAACACGAATTGGAAGATCTCGAAGCCTCCGCCCGCTTTTTTGAAGATGAAGACGGGCTGCATTTGCACTCTTTTTTCTACTGTTTAGACGATGATGATTACGCCGATATTGCGACAGTCGGCTTTACGATACGGGACGGGCGGTTATTTACCTTGCGTGAGCGGGATTTACCTGCTTTTCGGCTTTACCGAATGCGTTCCCGCCGAGCGAAACTGATTGACGGCAATGCTTATGAATTATTGCTCGATCTGTTTGAAACCAAAATTGAGCAGTTAGCCGATGTGATTGAAACAATTTATGCCGATTTGGAAAAACTCAGCCGTGTAGTGTTAAGCGGTCAAGAAAATCAGAAAAAAGGTGAACATAATTTTGATGATGCCCTCGCCGAGCTGACGGAGCTGGAAGATGCTAGCTCAAAGGTACGGCTATGCTTAATGGATACTCAACGGGCATTGGGTTTTTTAGTGCGCAAAACACGCTTGCCCAACAATCAGCTTGAACAAGCGCGGGATATTATGCGAGATGTGGAATCCTTGCAGCCGCACAATGAATCACTGTTTCAAAAGGTCAATTTCCTGATGCAAGCGGCGATGGGTTTCATCAATATTGAACAGAACCGGATTATGAAATTCTTCTCGGTCGTCTCCGTAATGTTCTTACCCGCAACGTTGGTCGCTTCCACCTACGGAATGAACTTTGAAGTAATGCCGGAACTGCATTTTAAATACGGCTACCCAATGGCTCTCGGCTTAATGGCGTGTGCCGCCGCCGCACCTTATCTCTACTTTAAACGCAAGGGTTGGCTTTAGGGGTAATCACTGCGCAACGGCAACCCTGCCGATAGTTCAAGGACGCCACGCAGGCGTCCATTTATTTGGCATATAATGTCGGATTTTGCCCCAAACAGACCGCTTACACGGTCAGTAATTGAGCAATTAAGCCTTGATGACGAACGCTTTGCACCGATTGTTTCAAACGCTCCGCCACTAAAATACTTTTTAGCTCGTTGAGTGCCGTTTGGAAATCGTCATTGACGATCACATAATCAAACTCGGCATAATGACTCATTTCAGACACCGCTTCATTCATACGCTTCGCAATTGTTTCGGCGGAATCTTGCCCGCGTCCAATCAAGCGTTTTTCCAATTCCGCTTTAGACGGCGGCAGAATAAATACGGTTTTCACATTCGGCAGCTTTTCACGAATTTGCCGTGCACCTTGCCAATCAATGTCCAAAAAGACATCAATGCCTTGTGCCAAACTTTGTTCGATCATCGGTAACGAAGTACCATAATAATTGCCAAACACTTCCGCCCACTCCAGAAAGTGCCCTTGGGCAATCAACTGTTCAAATTCAGCGCGGGAGCTAAAATAGTAATGCACGCCGTCTTGCTCGGCAGGACGAGGCGCGCGGGTTGTATGCGAAATGGAAAGCCGGACTTGGCTGGCAGGTAAATCACTCAATAACGCATTGATAAGCGAGGATTTACCCGCACCGCTTGGCGCAGAAATAATGTATAAATTGCCTAAATTCATCGTTAGTTATCGGTTGGAATAAAAAAGGGACGCTCAACGAGCGTCCGAAAATCTGATTATTTTTTCGCAAGAGGTTGTACGAAAGTGATGCCGAGATCCCACGGTTGCTCAATCCACGTTTCTTGCGGAATATCCACAATGTAATCGTCCACCAACGCTGCCCCTTGCGGTTTGGCAAAGACCGTTACAAAACGGGCTTTCGGGTACATTCTGCGAATTTCACGGGCAGTATTGCCAGTATCGACTAAATCGTCCGCAATGATAAACCCCTCACCGCCATTTTCAAGAGCGGCTGCGTGTAATACGTTTAATTCCCCTTGGCTATCGTGATCGTAACTGGCAATGCACACAGTTTCAACGTGGCGAATATTTAATTCACGGGCAAGTACTGCCGCCGGAAACAGCCCGCCACGGCTGACTGCCACAATGCCTTTCCATTGGTTTGCCGGCAGTAAACGTTCTGCCAATTTGCGCGCGTGCATATGGAACATATCCCACGTGACAACATATTTTTCGTTTGTGTATTTTTCGCTCATTGTCGTTACCTAAAAAAAGTGTGGCAATCGCCACAAAAAGAAACCATCACTCGAAAGGCACTTTCGTGCTATCATTTGGGTACTATTCTACAATAAAATCAAACGGTCGGGCAATTTTTGCAACATTTAATGCTCAACCGACCGCTTGTTATGCAACATAAAGCGAGGTAAACAATGTCTTTAGCCACTCTACAACCGTCATTATTATGGCAATGGTTCGACAAAATCTGCGCAATTCCCCACCCGTCCTATCACGAAGAACCGCTCGCCCAATTTATCGTACAATGGGCAATTTCAAAAAATCTGTTTGTTGAACGGGACGATGCCGGCAATATCCTGATCCGTAAGCCTGCCACCGCAGGTATGGAGAACCGCCCGACCGTTGCTCTGCAAGCGCATTTGGATATGGTGCCGCAAGCCAACGAAGGCACGCAACATAATTTCCAGACCGACCCAATCCAACCCTATATTGACGGAGAATGGGTCAAAGCCAAAGGGACAACCTTAGGGGCAGATAACGGCATCGGTTTAGCCTCGTGCTTGGCGGTGCTTGATGCCAATGATTTAGCTCACCCTGAATTAGAAATTTTACTGACGATGACGGAAGAAGCCGGAATGGAAGGCGCATTAGGGCTGCGTCCGAACTGGCTGAAAGCGGAAATGATGATCAACACTGATACGGAAGATAACGGCGAAATTTACATCGGCTGTGCCGGCGGCGAAGATGCAACGCTCAACCTGCCGATCACCTTTGAGCCTAATCCGTTTAATGCGGCAATGCATATCCAGCTAAAAGGCTTACAAGGCGGGCATTCCGGCTGCGATATTCACACCACTCGTGCCAATGCGATTAAATTACTCGCCAGAATGTTAGCCGAGCTAGATAACCGTTTCGCCTTCCAAATCGCCCACATTCAAGGCGGCTCGGTGCGAAATGCAATCCCACGGGAAGCAGGCGTTTCCCTGGCATTTTTTGCAAAGGATCGGGACGAACTCACCGCTTGTCTTCAACAGATTGAACGCCAATTAGCCCTAGAACTCAACCTTGCCGAGCCGAATTTAACCTTGCATTTGGAAGCTGCCACGCCGACTGCACAAGTCTTTAGCCGTGCCGACTCAACGAAGCTGATCCATTTGCTCAACATCTTGCCAAACGGCATTATCCGACAAAGCGATGTGGTGAAAGATGTGGTAGAAACATCATTGAGTGTAGGCATTCTCACCACTGACGATCAGGGCGTTACGGCACAGATCTTAGTTCGCTCACTGATTGAAAACGGTAAAGCGGATGTGAGAGGCAAACTCAGCTCACTCGCCGCCTTAACCGGTGCAACAGTAGCATTTTCTGGCAGCTACCCCGGCTGGCAACCTGATCCTAAATCAAACATCACCCCGCTGACCAAGCGGATTTACGATCGCATTTTAGGCGATGAAGCCAAAATCAAAGTCATTCACGCCGGACTGGAATGCGGCTTAATTAAAGAGATCTACCCGCATATTGATGTGGTCTCGATCGGCCCGACTATCCGCAATGCCCACTCCCCCGATGAAAAAGTGCATATCCCGGCAGTCGAGATTTACTGGCAGTTGCTGACAGAGATTTTGGCGGAGATATCATATAGAGAATAGAGAAGAGAAATAATAAGGGGGGATCGCCATATTTATTTTTCAATAAATCAAAAGGCAGGTAGGGAAAAATAGTTGGTTGTTACCAGCCACAAAAATTGCGAAAATGAACCACTAAAAAAGCGAAACAAAGCCCCCCTCATTTTAGTGGTTCATCTTTATCCCTTGCCTACAATATCGCTTACTACTTCCGTTTGTCCTATATAAGACTTGCTATCCTATTTCACGAGAGTTACTATTGTCATTGTTTATTATTTATTCAATTAAGGAAACACCTGATGTTCACACTCTATACAAAAGCTGAGCTTATCAGCCTATTTTCCCTACAATTTGTCAGACTGTAGCTGGATTTCACGATAACAAAAGAGTGCTAAAAGACTTAGGCTAATGCTATGTTTTTAACCTACCGATCCGTTTTTTATCAGATAACCGTACCTGTTTGCTATTCGTTTCTCTCCTATATAAACAAGCCCACTAAATTTAAATGCTCTTTAAACTTCACTTAAAGGGCATTTTCATTAGAATTTTATATACTAAATTATCTTCGATCATCGCATCAATAAACCGGATAAATTCTGATTTAGTAGAGCTGAAGAAAATATACTCTAGGTGGGTTAAATGAATCAGCTGTAAGAAGCCAATTAAGGCAAAATAGTGTGCCTGCTTATAATTCGCCGACGTGTGCAAAGATAGAGCAGATCAAGAACAAGTAGCGTCTTTTCTTGGCATTGATATTTAGCACTCACAGACACCTTTCACACTGTCTAAATAGCCCGTAGCTTCGGAATAGTCACTTTTTCGCAAGGAATGCCGAAAACCTTGTTAAAATAATTCATCAAGACTGCTAATTTGTTGCCCACTAAATAGTAACCAGCTTGTCAAACAATTTAAGTCCTTATAACCACTGAATAGTTTTTGAATCCCATAAGCACCGGCTTTGTCCATCGGCTCTCCGCTGGCAATGTAGGCGTGAATATCGTTATCGCTCAGTGTTTTAAAGGTTACTTCGCTGGTCTGCACACAAGAAGAGAGCTGGTTGCCATTGCTTACACAAATAGCGGTAAATACTTGGTGGGTACGTCCGGAGAGCTGTTTCAGCATTGCAAAGGCATCTTCGTGATCTTTCGGTTTGCCTAATATTTTCCCGTCAATAGATACGGTAGTATCGGCGGTTAGGATTGGGTGATTTGCAAGGTTTTGCCGCGAAAGTACCGCTTGTGCTGCTTTATTTTTACTTAATGCTATGCGTAAACAGTAGGCTTTGGCGTTTTCATTGGTAAAAGGGGTTTCATCCACTTCGCTTTCAATACGAAGTACATTTAACCCGATGTTTTGCAGTAATTCCCAACGGCGTGGGCTATTTGAAGCAAGGTAAAGTGTATTCACCATCTTTTCTCCATAATTTTTTGTCATATAAGATGATTTTTTAATCGTTGATCTTAATATTAGATTTTTTATGATAGCACCATTCTAAACAAAAGAGGTAAATACAATGTCTAATTTTCAGATTCATACTCTAGAGACTGCGCCACACGAAGTAAAAGAGGCGCTTGAAGCGGTTCAAACCACAAACGGTTTTATTCCTAATTTAATTGGGGTATTAGCAAATGCACCGACTGCCTTAGAGACTTATCGGACGGTAGGGGCGATCAACGGACGCAATAGCTTAACGCCGACAGAACGGGAAGTCGTACAAATTACCGCTGCGGTGGTAAATGGCTGCGGTTTCTGTGTGGCGGGGCATACCAAAATTTCATTAAAACAGTTGCAAATACCTCAAGATATTGTGCAAGCCTTACGGGCGACTGCTCGTATTGAGAGTGATTTGAAATTGGATACTTTAGCACGCTTCACCCTTGCGGTGATCTTGCAAAAAGCGAAGCTCAGCCAAGCCCAATTAAATGAGTTCTTTGCTGCCGGTTATACGCAACAAAATGCCCTTGATGTCATTTTAGGGGTGAGTTTGGCTACACTGTGCAATTATGCGAATAATATCGCCAATACGCCGATTAATCCTGAACTGCAAGACTATGCCTAGTTATGCCCTTTGAGTAAGGGCAAGCTATCGGCGGGTTAATTGGTAGAGACGGCTTAGTAGGCTGACAGGTAATAGACGAGGAATAGCCCGCATTAAAAAAATAGCCAAGCCGTCTAATAAGCCTTGTAAGCCCGTATGGCGTTTGAGTTTGAACAGACGCCATTCCGCTTTAGCTTGATTCAGTCCGCTGCGCCGTGCGACCATACCGTTACCGACCCGTGCATACACTAAAATATCCGGCAAATTTGCCGCTTTTTTACCAGAGGCGATCAATTTTATCCACAGATAATAATCTTCCTGCAAATCCTGATAACCGCCGGCTTCAAGGACTGCTGATTTTTGGTAAGCGACTGTCATATGATTAAACGGGCAACGTTTGCGGGTGAATTTGATAATTTCATCGTTCGATGTAGGCACTTCCCGATAACCGACAATATCTTCTTTATTTCGACCAAATTCGGCAATTTGTCCGCCAAAAATTACCGTTTCAGGATTGTCTTTGATAAAAGCAACCTGCTTTTCAAAGCGTGTCGGTACACAAATGTCATCGGTATCCATTCGGCATACCCACTCATTTTGGCAGTGAATTAAACCTATATTCAGTGCTTTGCCTAACCCTTGATTTTGCGGTAAACGGACGATAACAAGCGGTAGCTTGTCGGTAAAAGTTTGCACAATGTGTTCTAATTCATCGGTTAATTTGCCGTCAAACACTAATACAATTTCGTCGGCTTGTGCCGTTTGAGCTAATAGACTTTCAAAACATTCCCGTAAGAATTGCGGATTTTCTTTTACATACAGGGACATTAACACGGAAAATTTCATTAGATAAATCTCTTAAGATTGATAGCTAATTTCGGCGAAATAAAGGTGATGAACGCAATAATAAAATATTTTATCTTTTTACTTTGCCAGCCCATTTTTAAATAAAAACGGGCTGCACGACGAGATAAATTCATTATATGCGGATAAGCCAACATATATAATGAATTAAATTCAAAATATTTAGCTTGTTCAGCCGTTTTGACATATTTTTGTCGGATAAGCTCGATGGCACGTTCCGTATGAGCTGTATTAGTTGAAACACTTGCTCGTTGGGTATGAAATGCACATTTTGTTAAGGCTTTATCAATATATTTGGGTTTAAATTCTTCATCTGAAATAGCTTTTAATACAAATTCATAATCTTCCAGAGATAATAAATCGCTAGATAAGCCTTTTAGTTTTTCAAAAAAGGCTTTTTTAATTGCGATCATTGGCATACCGCCGACTTTATTCGCTTTTAAAATTCCTTCAAGCGTAATCTCTTTTTCATTTTTAAATGGACGGGTGAAATAAGAAAAATGCTCATTAACCATCATACATTCTGCCGGATGATAAATAAAATTGATCTCTGGGTGGTTTTGAATAGTCTTTTCTAATAATTCACATTTAGTTACTAAAAAACTATCATCGTCATCTAAAAATAATAACCAGTCATTTTGGGCATAGCGTACACCAATATTTCGGCTTTCTGCAGCACCTTTATTTTCGCTATTCCGAATAATATTTACGGGAAAAGGATAAAAATGATGAATGTCTACCGGTACTTCGGAAAAATCATCAATAATAATAACTTCAAAATTATAGACTGTTTGATGTAATAAACTCTCTAATAAATAAGGAATTTCTTCCTTACGATTATAAGATGGCACAATAATACTAAACATTATTTATGTCCTTGCGATTGAAATAGAAGGATATATTTACCGTTTCGCCCAAATAGTGATAAAAACATTAGCAATACCAACATAATACCGGGGAAAGCATAAGTATCGGCTTTTATATTTAAAATCGTAAATAATGCAAATGTGGATAGAATAAATTTCCAACTTCCATCAAACCAATTTTGAGCAAGACGATAGATAAAGTAAAACGTAAAAATAGCGCAAGCCATTAAATAGCCAATACCGCCATATAATAGCTGCCGTAAAAAACCGGAATCTGTACCGCCATAATAGCCTCCTTGAACTGCAAAATAGTAGCCATCTCCAATTAATATTTGTTTAATCGTTGGGATAAAAAGGTGTTTCTGTACGAGGGTATCTGTAGAAGAGCTAACACTACCTTTGCCGTAGATTAAATTAATAAGCGGTTCTAACGCGTGTTCGACATATTTATGCCCGGTAAATTGTGTTGCTAAAAAAAGACAGATTGCCACAAATAATAAGAGTATTGGAACGTAACGCCATTTAAAATAGAGAATGATACTTACAATCGATAATATTAGAAAACTTCTACCAGAAATTAAACCAATACATAATATTAAAAAAATAAAAATGGAGTGGATATTATTATGCTTTTCATTATATGCCAATATAAAGTGCAGCAAGAAAATATAAAATAGACTTAACTGAAAGAATGCCGATGAAGTAATGTTATATAGGCGATATTCTTGTTCCGAACCATAAAAGCGTGGTAATACCACATTGGTAGATAATGCGAAGTCAATAATAAATGAAACACCAAACAGGGCTAATAGCCCAATGGAAAACTGAATAAGGATACCGATTTTAAGATCCCTTAAAAATAGTTGTTGATTATTCGGATAATATAGATAATGAAATAAACCAATGCCTAATAAAAAGAGTAATAAGGTTTTAACATACATTATTGTTACAGAAAAATCATAGGTTTGATGTAGTAACATTGGGAATGCACTTACGATAATTAACCCTATAATTGCGATTAAGCTGTCTATCGGTAGGCAAATTTCCCGTTTAAGCGGCTGTTTATAACCCTTATAAATCAGCATCAAAAGAGAGATTCCGCCTGCCAAAAATGCCATTCTCAAGAAGTGGAATAGCCAAGGATCGTAAAGATAAAATAAATTAAGAATCGCAGACATTTTATTTTCCTAAATTTCTCATAACAGCCAATACTTTCTTTAAAGGGTATTTTATTATTTTTTTGATAAAATGATGCGAGATAGAGCCACGATTTGTTTCCAAATTGGAATTGATATTTGGATTTTCAATCACCATTAGTGGACGCACAATTTTTATATCCAGCCCGAACTGATGACCGAATAAGATAAAATCATCGGCAAGCCAGTAAGGTATACTTTGATGAGTATGCAATATGTTTAAAAATTTTTCAGCAGCCGATTTTTTTATTAAATAGGCGACAGTGCCTGCAAAATAATTTTTGTAAGGGTAACTTATCGTCAGGCTACTATCAGGCAGTTTGCGTTGTAAAAATTGGAAGGTTGTCGGGTAATTAATTTCCAATTCTATATCATTAAATTGTCGGATTTTTGATTGCCCTAATAAAACCATATCGCTTAAATAAGGTTGGCAAATGATCTGTTCCATATTTTTTTGGAAATTTTTATCAAATAGGGCATCATCTTCACAAATTAGGCAATATTCATCTTTTGCAATATCAAGATCTTCTACAATTAATTGATAGACGGCTAAATGGCTTAATGTGCAGCCAATTTCACCTTTTGTTACTGAACGTCCGTAATGGTGTTTAAATTGTGCAAGATTAAATTGGTGGTTTAGCTCAATTTCACTTGCTTGCATCGTATTGATAGCGGAAAATACTATAAAATCTTGCGTATCGGCTTGAGCAAAAAATAATACTCTGCGATCGCTATCTTTTTCTAAAGAAATGACATATTTTTTCATTTTGAATCTTCTGTTATATCAATAATGTTGATACCGACTTTCTCAAATAGCTCGTAGCATTCTAAATATTCTTGTTTATCCACATTAATACGAAGTGCATAAATATCTAAATTTGAGTTTGACATCACATTGAGTACAGCACTGCTAAAATAAGTATAAATACGAAATTGTTTATCTGTTGTTTGCTGACTAATATAGTCTTCAAAAATCAGTGGGGTGTTAATATAAGTTACATTTTCTAATTGATACTGCTCCCTAGGGTGAGGCAGATAATAGTCAATATTAAACCGTTTAATTACACCATTTGCCAGTTCAATATTTTTATCATTATCCAGATAAACAGGCTGCCCTAATAAAATATTTATTGCAGCGTCTTTTTTCTTGCCTTCAAAGGACGATGAATGACTTAAATCAATATAAGCTGTATTTTTAATAATATTTGTAAATTGGGGATAAATCGTATAATGCAATTGAGCACATTTTTTTATTTTTTCTGCATTAAATTTATTTCTCAGATATTTATTGATGTTTCTACGGATAGGGGTATTTACTTCAGGTTGATAATAGACGCTCGAAGGCACAATATTAGCAGTACCGTCATCAAATGTATAAAGTGTATCAAAACGAATACTGCTTAAAATAAACTGCATTTGAATATCATTGATACTCGCGATAAATACGTTATCAAATTTTTTTCGATGAAATTGATATTTAAGGCATAGAATTTGTTTGAATAGCCCGATTCTATCTGTTCTTTGTATAAAAGAAAAAAAGTGCTGGCATTTTTGTGCTAACCGCTCACGATAATACTCAAATTTAGCATTATTTACTGAACATAGCATTACCCCATAAAAGTTCTCTGTTGGATAACGTTCAATAATTTTCTCTGCGATCAGTACTTGCAGGGGGGTATAACATAAAATTAAATTCATTGTGTTTTACTTACCTTATTTGTCATAAAATAAAGAATAGGTAAAATTGTTACCGAACCGATGATGCCTGCGTAAGGTACATATTTTATATTCGTCCAGCCGGCTAATAAAATTAATGCTAATATATATATTATCGTTGAGATAATTGAGCACAATGAAATATAGTTGTTTTTTCCATAAAAGAATAAGTAATTAACTAAAATAAAATAAGGAGTTACCAATGCGGTTGAAAACAAGAATATCACAATATAATATTTTGTTCCTAAAAATTGATTTCCCAATAACCATACAATTAGAGACTCAGGTATAATACTCACTACAATAGCCGGAATCGGAATAATAAATAAGGAAAATAATGCCCATTTATGCACCTGAGTAATCCCGATTTTCCGCTGTTTTAAATGCTCAAAAAAATAGGGAGTAGCCGCTTTATTTATTGCTTGTAAAATAACGGTTAAAATGGCGGCAATTTGAGCGCCCATTGCATATAAGCCTAATTCAACCTCGCTAAAGGCGTGATAAATAAAAATTCTATCCAACTGCCCTTTTAAAAATAGACTGGCATTGTGTAAAATTAAAGGAAGTCCAAAACCAAATAAATAGAAAATCGCAATGCGATAATCCCGCCAGACAAATTTTTTATGCTTCTGTTTTTTGGCATACAGTAGATAAGCCAAGCCGAATACAAAAATATTGCTGGCAAAAATGGCTAAAATCCGCTTTTCGACTAATTCGGTTTGGTAAAGTTCCAGCAATAAAACGGTTAATAGTACAGAAGAGAGACTAGAGGTAAATTGAATAATGCTATAAGGTAGAGGCTGTTTTTGACACTGCCGCACACTAAGTTGTACATTCAAGAAAGATTGGAAAATTGCGGATAATGCCAGATAGGCTAAAATTTCCGATTGTAAATACCAGCAGACCAGCAAAATAATTGCCCCGCTAAACAAAGTGTAGGCATAACCCGAATGAATAACGAGTGCTAACGAACGCTTACCGTAGCGATAAAAATAGCGGGCAATCGCGCCCTCTTGGCTTAAACCGACAATAATCAGGAAAAGCGCTAGATAGGTTTGGTAGTAGGCAAGTAATCCGAACCCTTCTACCCCCAATTTTCGGGAAAGATAAGGAAGTAAAAGAAACGGCATTGCTCTAGAGGCAAGCTCGCCGATTAAATAAATGGCACTGTCTTTAATGACTTTCATACTTTTTCCGGATCTTTGCAAAATATTTGCCCGAACCGACCGCTTGTAATCTTAAATTTGCTATTTTAATTTCAAACGGATAATGGGACAATAGACAATATTGATTTACCCCTAACAATTGACTGCGCAATGTTTGTTGTTACCAAAATTATCACGGCAATAATTTTGCCGCCGTTTAACGCACTGATTTTATGGCTGATGTCGCTCTGGTTCTTTCGTCTGAACTGGAAAAAGTTAGCATACGTTTCCTCTTTCTTGGGGATCGCCATTTTATATATTTTCAGCTTGCCTTACACCTCACAAAAATTGCACGATTCGTTAGTCACGGAAGATAATCTTACCCTTGACGATTACCGTTCAGCCCAAGCTATCGTGTTGCTTGGGGGAGGCTTGCGGGACAGTAAAGAGCTATTCGGAAAACTAGCCATCAGTGAAATTGCGTTTGAACGGGTACGCTATGCGGCTTACCTCCAAAAGCATACCCAATTGCCGCTGTTAATTACCGGCAGTAGCCCGAACGGTACATCGGAAGCTGCGGTAATGGCAAACGAGCTGAAAATGTTCTTTCAGATTCCAACTGAGTGGATCGAAGGAAAAGCAAGGACAACCAAAGAAAATGCGCAGTTTAGCCGTGTTATTTTAGAAAAAGCACAGGTTCGTAAGATTATTTTGGTTACAAATCAATGGCATATGCAACGTGCCAAGCTGCTTTTTGAACGAGAAGGGTTTAAGGTCTTGCCCGCCAGCGTGGGTGGCGGCATTACGCCTTCAACCTACGGGCTAACAATAATGCATTTTTTGCCGGCATCCGGTGCGCTGCACAGTAATGTACACGCGCTTAAAGAGTGGATTGGTTATTGGAAAGAAAAATAAAAACGAGGGGATTTTCCCTCGCTTTCTATCTTTTTATTAAAGTGCAATGCCAAATTTCGCTTTGACAAGCGGGGCAAAATCGGAATAGCCACCAACGTGTTCATTATCTAAAAAGATTTGCGGTACAGTCGCAACCGGCTTACCAACACGAGGTTCTAAATCTTCTTTTGAGATCCCCTCAGCGATCATATCCACAAATTTAAAATCAAAATCAGTCAATTCCGCTTTCATTTTTTCTGCCAATGCTTTGGCATTACGGCAGTACGGGCAAGTTAAGCGACCATAAATTTCAACAAACATACAATATCCTCTAAAAAGTAATAAGAACACAAAATTTTAACAAAGTTTCGCCACTGAAGATAGTGTAAGAGGTTAGAATCGCCGTTTTGCTTTACGGCAGAACTTTGCTAAACTGCGATTATTCAAACGAAAGAAATAGAGAGAAAGGCATTTGAAAGGGCTAATTATTCGTCTTGTGCTAGGCTTGGTTCTGATGCTTTGGGCTTGGGATATGGTATTTCCTTGGCAAAAAGCAATGCAGTCGGAAGAAAACAGCTTCGCCCATATTCAACAGAAAAAAATTGTTAAAGTGGGAATGATCAACCACCCGATGTCCTATTTTTTCGGGGCGGAAGGCACTGCCGGTATTGAATATGATTTAGCTCGCCAATTTGCCGATTATATTGGGGTAAATTTAGAAGTAAAACCTTTCGATAGCAGCGAGCAACTGTTTGATGCGCTAAAACAGAATAAAATCGACATTGCTGCCGCCGGTCTATTGTTGCAACCCGAACAAGCAGAGCAGTTTCAAATTGGTGCGAGTTATTACTCGGCATCTTGGCAAGTGGTGTATAAGAAAGGCGGAATTCGCCCGTATAGCATTGATGAGCTTCGCTCGGAGCTAATTGTACCTGCCGGCTCTGCCGTTTTACCGGTGCTACAAAAACTACAAGCCCGCTTTCCTAAACTCAAATGGCGCACCACGGATAAGTTTACCCAAGAAGAATTGTTGATCCAGGTGGCAGATGGGACGATTCCTTATACGGTCGCCGTCTCTATTGATGTATCTGCCTTGCAGCATATCAAACCGACGATTGCGGTCGGCTTTGATCTGACGGATGAACAGCCGGTGGTATGGTACTTACCGAATAAACCGTACAGTGAATTGCAAGCCTCGGTTTTGGAATTTATGCATCACGCTAACGAAACGGGGTTGATTGCCCGTATCGAAGAAAAATATTTTAACTACCTCGCCCGTTTCGACTATGTGGACAGCCAGAGCTACCTGAAAGCAATAGATAATCTACTGCCGAAATATCAACATTTATTTGAGAAATACCGTGGCGAATTAGACTGGCAAATGTTGGCGGCGATTGCCTACCAAGAATCCCATTGGGATCCGTCAGCCACATCTCCAACGGGGGTTCGGGGTATTATGATGCTCACACGAGATACGGCGGAGCGAATGAACGTTACCGACAGACTCAATCCGGAACAGAGCGTGCGGGCAGGGGCGGAATATCTGCATTTATTGATGAGCCAACTGCCGCAAACCATCGACAAAGAAGATCGCATTTGGTACGGTTTGGCTGCTTATAATATGGGAATGGGACATTTGATCGATGTCCGCCGCCTCACCAAGCAACTGGGTGGCAATCCGGATAACTGGCTGGACGTGAAAAAGAATTTACCGCTACTGGCGGAAAAACGCTATTACAGCCAGCTCAAATACGGCTATGCACGGGGATTTGAAGCCTTTCAATATGTGGAAAATATCCGCCGTTACTATAACAGTATCATCAACCAACAACGCCTCAAAGAGCAGGAATCCCAACGACAAGAAAAACAGCAACAAAAAGATTGGCTTGCCGAAACATTAACCTTAGGCGAAAATAGCCAACAGCCCGTTTCCCCAGCAGAAAAATAGGAGCAACAAATGGTGAGAAGGCGAAAACTAAAGCAAAACGTCAAACGCTTAAAGAGTAATAAAGCCCGCAGGCTGTTACATCTCCACCAATTAAAGCGCCGTATTGCCGACCGCCGCCGAGTCAGCTTCGTAGTTTTAGAACAAGTGGCTTAATGCCTCATTCCCGAAAATTTGCAAATTTTTACGGCAAACCGACCGCTTGCTTTCTAGCCGACCGAGCGAAAACTCGGTATAATCCCGCACCTTTGCAAATGGCGAGCTAATCACATTGCCAAGAATGCGTTCGGCGGGCACACGCCCGCTGCTAATTTTCATCGTAGGTTCTCCTACTTTCATTTGAGCAACAACATATTTCAATGCAACATTTAGATACCCATAAAATGCGAAATATCGCAATCATTGCCCACGTTGACCACGGCAAAACCACTCTCGTGGATAAATTATTAAAGTTATCCGGCACATTAGATACGTCCCGTGGCGATACGGACGAACGTGTAATGGACTCCAACGATCTGGAAAAAGAGCGTGGCATTACCATTTTAGCGAAAAATACGGCGATTAACTGGAACGACTACCGTATCAATATTGTGGATACGCCGGGACACGCCGATTTTGGCGGCGAAGTCGAGCGTGTTTTATCAATGGTGGATTCCGTCTTATTAGTGGTGGACGCTTTTGACGGCCCAATGCCGCAAACCCGCTTCGTCACCCAAAAAGCCTTTGCACACGGGTTAAAACCGATTGTGGTGATCAATAAAGTCGATCGCCCGGGCGCACGTCCGGATTGGGTAGTTGATCAAGTTTTTGATTTATTTGTCAATCTTGGTGCAACGGACGAACAATTAGATTTTCCGATCATCTATGCTTCCGCTCTTAACGGCGTTGCCGGTTTAGATCACGAAGACCTCGCACCAAATATGGATCCGCTGTTTGAAGCGATTATTGAACACGTTTCCCCGCCGGATGTCGAGCTGGATGCGCCGTTCCAAATGCAGATTTCTCAGCTAGATTACAGCAAATATCTCGGCGTTATCGGTATCGGGCGGATTAAACGTGGTACGGTAAAACCAAATCAGCCGGTTACGGTCATTGATGCGGAAGGTAAAACCCGTAACGGTCGGGTCGGGCAGGTGCTTGGGCATTTAGGGCTGCAACGCTATGAAGCGACTGAAGCCTATGCCGGAGATATTATTGCGATTACCGGTCTTGGCGAATTGAATATTTCCGATACGCTCTGCGATATCAACAATGTCGAGGCTCTGCCGCCACTTACCGTTGATGAACCGACCGTTACAATGTTCTTCTGCGTTAATACCTCGCCGTTCTGCGGACAAGAGGGGAAATTTGTGACTTCCCGCCAAATTTTAGAGCGTTTGAAAAAAGAACTCGTGCATAACGTGGCACTACGGGTGGAAGAAACGGACGATTCCGATATTTTCAGCGTATCCGGACGGGGTGAACTGCACCTATCCGTTTTAATCGAAAATATGCGCCGTGAGGGCTATGAACTTGCCGTTTCTCGCCCGAAAGTCATTTTCAAAGAGATTGACGGGCGTAAACAAGAGCCGTTTGAGCAAGTTACCATTGATATTGAAGAACAGCATCAAGGGGCGGTAATGGAAGCTCTCGGTATCCGTAAAGGTGAAGTGCGTGATATGGTGCCGGACGGCAAAGGTCGCACCCGTTTAGAATATATCATTCCGAGCCGCGGCTTAATCGGCTTCCGCAATGAATTTATGACAATGACATCAGGCACAGGCTTGCTCTACTCCAGTTTCAGCCATTACGATGACGTAAAAGCGGGTGAGATCGGGCAGCGTATTAACGGCGTGCTGATTTCTAACGGTACGGGTAAAGCATTAGCATACTCACTCTATGCGTTGCAAGATCGGGGTAAGTTGATGATTGAACACGGTGCTGAAATTTATGAAGGGCAGATCATCGGTATCCATAGCCGTTCGAACGATTTAACTGTGAACCCGCTTGAGGGTAAAAAATTGACCAATATGCGTGCATCCGGTAAAGATGATGCTTTAACTCTTACCACACCTGTGAAATTTACCCTTGAGCAAGCGTTGGAATTTATTGATGACGATGAATTAGTGGAAGTTACACCGGCTTCCGTGCGTATCCGCAAAAAACTGCTGACCGAAGTGGAACGCAAGCGGGCAAGTCGTACAACCTCTAGTACCAGCACTCACTAATTTATAAAAAATAAGGGACACATTGGTGTCCCTTTTCTTTTTACTCATTAAATAATCAAATTCGCAACGGCAATGCCGACAAAGCAAGCAACGGTTACGCCGATTAAACCGGGTGCCATAAAGCTGTGGTTAAAGTAGTATTTGCCGATTTTGGTTGTGCCACTCACATCAAAATTGACTGTCGCAATATCGGAAGGGTAATTCGGAATAAAGAAATAGGCATAAGTCGCCGGCATTAGCCCGATCAGTAATGGCGTAGGCAAACCTAGTCCGATACCGACCGGCAACATCATTATCGCCGTTGCCGCTTGGCTGTTAATCACTACGGAAACGGCAAACAGGGCGAAAGCAAATGTCCAAGGATATTGATTAACCATTTCAGTAATGCCTGCTTCAAATTGTGGCATTGCATATTGGAAGTAAGTATCGCTCATCCACGCAATCCCGAAAATAGCAATCGTCGCCACCATTCCTGATTTAAAAACAACACCGTTCGGCACATTTTGCGGATTGGTTTTCGTCACCAAGAGGATAATCCCGCCAAAACAGAGCATCATCATTTGGATAATCAATCCCATTGAAATCGGTTTAATCTTTTCACCGGTGCCGACCGTACGAATATCCGGTAAAACAGCAATCACAACAATCACTGCAAGGGCGGCTAGAAAGAGAAAGAAGGCTTGTTTGGCATTTGGCGGCAGGGTTTCGTTTAATGTGGTACTGGTCGTATTTAAAATACGTTCACGCCAAATCGGATCTTGCAAACGGCGTTGATATTCCGGATCGTCTTTTAGCTCTTTACCGCGGCGTAAACTATACAGCGACAGAGCAACCGTGCCAGCAAAGGTGGCTGATACGGTTACTGCCACAATGTGCAGCAAGGTAATATGCTCAAAGCCCGGCAAAGCGGTGATTTCTTTCAGATAAAAGACAACCGCTGCGGAAATCGGGCTTGAGGTAATCGCTAATTGCGAGGCAACGGAGGCTGCAGCCATTGGGCGTTCCGGGCGGATATTATTTTTCAACGAAATATCGGCGATAATCGGCATTACAGAATAAACCGCGTGCCCAGTGCCGAGCATAAAGGTGAGCAGATAAGTTACCAACGGGCCTAGCAAGGTAATGTATTTCGGGTTTTTACGCAGCACCTTTTCAGCCAGTTGCAACATAAATTTTAACCCGCCGGCAGCCTCTAATACCGAAGCACAGGTAACAACCGCCAAGATAATCAGCATCACATCAATCGGGGCTTTGCCTAGCGGCATTCGTAAAATAAAGACTTCCACCGCAAGTCCAATGCCCGAAACGACCCCTAAGCCGATACCACCGTAACGGCTACCAGCATACAGAAACCCCAGCAAAAGTAGAAATTCAAAATAGAGCATAGTGTGTTCCTCAATATAAAAATGAAATGCGGTCATTTTACTCTATCTGCAAGCGGTCAAAATAGAGGGGATTTTTACCTAAATCAAATTCTGTGAAATTTTAGTTTTAAACCGTATTTTTCCTAAAATTCCCCGCTAAAATTTGCTAAAAATGTGATCTAGGTTACAAAACTAAAACGTTTTAGCAAATAGTGCTTTTTAAGCTAAATCGTTTTAGTTAAAATAATTAGGTCTAATTTTCAACAATAAACAAAGGTGGATTTATGAATTTTCCTCAAATCGCCCAACAAGTGATTGATAAACTTGGCGGCAAGGATAACATTTCGGCGGCAGCCCACTGTGCAACCCGTTTGCGTATGGTCGTAAAAGATGAAAACTTGATCGACAAAGAGGGCATTGAAAATATTGAAGGGGTTAAAGGTCAATTTTCCGTTGCCGGTCAATACCAAATTATTTTTGGTTCGGGCACGGTGAATAAAGTGCACGCAGAAATGACCAAACTGCTCGGCATTGGGGATATGACAACCTCCGAAGTGGCGAGTGCCGGATCAAGTAAACAAAATATTGCCCAGCGTTTAGTGAAAGGATTGGCGGATATTTTCGTCCCGATCATTCCGGCGATCGTGGCAGGCGGTTTGTTAATGGGGATTCACTCAATGCTTACGGCAAAAGGCTTCTTTGCCGAGGGCGTGAATGTGGTGGATATGTATCCGGGCATCGCTGATTTGGTTGATTTAATCAACACCTTTGCGAATGCACCTTTCGTTTTCCTGCCGGTTCTACTCGGCTTCTCGGCGACCCGTAAATTTGGAGGAAACCCATTCTTAGGGGCTGCATTAGGAATGTTATTGGTTCACCCTGCCTTAGCGGACGGCTGGAATTATGCGGTAACATTGGCAAACGGTAATATCAAATACTGGTCTGTATTCGGCTTAGAGATTGAGCGGGTCGGCTATCAAGGCACGGTTATCCCGACGTTAGTCGCAGCGTGGGTGTTGGCAACCTTAGAAAAAGGGTTCCGCAAAATCGTACCGTCATTCTTAGATAACCTCATCACGCCGCTATTCTCTCTGTTTATTGCCGGTTTCTTAGCGTTCACTATTATCGGACCATTGGGACGTGAAGCCGGCTCGTTAATCAGTGCAGGCTTAACTTGGTTATACGACAGCTTAGGTTTTATCGGCGGTGCAATTTTCGGGACATTCTATGCCCCAATCGTGATTACCGGTATGCACCAAACTTTTATTGCCGTTGAAACGCAATTATTGGCGGAAGTGGCTCGCACCGGCGGAACATTTATCTTCCCAATTGCGGCAATGTCAAATATTGCACAAGGTGCTGCCTGCTTAGGTGCGGCATTTGTAATGAAAGATGCGAAAGTGCGTGGTATCGCCGTACCGTCAGGCATCTCGGCACTTTTAGGCATTACAGAGCCGGCAATGTTCGGGGTGAACCTACGTTACCGCTACCCGTTTATTGCGGCAATGATCGCCTCCGGTGTGGCGAGTGCTTTCATCGCTTTCTTCAACGTTAAAGCCATCGCACTCGGTGCGGCAGGCTTACCGGGTATCCCGTCTATCAAACCGGACAGCCTCGGAATGTATATTGTCGGTATGATTATTTCGGCTTCAGTCGCCTTTATCATCAGCGTGATTTTAGGAAAACGAGCGCAAGCAAAAGCCTAATTTAATTTCTTGAAATGAAAAAAGCCACCTGCAAAAAGGTGGCTTTTTTATTGCAAGCGCTTGGTTGGTGTTTAATTTTTGCAAAATATGGCTGATACTCACATTACAAAGATAATGCAATAAATCCCCAAATGGATTTGTGTACAAACGCAGGAATGCCACGCTAGTATCTGTAAAAATCACACTATTAGATTTTGCTAAAAGGAAGCGAGCATTCTATAAGCGATCAGTTATTTTGCATAACGGCGATATAATGTTGCGGTATTATGTAGTAAATACACAAAAAATAGACATTTTAACAGAATGTAGCAACTGTATCCCCCAAA
>NZ_JWIZ01000062.1 GCF_001038205.1 Muribacter muris | reverse complement strand
CTACGGGCAAAAGGCAAGCCCTTTAAAGTGGCGCTTAATGCCTGTATGCGTAAACTTTTGACCGTGATTAACGCTATCATCCGTGATGGCTCACAGTGGCAGCCTCTGGCTGTTTAATTAACGAATATGTCTCTTTCCAAGAGTTTGGGGGATACAGTTGCTACAAGCGGATAAAAAAATAACTTTGTGCAACTGCTATATAATATTGAATTTGTCCTCAAAATTTACTTTTTCACGTCCGATGCCTGCGGCAGTTTATACAGTTGATTTTTATAGAGATAGCTGCCGAGTAAAGCGTGTGCCAGTGCCTCTTTTTTCATTTCCGCCGATTGTGCTTTCGGCTGAAACTGTTTGCTAACAAAATCGTATTGATAGCCTTTAGGTTCGGTATTGGGCTGCAAAATAATCACATCTTGCCCTTTTAGCATCGCTTGGGTTTGATCGTACTGCATAAAGGCTCGATTAGGATTGACGTTTTGAGTGAGGTCAAACCCAATCATTGGGTAATCGCTGGATACGCCGGCTAAGGAAAGCAAGGTTGGCGGCATATCAATTTGGCTGACTAAGCGATTATCCCGTTTTGGCTCAATTCCCTCGCCCAAGATCAGCGCAGGAATATGGAAGTTGTAAATCGGGACTAAATCCGCCCCGTTGACCCGTGAATCGTGGTCGGCAACTACCAAAAATAGCGTGTCTTGCCAATAATCCGATTGCTTGGCGAGATCGAAAAAATAGCCCAGCGCATAATCGGCGTATTTAGCGGCATTATTGCGGGTTTGCTTTTCCTTATCGTAAAGGGCAATTTTACCGTCTGGAAACTCAAAAGGATCGTGGTTGCTGGAGGTAAATACCAAGCTGAAAAACGGTTTATCCGTTTTTGCCAGTGTATTAAAGGTTTCGTGGGCTTTATCAAACAGATCTTCATCGCTCATTCCCCAAGTGCCCTTAAATTTCGATTGTTTATACGCTTTTTCGTCAATGATCGTTTCAAAGCCGTTACCGTAAAAATAGCTTGCCATATTGTCGAAATGTTTTTCGCCACCATAGAGAAATGAGGTTTGATAGCCTTGACGGCGTAGTAATTCGGCAATGGTGAAAAAGCCGGTTTGGCTTTTGGTGAGTTTTACCGTTGAGCGTGCCGGTGTCGGTGTGAAGCCTGCCGTTATGGCTTCAATGCCCCGCACCGAGCGAGTGCCGGTTGCATAGATATTTTCAAATAGCCAGCCCTCGTTTGCCAGCCGATCAAAATTCGGTGAGAGCGGTTTGCCGCCGAGCGTGCCGATAAATTGCGCACCAAGGCTTTCTTGCAAAATAATCACAATATTACGCCGCTTGCCTTGATAGCTGGCTGGGTTGCGGGTTAAGGTGGGAATGTCTGCTGAAATATAGTCGGACTCCGGTCGGTTACGGCTTTTTTTTACGATCGCCAACATCTCCGCTTCCGTCATTTTGCCGTATTGCTCGGAAGATTTTTCTTCATCTTTTAATTGCTGCACCGCATACAGCACGGAATAGCCGGAGTTCAGCACTAAGGAATTAACCAGCGGATCGCCGGAAAATGCCACCATTGCCGGATTGATCCCGCGATGCGCGAAACTTGATCTTGCCCCCAAAATAGAAAGTGCAATCACCAATAACGCTAGCAGAGGTCGCCATTTCCAGCTAATTTCCGTGATATTTTGCGTTACCCGCTTCGCAAGCCGCCAATAGATCACGGTTGCCACCACGACACTGATAAGCGACAGTAACACGGCGGTTAAATGCCCGTTTGCCAGCATAGTGAACACTTCTTTGGGGTAGAGCAGATATTCAATAAATAGACGGTTCGGGCGGAAATCGTAGGTTTCAATGAATGCAGGTGTGGCAACTTCCATAAACAGAATAAATACACTGCAAGCGGTCAGCCACAGGCGTAAAATGACAAACCAAATTTTGCCCAAAGTATTATTGTGCCAAAGTAAAATCGTCAGTAAAGCGGGTGTGCCGAAAAGGTAGCAGATCGAAACAATATCAATGCGAATGCCCTGTAAAAAGAGCGTAGTCCAACCGTTTACGGCGGTTATCCGCTCTGCTTGCCATAGGGCTAATCCTAAGCGGGAGAGGCTTAGCACAATCAGGTTTAACCCGATAAAATAAAGGATAGGGAATAAAGGGGAACGATGTTGTCTTTGCATAGTGCAAACCTACGTTAAAAGGGTTAAATGATCACCCACTCGAATCACGCCGCTGTTTTTCGGCACAAGGTGAACCCCAAAAATAGGCTTGCCGTGTTCGTTGGTATGGTACTGTTTGAGGGTTCTAAAAGGCTCAACCTTAGGATCAAGTGCTAGGGTGTGCGGGTGGCGGGTGATCATAATGCAACGGGTGCAACATTGTGCGACAGTAAATGCGACGCTCCCGATTTGAATGTGCTGCCACTGTTCTTCTTCAAACGCTTCAACGCCGTCTATGACAATATTCGGGCGAAACTGTTCCATTGTAACGGGGACGGGAGACCAACTTTGTAGCTGACAGAGTGATTTCTCATTGGTGAGTAACAGCGGGTTACTGTCGGCAAAGCTCATTGGGTGAGGTTCAAAATGTCTGACTTGGCGCTCGCTCTGCGCCCCTAGCCAACGTAATTGTACTGCTCGCCCGAAAAGGGGGCTAAGCCATTGATTGACTTGCTCGCTTGCCACCCAAGAAGGAAAATGCGTCCCCCATACTTCACCGCTTTGTTGGCGGATAAAATCCCGATATAACGCCACACATTGTTCGCCATTATCTAATGTGATAACGATACCTGTCGAAATGGGCAATGCCGACAGGCGATACAGTGCTGCCTCTTTGCGTGCCGTGATAAATGTACCGTCTTGCTCGGTAATCATAAATTCACGGTCGAAATTTAGCCCTTGCGGTTGTACAAAGGCTTGAGCGACTTGATAGGCTCGGGTTGATTTTATTGGATAAAGATTAAGCGCTGTAACCTGCATTTTATGTCTCCTTTTGAAAAACGATCAAAAAAGCAAGATAGCAGAAAACAAGGCGTAGCGATATTTGTATTTCGGCATATTAAGATTTAATTTTAGACAATTTTTATCTGACAAGCGGTCAGTTCAGCCTAATATTTAACAAAATGCCGATTTTATATTGCAGTGGCACGCATTTTCATCGTAGCGCTGCAACGCCAAGAAAGGTCAAATTTTTCAAAGTGTGATAATCCTACGTTTCCTTTTGAATTGCCGTTTGTGCGTTTATATCATCATTACAAATATGCGCAAAAACCGAGCGTATTTGCCCTTTGGTGAATCTAGGCTATAATTCCGCCTTTTTAGTGAGGATAGATTATGTTTGAAATTAACCCGATTAAAACCCAGCTTGCCGACTTAGCCGCCCGTACCGCAACGCTCAGGGGGTATCTTTGACTTTGAGGCAAAAGTCGAGTGTTTAGAAGAAGTCAATGCGGAATTGGAACAGCCGGACGTTTGGAACGAGCCTGAAAAAGCCCAAGCGTTAGGCAAAGAGCGTGTTGCCCTCGAAACGGTAGTCAATACCATTCACGCCCTTGAGCAAGGTATTGAAGATGTAGAAGGTTTAATTGAGCTGGCGGTGGAAGCAGAGGACGAGCAAACCTTTCACGAAGCCGTGCAAGAAGCCGAACAATTAGAAGAAAAATTGGCTCAACTGGAATTTCGCCGAATGTTTAGCGGTCAGCACGATGCCGCCGACTGCTATGTTGATCTACAAGCCGGCTCAGGCGGTACGGAAGCGCAGGATTGGACGGAAATGCTGCTACGAATGTATCTGCGCTGGGCGGAAAGCAAAGGCTTTAAGACTGAGTTAATGGAAGTTTCGGACGGCGATGTGGCAGGGATTAAATCGGCGACTATCCGCATTTCAGGCGAATATGCGTTCGGCTGGCTGCGTACCGAAACCGGCATTCACCGCTTGGTGCGTAAAAGCCCGTTTGATTCCAACAACCGCCGCCATACCTCGTTTAGTGCGGCATTTGTCTATCCGGAAATTGATGACGATATTGACATTGAGATCAACCCGGCGGATCTGCGTATCGATGTTTACCGTGCCTCCGGTGCCGGCGGTCAGCACGTCAATAAAACCGAATCGGCGGTGCGGATTACCCACATTCCAAGTGGAATTGTGGTGCAGTGCCAAAACGACCGTTCCCAACATAAGAACAAAGATCAGTGTATGAAGCAGCTTAAAGCCAAGCTGTACGAAATGGAAATGATGAAGAAAAACGCCGATAAACAGGCAATGGAAGAGAGTAAATCCGATATCGGCTGGGGCAGCCAAATTCGTTCCTATGTGTTGGACGACTCCCGCATCAAAGATTTACGCACCGGCGTGGAAAACCGCAATACGCAAGCGGTACTTGACGGTGATTTAGATCGCTTTATCGAAGCCAGCCTCAAAGCCGGTTTGTAAATTTTCTCCCAAAACCGACCGCTTGTAGCCTGGCTTTGGGTTGTTCAAAAGGCGGATTTGTGAAACAATTCACGCTATTTTATAAAATTTAGAAATTAAGGCGGTCTGAATTGATCGATTTCGATGGTTACCGCCCGAATGTTGGTATCGTCATCTGTAATCAGCAGGGGCAAGTTTTGTGGGCGAGGCGGTTTGGTCAGAACTCGTGGCAGTTTCCGCAAGGGGGCATTCACGAGGGGGAAAACATTGAGCAGGCAATGTACCGTGAGCTTTACGAAGAAGTCGGCTTGTCTAAAAAAGATGTGCGGTTGATTTGGGCATCTAAATACTGGTTGAAATATAAGCTGCCGAAGCGTTTGGTGCGGGCGGATACGGCACAGCCGGTTTGTATCGGGCAGAAACAGCGTTGGTTTTTGTTGCAACTGGTCAGTGATGAGAGCACAATCAATTTAAAAACGAGCAAAGTGCCGGAGTTTGACGGCTGGCGTTGGGTGAGTTTTTGGTATCCGGTTCGGCAGGTGGTGTCGTTTAAGCGTGATGTTTATCGTAAGGTGATGAAAGAGTTCGCCCAAGTGCTGATTAACGAAGCAAAAAAAACGGAAGCGGATAAATCGGAGAAACGGGCGTTTCGTGCCGACAAGCGTGAGTGGCGTAAGCCTTATCGAGTCAAAAAATAGGAGAGTTGTATGTGGGAAATTATCATTGTTTGCCTTGCTATCGGGGTGTTTGCGGGATTTATCGCAGGCTTGCTGGGATTAGGCGGGGGGACGGTGGTGGTGCCGACCTTATACTACGTGCTGCCTTATATCGGCATTCACGAGGACATACTAATGCCGGTTGCATTGGGAACGTCTTTTGCGACCATCGTCGTCAGTACAATGTCCGCCGCTCAACAGCACCATAAAAACGGCAATGTAGATTGGAAAACGGCGAAAACCTTAGCGCCAACCCTGATGATTTCGGTATTTATTGCCGGTTTGTTTGTCAGCGGTTTGCCGAAAGCGCATTTGACTAAAATGTTTGCGGTTATTGTAATCTACCTTGCTGTTAAGATGTTGATTTCATTGAAAACTACACCGAAGGTTAAACCTCTTACTACCAAATCGACCGTGATTGCCGGCGGAGTGATCGGGGCAGTATCCAGTATGGCAGGTGTTGGCGGCGGGGCGTTTGTCGTGCCGTTTTTAAACGGGCGAGGAATGGCATTAAAACGGGCAATCGGCACATCATCGATCTGCGGTTCATTGTTGGGCTTGGCAGGCGCATTGAGCTTTATTTCAAGCGGTTGGCACAATCCGTTATTGCCAGAGTATTCCCTTGGCTATGTCTATTTGCCGGCATTGCTTGGAATTACGATTAGTTCGTATTTCACCTCAAAAATCGGGGCGAATTTGGCAAATAAATTGCCGGTGTCCGTCTTAAAACGCATTTTTGCGGTGTTCTTAATTTTTGTCGGCTTGAGTATGCTGGTTAAATAATCTAATAAAGGAAAGTTATGCAAGAATTTATTCCCTTCCCCAAAATAAGTCCGGTGATTTTTGAAGTGGGCGGCATTTCGCTCCATTGGTACGGGGTAATGTATTTACTCGGTTTTGGTTTTGCCTATTGGCTGGGGACGCGTCGAGCAAAACAGTCTAACGGCATTTGGACGGTAGAACAGGTCGATCAACTGCTGTTCAATAGTTTTCTCGGTGTGGTGTTGGGCGGACGAATCGGCGATGTCTTCTTTTACAGTTTCGACCGTTTTTTAGCCGATCCGCTCTACCTGTTTCGTATTTGGGAGGGGGGAATGTCATTCCACGGCGGCTTAATCGGCGTGATTTTGGCTATGCTCTGGACGTCCCATCGCCAACATCGCTCATTTTGGCAGACCGCCGATTTCGTTGCACCCCTGATCCCGTTCGGCTTGGGAATGGGGCGTATCGGCAACTTTATTAACGATGAATTATGGGGGCGCGTAACGGATGTGCCGTGGGCGGTGCTTTTCCCTAACGGCGGTTATTTGCCCCGCCACCCCTCCCAGCTTTATGAAGCGGTGTTGGAGGGCTTAGTGCTGTTTTTGATTTTAAACGGCTTTATCCGCAAGCCCCGTCCGACCGGCTCGGTTGCCGGTTTGTTCCTCATCGGCTACGGCACATTCCGTTTTATTGTCGAATATTTCCGTGAATTTGACCCAACCGTCAATACCGCTCAAGACCTGATTACCCGTGGGCAGTTACTTTCCCTACCAATGATAGTGCTGGGGGCGATATTTATGTTGCTGGCATACCGTCGCAAAAAATCGTGATAAATTGACCGCTTGTAACAGGTATAGAAAAGGATAGAAAAATGGCACGTTTTAAATTGATTGGCTTTGATTTGGACGGTACTTTGGTAAACAGCCTGCCGGATTTGGCGCTTTCACTCAACTCAGCATTTTCCGAGGCGGGCTTACCCCAAGCCGCCGAAGAATTGGTCTTAACTTGGATTGGTAACGGTGCGGACGTTTTATTTGAAAGGGGATTGGAATGGACGGGCAGAGCTGCCGAGTTTTCACCTGAACAGATTGGCGAGATTAAACGCCGATTTGGTCATTTCTACGGCGAAAATATCTGCAACATCAGTAAACTTTACCCGAATGTGAAATCGACCCTCGAATCCCTCAAAGCGCAAGGCTACATATTGGCGGTGGTAACGAATAAACCGACTAAGCACGTTCAGCCGGTATTAAGCGCATTTGGTATCGATCATCTTTTTGCCGAAGCCCTTGGCGGACAATCGCTGCCGGCAATTAAGCCTCACCCCGCGCCCCTTTATTATTTATGCGGAAAATTTGGCTTATATCCGCACGAAATTCTGTTTGTCGGCGACTCGAAAAACGATATTCTTGCCGCCAAAGCAGCCGGTTGCGCCAGCCTTGGTTTGACCTACGGTTACAACTATAATATCCCGATCGCAAAATCCGAGCCGGATTATGTTTGTCAGGATTTCGCAGAGATTTTAACGATTGTGGCAAACGCCCATTAACCCAAACAAGCGGGCGGTTGAGGTGGATTTTTTGCAAATATCTCCCCTAAACCGACCGCTTGCACATCAAGAGAAAGATTATGTCAAAACCCATTGTATTTAGCGGCATACAGCCCTCCGGAGAATTAAGCCTCGGCAACTACCTCGGCGCATTGCGTCAGTGGACAAAAATGCAGGACGACTACGAATGCCTGTTTTGCATTGTCGATTTACACGCCATCACTGTTCGCCAAGACCCACAGGCATTACGCAAAGCCACCCTTGACACTTTGGCAATTTACCTTGCCTGCGGAATTGATCCGGCAAAAAGCACTATTTTCATTCAATCGCACGTGCCGGAACACAGCCAGTTAGCGTGGATTTTAAACTGCTATACCTACTTTGGTGAAATGGGGCGAATGACCCAATTTAAAGATAAATCTGCCCGCCATGAAGATAACGTCAATGTCGGCTTGTTCACCTATCCGGTGCTAATGGCGGCGGATATTTTGCTCTATCAGGCTAATCAAGTGCCGGTCGGTGATGACCAAAAACAGCACCTCGAAATTACCCGTGATATTGCCAACCGCTTCAATGCGTTATACGGCGAAAAAGATGCGGAAGGCAACCTGCTTGCCCCGATTTTTGCCGTGCCGGAAGTGTTTATCGCCAAAACGGGCGCTCGAGTAATGTCGTTGCTTGAGCCGACCAAAAAAATGTCCAAATCCGATGAAAACCGCAATAATGTGATCGGCTTACTTGAAGATCCGAAATCGGTGGCGAAAAAAATCAAGCGGGCGATGACGGACGGTGATGAACCGCCAGTGGTGCGTTACGACGTGCAGAATAAAGCCGGTGTATCGAATTTATTGGATATTCTTGCCAGTGTTACCGGCAAAACGATTGCCGAGCTGGAAACGGAATTTGAAGGGAAAATGTACGGGCATTTAAAATCGGCAGTGGCGGAAGAAGTCTCGGCGATGCTGACTGCGCTACAAGAACGCTATCATCATTTCCGTAATGATGAAGCCTTGCTGGAAAAAATCTACCGTGAGGGCGCAGAAAAAGCGAGAGCCAGAGCACAAGCCACGTTGAAACAGGTATATCAAGCGCTCGGATTTGTTGCTTAATTTACAAATTTATGTGATAAAAAATGCCCCAATTCGTTGGGGCATTTTTTTGTCTAAATTATAAGGCTTTTAAAATATCATCAACCCGTTCTTTTGCATCACCAAAGAGCATTTGCGTATTTTCTTTGAAGAATAGCGGGTTTTGTACGCCGGCGTAGCCGACCGCCATTGAACGTTTGAAGACGATAACGTTTGCCGCTTTCCACACTTCCAATACCGGCATTCCGGCGATTGGGCTGTTTGGATCGTCCATTGCCGCCGGATTGACGGTATCATTCGCACCAATAACCAGTACAACGTCCGTTTCGGCAAAGTCATCATTGATTTCGTCCATTTCAAGCACCACATCGTAAGGTACTTTTGCTTCCGCTAATAACACGTTCATATGCCCCGGTAAACGCCCTGCCACAGGGTGAATCCCGAAACGAACATTGACACCACGTTCACGCAGTTTTTGCGTAATTTCCGCAACCGGATACTGAGCTTGTGCCACTGCCATTCCATAGCCGGGAGTGATGATGACCGAGCCGGCATTTTTCAACATTTCCGCCACTTCTTCTGCGGTGGTTTCACGGTGTTCGCCCTGTTCTTCTTCGGAAGAGGCAACCACATCGTTACCAAAGCCGCCGGCAATGACGCTGATAAATGAACGGTTCATTGCTTTACACATAATGTAAGAGAGGATTGCGCCCGATGAACCGACTAGCGCACCGGTTACGATCAATAAGTCGTTGCTGAGCATAAAGCCCGCCGCCGCCGCCGCCCAACCGGAGTAAGAGTTGAGCATAGACACGACTACCGGCATATCCGCTCCGCCGATTGAAGCAACTAAATGCCAGCCGAATGCGAGAGCGATTGCCGTCATCAATAGCACAGGGAAAATATTTTCCGGACTATTTAAGAACACCACCATTAACAACGCGGAAACGACTAAAGCCGCAAGGTTTAATTTATGGCGGTGCGGTAACATTAACGCTTTTGAGTTGATGATGCCACGCAATTTGCCGAAAGCAACGATTGAACCGGTAAAGGTTACTGCTCCGATAAAGATACCTAAAAAGACTTCAACATTGTGGATATTTTGTAGCACAGGATCTGCTTCGTGGCTTAAACCGTAGCTGTTAAAGCCGACCAACACTGCTGCTAAACCGACAAAGCTGTGTAGGATCGCCACTAATTCCGGCATTTCGGTCATTTCGACTTTTAAGGCTTGGCGAATACCGATTGCACCGCCGATCGCCATTGCGATTAAGATCCAAATTGTACCTTTGGATTCCGGCCCAAAAATGGTTGCAACGAGGGCGATTGTCATACCGACAATACCGTACCAGCAGCCCGCTTTGGCGGTTTCGTGCTTAGAAAGCCCCGCAAGGCTCATAATAAAGAGCAATGCTGCGATAATATATGCAGCTTGAACTAAACCTTCAGACATTGCTTTCTCCTTAACCTTTTCTGAACATTGCAAGCATACGTTGGGTAACTTTAAAGCCCCCGAAAATATTGATACTTGCGACTAAAATAGCAATAAATGCGAGGATACTGATAAAGAACCCGCCTTGAGCGATTTGCAGTAATGCCCCGACAATAATAATGCCCGAAATGGCATTGGTTACTGCCATTAACGGTGTGTGCAGGGCGTGGCTCACGTTCCATACCACATAGTAGCCGACTACACAAGCCAGTACGAACACGGTAAAGTGCGATAAAAACGCCGCAGGGGCAACGGAAGCAATCCAAAGGAAAGCCACTCCCGCTAATGCCATTGCACCGTATTTCACACGGGGATCAGTCGGTTTTTCTTCTTTTTTAGCAACCGGTTTGGCATCGGCTTTCTGCTGTGGTTGAGCGGACACTTGAATTGGCGGTGCCGGCCAAGTGATTTCACCATCACGGATGACCGTAACGCCACGCAATACCACATCGTCAAAATCAATTTGGATATTACCGTCTTTCTCTTTGCAGAGCAGTTTGAGTAAATTGACTAAGTTTGTGCCGTAAAGCTGGGAAGACTGGGTTGGTAAGCGACTTGGTAAATCGGTGTAACCGATGACTTTGACTTGATTGTCGGTAACGACCACTTTACCTGCTTGGGTTAATTCGCAGTTGCCGCCGGTGGCTGCCGCTAAATCAACAATCACACTGCCCGGTTTCATTGACTCCACCATCTCTTTGGTAATCAAACGTGGCGCAGGTTTGCCCGGAATTAACGCGGTAGTGATAATAATATCAACCTCTTTCGCTTGCTCGGCATAAAGAGCAAGGGCGCGGCGGTTAAATTCTTCCGACATCACTTTAGCATAACCGTCGCCGCTGCCGCCTTCTTCTTTGAAATCAATTTCAAGGAAACTTGCGCCCATACTTTCGACTTGCTCTTTGACTTCTGGACGGGAGTCGAAGGCTCTCACGATCGCACCAAGGCTATTTGCCGCACCGATTGCCGCCAAACCGGCAACACCTGCGCCGATTACCAATACTTTTGCCGGCGGGACTTTACCTGCTGCGGTAATTTGACCGGTAAAGAAGCTGCCAAATTCGTGGGCGGCTTCCACTACCGCACGGTAGCCGGCAATATTTGCCATTGAACTGAGTGCATCAAGAGATTGCGCACGGGAGATGCGAGGTACGGCATCCATTGCCAATACATTAATTTTTTTTGCGGCTAATTTTGCCATTAACTCCGGATTTTGTGCCGGCCAAATAAAGCTGACGAGCGTTGCACCCTCTTTAATTAAGGCAATTTCTTCATCGGTTGGGGCATTGATTTTAAAAATAATATCCGCATTCCAAACGGCAGTGGCATTCCCCACCGTTGCGCCGGCTTCAGCAAAGGCTGCATCTTCAAAACTGGCTTTAAATCCGGCATCGCGTTCAACGATCACATTAAAGCCTAGTTTGAGGATTTGCTGAACGGTCTTCGGCGTTGCCGCCACACGACTTTCATTGTCCAGCAGCTCTCTTGGTACACCAATAAGCATAAAGACTCCTGTATGATTTTAAAATGAAATAGTGAAACTGTTTTCGTGAAAAAACAGGCATAAATGTACCATTTATTTTTGTGATTGGGAAAAATTTTTCTAATCCATTATCTAAAAGGGATAAATTGCAGAATTGTACTGTCCAAACCAGTATTCCGATAAAAAATTACATTAATTATTGGAGTTAGCAAGGCTTTTTTGCTATATTGACGCACAATTTTCCCCTTTTCTCGCCAAGGGGTTTCTTTTTTGAATACAACGCAAAATTAACGGATCCCACTATGTTTAAAAAATTTCTTGGATTATTTTCAAACGATCTTTCTATTGATTTAGGTACGGCAAACACCTTGATTTATGTTAAAGGGCAAGGCATCGTATTAGATGAGCCTTCGGTGGTTGCGGTTCGCCAAGATCGTATTGGGTCGTTAAAAAGTATCGCAGCGGTCGGCACTAATGCAAAATCAATGCTCGGCAAAACCCCAAAAAGTATTTTGGCGATTCGTCCGATGAAAGACGGTGTAATCGCCGATTTCTATGTAACGGAAAAAATGTTACAGCACTTTATCAAACAGGTGCATAGCAACAATTTTATGCGCCCAAGCCCGCGCGTATTAGTGTGCGTACCGGCTGGGGCAACCCAGGTCGAGCGTAAAGCGATTAAAGAATCGGCAATCGGTGCAGGTGCGCGCGAGGTTTATTTAATTGAAGAACCGATGGCGGCAGCAATCGGTGCGGGATTACCGGTTACCGAAGCGGCGGGGTCAATGGTGATTGACATTGGCGGCGGGACAACCGAAGTGGCGGTATTATCGTTAAACGGCATCGTTCACTCATCTTCAGTGCGGATCGGGGGGGATAAATTTGACGAAGCGATAATCGCTTATGTCCGCCGTCATTATGGTTCGGCGATCGGGGAAACCACGGCAGAGCGTGTCAAAAAAGAGATCGCCACCGCTTGTATCCAATTAGATGATAAAACCAAAGAGCCTCTAGAAGGCGAAGTAAAAACAATGGAAGTACACGGCCATAATCTGGCGGAAGGTGCGCCGAGAACCTTTGAATTAAACTCAAAAGAAGTGCTGGAAGCGATTGAACAGCCATTAACAGGCATTGTAGAAGCGGTAAAAGGCGTATTGGAACAATGCCCGCCGGAATTAGCCGCCGATATTTTCGAGCGTGGAATGGTTTTAACCGGTGGCGGTGCGTTACTGAAAAACCTTGATGTATTGCTCTCAAGAGCGACAGGTGTGCCGGTGATTGTAGCTGAAGATCCGCTTACGTGTGTGGCGCGTGGTGGCGGTAAAGCGTTAGAGATGATTGACACCCACGGCGGCGATCTATTTAGCGATGATAACTAATTGGATATTGCGATAAATTAGTGAATTGGTAGGGACGCATTGCGTCCCTCTGTTTAACGGTAAGCCCAGTTTTATGCTTACACTATGCACAAGCGGTTAGTTATATGTTGCGATTTGCAAACGCATTTTTGTCATCTATTCATCAGCGAAAGACACAATGAAGCCTATTTTTGCCAAAGCGCCCTCCCTTGGCGTGAGACTTTTCTTTGCGGTGAGCATTTCTATCGCCTTTATTTTATTGGACGGTCGCAGCAATGCAATGATCCAAATGCGGAATATGCTTGAAACCGCCGTCAGCGGTTTATACTATTTTGCCAATACGCCCCGCACGGTGTTAGATAGCGTTAGCAATAACTTCATTGATAGCCAAAAATTACAGCTTGAAAACCAAGCCTTAAAAGAGCAGCTACGGGAAAAAAACGCCGATTTGTTATTGCTTGAGCAGCTCAAGGTAGAAAACCAACGCCTGCGTTTGCTGCTTAGCTCCCCCCTACGTCAAGACGAATATAAAAAAGTGGCGGAAGTATTAACCGCCGAAATGGACGCTTACCGCCAACAAATTATTGTCAATCAAGGTCGCAAAGACGGCGCATTTGTCGGGCAGCCGATTATTGATGAAAAGGGCGTAGTCGGGCAGATTATTTCTGTCGGCGAAACCAGTAGTCGAGTATTACTGCTGACGGATGTTACTCACGCCGTGCCGGTACAAATTTTACGCAACGATGTGCGGGCGATCGCTAACGGCACGGGCAATAATGATGAATTGATTTTAGATAATCTGCCTCGAACGGTGGACATTAAAACCGGTGATATTTTGGTTACTTCCGGCTTAGGCGGACGTTTTCCGGAGGGCTATCCGGTTGCCGTGGTCGAAATGGTGCATAATGACGGCTCAAACCATTTTGCCAAAGCTATTGCTCGACCCTTGGCATCTTTAGAACGGCTGCGTTATTTATTACTATTGTGGCCGACAGCGGAAGAAATGCATAAAACCCAGCGGCTTTCTCCGCAAGATGTGCGTGATGTGGTGGAAGAACGCCGCCGAAATTTACACCCGCTCTCTCGGCTTAAAAATGCGAAAAAGATGAAAATCGGTAATAACGAAGAACCGAAAAACGAACCGCTTGAACCGGAAGAATTGCTTGAAAATCCGGCAACTGCACCGGAGACAGAGAGCGAGATTAACCACAGTACAGATCAAGGGGCAGAATAATGAGAGAAAATGCACTGTTTCAAATTCTGGTATTGGTGCTGATTTTTATTGTGGCGTTTGTGTTGGAAATTATGCCGTGGCCGGCGGGATTTCAAGGGCTGCGTCCAACGTGGGTGGTGTTGGTGTTGATTTATTGGGCATTGGCACTGCCGAATAAAATCAGTGTCGGGACAGCATTTATTGCCGGTATTATTTGGGATCTGATTTTAGGTTCCATTCTAGGCGTTCACGCTTTAGTCTTGTCGGTTGCGATCTATTTTGTGGCGAAATATCACCTGATTTTGCGTAATCTTTCCCTCTGGTTGCAAGGGGTGCTAGTGATTGCCTATATTGCCGTGATCCGTTTTTTGATCTTTTTTGTCGAACTGGTTTTACACGGTGCCGTGTTTAACCAACAAGAGCTATTGGGGGCGATCATTAGCGGCGTTTTATGGCCTTGGATCTTCCTGTTAATGCGACAAATCCGCCGAGGGCTACACTTACGCTAATGAACAGTTTAAGCCTTGATTTTTCAGCCGATTTTCGCCCGCTTTCCGCCAGAATGCGCCCTCGCAATTTGACGGAATATGTCGGGCAGGGACATTTACTCGGACAAGGCAAACCGCTTCGCCGTGCGATAGAAGCAGGGTATAGCCACTCAATGATTTTCTGGGGGCCGCCCGGTACGGGTAAAACCACCTTGGCAGAGATTATTGCGAGCAGTCTTGATGCCGAAGTGATTAAACTGTCTGCGGTAACTAGCGGTATTAAAGAGATCCGAGAAGCGATTGAACAAGCTAAACTGCACCGTCAAACCGGACGGCGAACGTTGCTGTTTGTGGACGAGGTACATCGTTTCAACAAAAGCCAGCAAGATGCGTTTTTGCCGCATATTGAAGACGGCACGATTGTGTTTATTGGCGCAACCACCGAAAACCCTTCCTTTGAACTGAATAACGCTTTGCTCTCCAGAGCGAGAATTTACATTCTCAAACCGCTGCAAGCGGTCGAAATTCGCCAAATTTTGCAAAATGCCCTTACAGACAAAGAGCGGGGGCTGGGCAATGAGAAAATGGTGATCCAAGATAATGTACTGGATCTGCTGGCGGATTATGTTAATGGTGATGGTCGCTTTGCGCTAAATTGCTTGGAATTGATGAGCGATATGGCGGAAGCACTGCCACAGGGCAAATTATTGGATAAAAACCTGCTGGTAGAAGTGCTGGGGGAACGCCAAGCCCGTTTTGATAAAGGCGGTGATCGTTTTTACGATCTGATGTCCGCCCTGCACAAATCGGTGCGGGGATCATCACCGGACGGCGCACTCTATTGGTATGCCCGTATTTTGACCGCCGGCGGCGATCCCCTGTATGTCGCCCGCCGCTTATTAGCGATTGCTTCCGAAGATATTGGCAATGCCGACCCCCGAGCAATGCAAATTGCGTTGGCAGCGTGGGACTGCTACACCCGAGTGGGCGCTTACGAAGGCGAGAGAGCGATTGCGCAAGCGGTGATTTACCTTGCTGTTGCCCCGAAAAGTAATGCCGTGTATACCGCCTTTAATGCCGCCAAACAGCTCGCTGCTGAAGCAAAAGATTATGATGTACCGCCTCATTTACGCAATGCACCGACCGCATTGATGAAATCCCTCGGCTTTGGCGAAAGCTACCGCTATGCGCACGATGAAGCCTACGCTTACGCCGCCGGTGAGAATTATTTCCCGCCTGAATTAAAACAGACCCAATTCTATTTCCCGACAGACAGAGGAATGGAAAAACAGATCAGAGAAAAACTCGACTGGCTTAAACATTTAGATGCTACTAGTGAACAAAAACGCTATAAATAAAATCGCCGATTTAAAATTTAATTGAGCAAAAAAAAACAGAAGTAAAATAAAATTTGTTCAATTAACCTAAAAAGGAAAATTATGCGTTCTCGTATTTATACGCTCAAATGGGGTAATTTTAATCTGATTGACGGCGATTTTATCAGCGGCTACGCTCGCACTTATGGTGAATGGTCGGAAGTTGAAGTTCAATTTTTTCGTCAAGTTCTTTCAGCGCAAAGCAATATTATTGAGGTCGGGGCAAATATCGGTATGCACGCCGTCCCTCTAGCGAAAATGGCACACCAAGGCAAACTGTTTTGTTTTGAACCGCAGCGGATTATCTTTCAAGTGCTATGCAGCAATTTAGCTATCAATCAATTAACCAATGTTTATACTTATCAGCAAGGGGTTAGTGACGAAGCAGGCGTCATTCAAATTGCTTCTTCGGATTATGAAACAGCGTGGAATTACGGCAGTTTTTCACTGGATAAAGGCTTTAATACTGAAGGTACATTTCAAGGTAATATTGCATACGAAAGCGTGCAGGTTGTAAAAATCGACGAGCACCCTGAAATTCAAACACTCCCTCATTTATCATTGTTAAAAATTGATGCCGAAGGCTTTGATCTTAATGTATTGAAAGGGGCTATTCAAACGATTGAGAAGCACAAACCGGTGATTTTTATTGAAGCGCATCTCCATAAATCCCAAGATTTAATTCGCTACCTTAATCAACTCGGCTACCGCTGTTTTTGGTTTATCTCCGACCGTTATCAACCAAATAACCATTTTGGGCAGCCGAAAACAATTTCAGGGCTGGATTACAATCTTGCTTGTTTCCACGAAAGTCAAACACCGACCTTACCAACGTCTTTATTAGCAAATCCGGATAGCTTACCGGATACGCTCCCGCTCTTGTCTTACAACTGATTTTGTAAAGAGTTGCACTGTTATTGCACCAACTTAAAGTGCACTCAAAATGTAGGGACGCTACGCCGGCGTCCGTCATAAAATGATAGCTAATCGACCGCTTGCAACCTACTATTGAGGTTTAGCAGAAACAGGCTTTTTCTGTTAAAATCCGTACCTTTTCTCCCTCAATCAACGTACGAAAATGCGATGACATTAACTCAAAAAATCAACAACGCTTTTAGTGAAAGCGGCACATTAAGCCAGAATATTCAAGGCTTTAAGCCTCGTGAGGCGCAGTTGGAAATGGCGCAAGCGGTCGGCAGAGCGGTAAAATTGGCAAACAGTGCGGTGATTGAAGCCGGCACCGGTACGGGCAAAACCTTTGCTTATCTTGTGCCGGCGTTGTTGTCCGGCAAAAAAACGATCATTTCCACCGGTTCAAAAAACTTGCAAGATCAACTGTTTAAGCGGGATTTGCCCACAATCCAAAAAGCCTTGAAATATAAAGGTAAAATTGCCTTGCTCAAAGGGCGGGCGAATTATTTGTGCTTGGAGCGTTTAGATCAGGTGATCGCAATGGGGGTATTGGGCGATAAATCGGTGCTATCGGATCTCGGCAAAGTGCGTAAATGGCAGGCGGCAACCCAAACGGGTGATTTGAGCGAGTGTATCGCCCTTGCCGAAGATAGTCCGATTTTACCGCAGTTGGTTTCGACAACTGAGAGCTGCCTTGGATCGGATTGCCCGAACTATAAAGAGTGCTACATCGTTCACGCACGTCGTAGAGCAATGGAAGCGGACGTGGTGGTGGTTAATCATCATCTGTTTTGTGCGGATATGGCGGTTAAAGAAACGGGGTTTGGCGAGTTGATTCCGGAGGCGGAGTTGGTGGTGTTTGATGAAGCGCATCAGTTACCGGACATCGCCAGTCAATATTTCGGGCAGTCCCTAACCTCTCGCCAACTGTTTGATTTATGTAAGGATTGCACGATTGTTTATCGCTCGGAATTAAAAGATCTCGCCCAGCTTGGCAAAGCGGCGGATCATCTGCAAAAAGTGGTGCAGGATTTCCGTTTATTGATTGGAGAGGGCAACAAGCGGGGCAATTTACGGGAATTATTGCAAAATCGCACGGTGGTTGAGGGGCTGAATAAGCTGAATGACACCCTTGAATTTTTGAGCGATGTGGTGAAAAAATCGCTGGGGCGTTCGGAAACCTTAGATAAAATCTTCGAACGTTTGGCAGAAATCAAAGTCAAGCTTAAAAAACTCAGCGATACTACCACGGTAGGTTATTGCTATTGGTATGAAACGAACGGGCGGGCGTTCGGCTTGCACATTACGCCTTTGACGGTGGCGGATAAATTCGGCGAGCAGCTTAACACACAAAAAATCGGTTGGGTGTTTACTTCCGCCACTTTGGAAGTCGGCGGCAAGTTCGACCATTTCTGCCAACGGTTAGGGATTATGAATGCCGAGCAAATGGTGCTGCAAAGCCCGTTTGATTATGCGAAGCAGTCTCTATTGTGTGTGCCTCGTTACCTGCCCGATAGCAATAAAGCCCACACGCTCACGGCGTTGGGGCAGTTACTCAAACCTGTGATTGAGGCAAATAAGGGGCGTTGCTTTTTGCTCTGTACCTCTTATTTTATGATGCGGGGGCTGGCCGATTTTCTGCGGGAACACAGCGATTTAAGCGTATTGCTACAAGGGGAAACCAGTAAAAGTCGCCTGCTGGAAAAATTTGTCGCCGAGCCGAACAGTGTGTTGGTTGCTACTCAAAGTTTTTGGGAAGGGATTGATGTGAGGGGCGATGCACTCTCATTGGTGATTATTGATAAACTGCCCTTTACCGCACCAGACGAACCGTTACTCAAAGCAAGAATGGAAGATTGTCGCTTGCAAGGGGGCGATCCCTTTAACGATATTCAAATTCCCGAAGCGGTCATTACGCTTAAACAAGGTGTGGGACGGCTTATCCGTGATGTAACGGACAGAGGGGCGGTGATTATCTGTGATGCCCGATTGGTGATGCGGCAATATGGGGCGACTTTCCTGAAAAGCCTGCCGCCCTCCCAACGCACACGGGATTTGGGGAAAGTAATTGGCTTTTTAAAAGCACAGGGTAGCTAACAAGCGGTCGGTTACGGCATATTTTTTGCAAAATACCGCCTTTGTTAGTATTGTTTAAAGGATAATGGCGGTATGTTACGGATAATATTAGGCAAGCTGTTACGCTTTTGCGTCGCACTTGGGATTTTATGTTTAATGCTTTATTTAGGAAAAGGGCTGGCGTGGCTAGTACCAATTGGTATATCGGAAAGTATTTGGGGATTGCTGCTTTTATTCGGTGGATTGACGTTAGGTTTTATCAAGCTGAATTGGGTGTTACCGGCTTCCCGCCCCTTGTTACGTTATATGACACTCTTTTTTCTGCCGATTTGTGCCGGGATTGTTGAGCAAACAGAGGTGTTACTGGCGCATCTAAATGCGTTAGTGATGGCTAATTTTTTAAGTGCTGTGCTGTCTTTAGTTATTATTGGCTACTTTTCTCAATGGCTGTTTAGCCGTTCAGTAAAACGGGAGCGCCGTCGATGAATGTGCCGATTTATGCTTACTCATTACTGACGGTTGCGGTGTTTATTGTGGCGTTGAAGCTAAGTAAAACACTCAAATCTGCGGTGTTGAACCCTTTCATTTTATCGCTATTATTGTTAGCGGCGATATTGGTATTATGTCATATTCCCTTTGGCGATTATTATCAAGGTAATTTTCCGATCAATCAGCTATTAGGTGTGTCGGTTGTCGCGCTTGCCGTACCGTTTTATGAGCAATTACCGCAAATTCGCAAGCATTGGCGTGTCATTACAATCGTGGTGTTAGCCGGCTCGCTTTTTTCGATGTTGACGGGGGTATTGCTGGCATTACTGTTTGGTGCAAGCCAAGAGATCATTATGGCGATTTTGCCTAAATCGGTAACAACGGCGATTGCCGTTTCGATTGTCGATCAAATCGGCGGTAATTCGGCGGTCGGGGCGGTAGCGGTTACTGTATCGGGTTTGACCGGCTCGGCATTTGGTATTGCCGTATTACAGTGGCTAAAGGTGCATAATGCCCGTGCAGTCGGGTTGAGTATGGGGGCAGTCTCCCACGCATTAGGCACAGCTCGTTCAATGGAATATAGCGTAAAAGCAGGGAGCTATGCGTCTGTTTCGCTAGTGCTGTGCGGATTGGTATCGTCCCTGCTTGCCCCTTTGTTGTTTAAATGGGTGATTTGCGGGTGGTTTTAAATTTGGCATAACCGCCGTTTGCCTTTAGAATAAGCCACTTTTTACGATAAAGTTGAAATATTATGTCAAAACCTTCTTTCTCACTTGATGAGATAACCCACGATCAATCGACTTGGCAGACGTTTAAACGCTTGTGGCCGATGATCTCGCCGTTTAAAGCGGGTATTTTGGTGGCAATGTTAGCAATGGTGCTGAATGCAGGTGCAGACGCTTACCTCATCACAATGCTAAAACCGTTAATTGATGAGGGCTTTGGCGGAACGTCCGATCGTAACTTTCTGAAAATGATGGCGTTTATTGTGGTCGGGCTGATTTTCGCACGGGGGCTAACCAGCTTTGTATCCAGCTACTGTTTGGCGTGGGTGTCCGGTAAAGTGGTGATGACAATGCGTCAAAAGGTGTTTAAGCATTTGATGTTTATGCCTGTTACTTTTTTCGATCAAAATTCCTCCGGCAAATTATTATCCCGCATTACATACGATTCCGAGCAGATCGCCAATTCTTCTGCCAGTGCCTTGCAGAGCGTGGTACGGGAGGGAGTTTATATTCTCTTTTTAGTGGCAACAATGTTTTATTACAGTTGGCGGTTATCCCTTGTGCTATTTCTTATCGGGCCGATTATTGCCGTGCTGATTCGCCTAGTGGCGAAGCGCTTCCGCCGTTTAAGCCGCAATATGCAGGAATCAATGGGCAGTATGACGGAGAGTGCCGAGCAAATGTTGCGGGGACATAAAGTGGTACTCTCCTTTGGCGGGCAGGCGGTCGAAGAACACCGCTTTAACCATACCAGTAATGATATGCGCCGCAAAGGAATGAAAATGATGGCGGCAACAGCGATTTCCGACCCGATTATCCAAGTGATCGCCTCATTAGCGTTAGCGGTAGTGCTGTTCTTAGCCGGCTCGCCGGAGATTATGGGCGATAGCCTGACTGCTGGCGAATTTGCCGCCGTCCTTGGTGCATTGATGGGTATTCTGCGTCCACTGAAAACCCTCACTAACGTCAATGCGCAATTCCAACGGGGAATGGCGGCTTGTCAAACGCTATTCGCCCTATTTGATTTACCGACCGAGCGGGATCACGGTACTTATCAAACTTCTCGTGCAAAAGGTGATATTCGTTTTGAAAACGTCTCTTTCACCTATTACGGCAAAGATCAGCCGGCACTTAATCGCATTTCGTTTGAATTACCGGCAGGGAAAACGCTGGCATTAGTCGGGCGTTCAGGTTCGGGGAAATCTACCATAGCTAATCTGATTACCCGTTTTTATGAGATTGACAGCGGCACGATTTTACTGGACGGTAAAAATATTCAGGATTATCGCTTGAATAATCTGCGTGAGCAGTGTGCGATTGTCTCTCAACAGGTTCACCTGTTTAACGACACCATTGCCAATAATATCGCCTATGCCGCACAAGATAAATTCAGCCGTGCCGAGATTGAGCGGGCAGCCAAAGCAGCGTATGCGATGGAATTTATCGAAAAAATGCCGCAGGGGTTGGATACTGTAATTGGCGAAAACGGCGTGAACTTATCGGGCGGGCAGCGGCAACGTCTGGCAATCGCCCGTGCATTGTTGCGTAACTCGCCGGTGCTGGTCTTAGATGAGGCGACTTCCGCTCTTGATACGGAATCGGAACGGGCAATTCAAGCGGCATTGGACGAACTACAAAAAGACCGCACCGTATTGGTGATTGCTCACCGCCTTTCCACGATTGAAAAAGCTGATGAAATTTTGGTGATCGATCACGGTCGGATTATAGAACGTGGCACTCACCAAGCACTGCTGGCACTAGGCGGCGCGTACAAACAGCTCCACCAAATGCAGTTTAGTGAATAGCGGGGTGAAAATTCCTATTCGGTTGTAGCACGGCTATTTAGTGTAGAAATACGACGTTGATGCCGTTAAATAGATTGAAATCATTTCAGAGTAGATCTGATGTGGCATCGACAAGCGGTCATTTCCGCAATAACATTTGCAATTTCAGGCAGTAATCGGTAAGGTTATCACCTATTTCATTGTTTTTTATTTTTTAAGAGGTTTTCGTATGAAAATTATCCTATTAGGTGCGCCGGGGGCGGGTAAAGGCACGCAAGCCCAATTTATGATGAACAAATTCGGTATTCCGCAAATTTCAACGGGGGATATGTTCCGTGCGGCGATTAAAGCCGGCACCGAGTTAGGTAAACAAGCTAAGGCGTTGATGGACGAAGGAAAATTAGTGCCGGACGAGCTGACGGTGGCGTTGGTTAAAGATCGTATTGCCCAACCGGATTGTGCCAACGGGTTTTTATTAGACGGTTTTCCTCGCACGATTCCGCAAGCCGATGCCTTGAAAGAATCCGGTGTGAAAATTGATTTTGTGTTGGAATTTGATGTGGCTGATGAGGTGATTGTGGAACGTATGAGCGGTCGCCGAGTGCATCAAGCGTCAGGACGTACCTACCACGTGGTGTATAACCCGCCGAAAGTGGAAGGTAAAGACGATGTAACCGGCGAAGAGTTAATTATTCGCCCGGACGATAAAGCGGAAACCGTGTTAGAGCGTTTGGCAATTTATCATAAACAGACCAAGCCATTGATTGCCTACTACACCGCTGAAGCCGAAGCCGGCAATACCCAATATTTCCGTTTAGACGGCACACAGCCGGTCGAAAAAGTCAGCGAAGAATTAAATCGCATTTTAGGTTAATTCAATAAGCGCTCGGTTGGAGCAAATTTTTTGTAACACACGAGGATATATCCGTATCATATTTTGAAATCCTTTGGTGTTTGACGGGGTAGGTATAACTTGCCTAGGCTTCATTTTTGATCGTACGGCAAAAACTTTGCCAAAACCAACCGCTTGTACTACTTGGGACGCTTTTGCGTCCCTTTTGTTTTCGTGATCTGTGTAACAATTTTGCAATATTTCTTTACAAAAACACCGCTTGCATTAAAAAATCTATTGCAGTTCATTCAAAAATTTGTATATTGAAGCCCTAGCCAATTTTACAACGATGCAAATAACCCTAGGAGTGAAAATGAAAAAGCTAACACAACTCTCCCTCTTGGCTTTGGCGGTGGCGTCTGGTTCGGCAGTGGCAGCACCAAAAACCTTTGTTTACTGCTTGGAAGCCTCGCCTTCCTTTTTAAGCCCGCAGCTTGGGACAGACGGCGGAACCTTAGATGCCTCTTCCCGTGCTATGTTTAATCGCTTAACGGCGTTTAAAGCAGGAGAAACTAGCATTGAGCCGTCTTTGGCGGAAAGTTGGGAAGTGTCGGACGATAAGAAAACCTACATTTTCCATTTGCGTAAAGGCGTGAAATTCCATTCTGCGAAAGACTTTACCCCAAGCCGTGATTTTAATGCGGACGATGTGCTGTTCTCGTTCAACCGCCAGCTTGATCCGAATCACCCTTATCACAAAGTATCCGGCGGAAATTATGAATATTTTGTCGGAATGGATATGCAAAATATCATTCATAAAGTGGAAAAAGTGGACGATTATACGGTAAAAATCAGCCTAAATATGCCGAATGCGCCGTTTTTAGCCAATTTGGCGATGGATTTTGCTTCAATTATGTCGGCGGAGTATGCCGATAAAATGTTGAAAGCCGGTACGCCGGAGAAAGTGGATACCAACCCGATCGGTACGGGGGCTTTCCAATTTGTCGATTATAAAAAAGACTCCCAAATCCGCTATAAAGCCTTTGAACAATATTGGGACGGTAAGCCGGCGATTGACCGCTTAGTGTTCTCAATTACCCCTGATGCGTCCGTGCGTTATGCCAAATTACAAAAAGCGGAGTGCCACGCCGCACCTTATCCGAATCCGGCGGATATTGAAAAAATGAAAAATGATCCGGCGATTAACCTGATGAGTAAACCGGGGCTCAATATCGGTTATTTGAATTTCAACGTACAAAAAGCACCGTTTGATAATGTAAAAGTGCGTCAAGCGTTAAGTTATGCGGTGAATAAACAGGCGATCATTGATGCGGTTTATCAAGGCTCGGGACAAGTGGCAAAAAATCCGATTCCGCCGACAATGTGGAGCTATAACGAAAACACACCGGATTATGACTATAATCCGGAAAAAGCCAAAGCCTTGTTAAAAGAAGCCGGCTTTGAAAACGGTTTTGACACGGATTTGTGGGCAATGCCGGTTTCCCGCCCGTATAATCCGAACGCACGGCGAATTGCGGAGCTGATTCAGGAAGATTGGAAAAAAGTCGGCGTGAATGCCAAAATCGTTAGCTATGAGTGGGGTGAATACCTTAAACGTATGCGGGCGGGCGATCACCAAACAGGCTTAATGGGTTGGTCGGGCGATAACGGCGATCCGGATAACTTCTTAAATACTCTATTAAGCTGCTCCGCGGTGGAGTTAGGCTCGAACTACGCCAAATTCTGTCATAAAGGGTTTGATGAATTAGTGGTAGGCGCATCACAAGAAACGGATCACGCCAAGCGGGTCGCGCTGTACGAACAAGCCCAGCTCGTCTTTAAAGAACAAGCACCGTGGATTACCTTGGCGCACTCTACCTCGTATTTCCCTGTACGCAAAGAAGTCAAAGGCTATGTGATGAGTCCGTTTAACGTACACAGCTTTGAAAAGGTGGATTTAGACAGCCAATAATTCGGCAGTAATGCCCTTTACAAGCGGTCAGTTTATGGTAAATTCTTGCGATATTATGTCGCTTGCAATATCGTTCATCATTAGATGACGCAATACTTTGCCCGTTTAATGACAGCTTAATTGTGCCATTTATGACGAACAGCAGTAAGCATTATCATATTGTAAAAAGTACGCAAAAACCGACCGCTTGCTAACTTAAACATCGAGAGTTTGAATGTTTCAATTTATTCTTAAACGTATTTTAATGGTTATCCCAACCTTCTTTGCGATAACCTTAATTACTTTTGCTTTAGTTCACCTTATTCCCGGCGATCCGATTGAGATCCGAATGGGCGAGCGAGGGCTTAGCCCCGAAATTCACGCCCAAATGATGAGCCAGCTCGGCTTGGATTTACCCCTTTACGAACAATATTTCAACTATATCAAAGGCGTATTTCAGGGCGATTTGGGCAATTCTTTTCGCAATAATGAACCGGTTTTAAAAGAGTTTTTCACACTGTTTCCTGCGACGGTGGAATTAGCGTTTTTTGCGCTGCTATGGTCGCTGATCGGCGGTATTGTGCTGGGGGTGATTGCTGCGGTGAAAAAAGAGTCGTGGCTTTCCCACGCTGTAACGTCTCTGTCGCTGACCGGCTATTCAATGCCGATTTTTTGGTGGGGATTGATCTTAATTCTTTATGTTTCAACTCCCTTGGGGCTACCGGCTTCCGGTCGTTTACCCGCAGAATTTTGGATTGAGGCGGACACCGGATTTATGCTGATTGATACTTGGCGTTCAGACGAACCGGGGGCATTTTTAGCGGCGATCAAATCCTTAATTTTACCGGCGATTGTGCTGGGGACGATTCCGTTGGCAATTATTACCCGCATGACTCGTTCCTCAATGTTAGAAGTGTTGGGTGAGGATTATATCCGCACGGCGAAAGCCAAAGGGCTGAATACCACCCACATTGTCATTATTCACGCTCTGCGTAATGCGTTAATTCCGGTGGTTACGGTGGTGGGGCTGATTGTCGGGCAGCTATTATCGGGAGCAGTATTAACGGAAAATATTTTCTCGTGGCCGGGGATCGGCAAATGGATTATTGATGCGATCAATTCCCGTGATTACCCCGTATTACAAGGCTCGGTACTGATTATTGCAACCTTAATTATTTTCGTGAATTTGTCGGTTGATCTGCTTTACGGTATTGTGAATCCGCGTATTCGCCATACCTAATTTTGTTTGGAGTGATAATGTCTCATCTTGAATCCGCTTCGCCGGCACCGCTTACCCCGTTACAAGAATTTTGGTTTTATTTCCGCCAAAATAAAGGGGCGGTGATTGGGCTGGCTTTTATTGTTTTTGTGGCGTTTATTTGCCTTTTTGCCGATGTGATTGCCCCTTTCGACCCGATTAGCCAAAATCGCAGTGCCTTATTATTACCGCCTGCGTGGTTTGACGGCGGGCAAGCGCCCTATTGGCTCGGTACTGATGATATTGGGCGGGATATTCTGTCCCGTATTATTTATGGGGCAAGATTGTCGATTTTTATCGGCTTGCTGATTGTGCTGATGTCTTGCGTATTAGGCGTGATCTTAGGCTTAATTGCCGGTTACTATGGCGGCACGATTGACATTGTGATTATGCGCTTTGTCGATATTATGCTTGCGATTCCGAGCCTGTTGCTTACCATCGGCGTGGTAACGATTTTAGGGCCTTCGCTGGTGAATGCGGCGATTGCGATCGCCGTGGTCTCTATTCCGAGCTATGTCCGTTTAACCCGTGCCTCCGTGCTGAGTGAAAAAAATCGGGATTATGTAACCGCTTCCAAAGTGGCAGGGGCAGGTGTTGCACGGTTAATGTTCATCGTGATCCTACCAAACTGCCTTGCCCCACTGATTGTGCAAATGACAATGGGGATCTCCAATGCGATTTTAGAACTCGCCGCCCTCGGCTTCTTAGGGATAGGGGCGCAACCGCCGACACCGGAGTTGGGGACAATGTTGGCGGAATCCCGTAGTTTTATGCAGTCGGCGAACTGGCTGGTTACGATTCCGGGGCTGGCAATTTTATCGCTTGTGTTGGCATTTAACCTGATGGGCGATGGTTTGCGTGATGCGCTCGATCCAAAATTAAAGCAGTAGGAGGACGCAATGGCATTATTAGAAGTAAACCAGCTTTCCGTCCATTTCGGCGAACAAAAAAGCCCGTTTAAAGCGGTGGATCGGATTAGCTATCAAGTCAATGAAGGCGAAGTGTTGGGGATTGTCGGTGAATCGGGATCGGGTAAATCGGTCAGCTCACTGGCGATTATGGGATTGATTGATTTCCCCGGACGGGTAATGGCTGGCGAGCTACGCTTTCACGGCAAAGATCTGCTCGAACTGACGCCGAAAGAAAAGCAGCAGATTATCGGTGCCGATGTGGCAATGATTTTCCAAGACGCAATGACCAGTCTCAATCCGAGCTATACGGTCGGCTATCAGATTATGGAGGCGTTAAAGGTGCATCAAGGCGGCACAAAAGCAAGCCGTCGCCAACGGGCGATTGAACTATTGACAATGGTGGGCATTCCTGATCCCGAATCTCGCTTGTCCGTTTATCCGCACCAACTTTCCGGCGGAATGAGCCAACGGGTGATGATTGCAATGGCGATTGCTTGTAACCCGAAGCTACTGATTGCTGATGAGCCGACCACGGCGTTAGACGTAACGATTCAAGCGCAAATTATCGATCTGCTACTGACCTTGCAACGCAAAGAGAATATGGCGTTGATTTTGATTACCCACGATCTTGCGTTGGTGGCGGAGTCGGCACACCGTATTATTGTGATGTATGCGGGGCAAGTGGTGGAAGAGGGCAAAGCCGAGCACATTTTCCACTCCCCGCTTCACCCTTATACGCAGGCATTACTTAAAGCACTGCCCGAATTTGCGGAGGGCAAATCCCGTCTGCAATCGCTACCCGGTGTCGTGCCGGGCAAATACGATCGCCCGCAAGGGTGTTTGCTCAACCCTCGTTGCCCTTATGCAACGGAGCGTTGCCGCCGTGAAGAACCGCCGTTACATCAGCTTAACGGCCGCCAAGTAAAATGCCATACGCCATTGAATGTGCAAGGTCAGCCAGAGGCTTTTATCGGATAACTCAAATGCAAAAAAACGATCACAACGCACCGCTTCTTGAAGCGGTGGAATTGAAAAAATATTATCCTGTTAAACAGGGAATGTTCCGCCAGCCTAAGTTGGTTAAAGCGGTGGACGGCGTTTCTTTCAGTCTCGAACGGGGCAAAACCCTTGCCGTTGTAGGCGAATCAGGCTGCGGCAAATCAACCCTTGGGCGTATGCTCACAATGATTGAATGTCCGACCGAAGGGCAATTATTCTATAACGGGCAGAATTTTTTAGGCAGCGACCAAGCCACCAACCAGCTTCGTCGCCGTAAAATTCAAATTGTGTTTCAAAATCCTTATGCGTCCCTTAACCCTCGCAAAAAAGTCGGCACAATTTTAGAAGAACCGCTGAAAATTAACACGGCGTTATCCGCCAAAGAGCGAAAAGCCCAAGTGCTTGAAATGATGGCAAAAGTCGGCTTAAAACCTGAGTTTTACGACCGCTACCCGCATATGTTTTCCGGCGGGCAACGCCAACGCATTGCGATTGCCCGTGGGCTAATGCTACACCCCGATATTGTGGTGGCAGACGAACCGGTTTCGGCATTGGACGTTTCCGTACGGGCGCAAGTACTGAATTTAATGATGGATTTACAGGCGGAAATGGGGCTGTCCTATGTGTTTATTTCCCACGATTTATCGGTGGTGGAACACATTGCGGACGAAGTAATGGTAATGTATTTAGGACGTTGTGTTGAACAGGGTGAAACCAAAACCCTTTTTAGCAACCCACGCCACCCTTATACGCAAGCCTTACTCTCGGCAACGCCGCGATTAAACCCGAACCAACGGCGAGAGCGTATTAAACTGACCGGCGAGCTACCAAGCCCGCTTAACCCGCCGAAAGGTTGTGCTTTTCACGCGCGTTGTTGGAAAGCGACAGAGCGTTGCAAGCAAGAACGTCCTACGTTAGAAAGTCGGGCGGACGGCACAAAAATTGCTTGTTTTTGGGCTGATGAGTGATGTTTTGATGTGAACCTCATTGCAATGATTCTCACGTTGCCGATTTTCGTTTATGCCGTCGGTTAAATACGTTTCAAGAAAGGTAAGGATTATTCAAACGCCGAATATTCCTTACCTTTTTGCGCACTTGCAGTATTATATTACAGTTACACAACGTTAAATGAACCGCTGTCCGTTTAATCACACTACATTGTGTGGTTATATGAAAGAGGCTAGCGTGGCGTTTCTACAAGAATATTGCAAATTTTCTGCCCTAACCGACCGCTTGTACTTGCAGGAACGGAAGCGGTTGATTACACTTCCCTCTCTTTGACTACTATCGGCTGATTATGAGAATACCCAGAGTTTACCACCCAGAATTATTATCTGGCAAAACCCATTGCCAGTTAAGCGAAGATGCTGCCAACCATATTGGTCGGGTACTGCGAATGGGAGAGGGAGAAGATATTATTCTGTTTGACGGTACAAACCGGATTTTTCACGCGACCATTGCACAAGTGCATAAAAAGCAAATTGAGGTACGGATTCATCACAGCGAATTTGACGATCGGGAATCTCCCCTTGCTATTCATTTAGGACAAGTTATTTCACGGGGGGAGCGAATGGAATTTACCATTCAAAAATCGGTAGAATTAGGGGTGAAAACGATTACGCCGCTTTGGTCGAGCCGTTGTGGTGTGAAATTAGATGCCGAACGGCAGGATAAAAAAATTCAGCAGTGGCAAAAAATTGCAATAGCCGCTTGTGAGCAGTGCGGGCGTAATGTTGTACCGGAAATCCGTCCGATAATGCCGTTGGCGGATTGGTGTAAAGAGCAGGATGAGATGTTAAAACTGAACCTCCACCCTCGTGCCGAGTACAGTTTAAAATCCTTGCCGTCTATTCCGAAAGCGGGCGTTCGCTTGCTAATTGGCTCGGAAGGCGGGCTGTCGGCGGAAGAAATTGCAATGACGGAAACGCAAGGTTTCACCGAAGTGCTGCTTGGGAAAAGGGTACTTCGCACTGAAACGGCGGCATTAGCCACCATTACCGCATTGCAGATTTTATATGGGGATATGAGCTAAATGATGAATTTACAAGGCAAATTTTTAATTGCTACCCTTGATATGCAGGACGATTACTTTGATCGCGCGGTAATCTATCTCTGTGAGCATAATGAACAGGGCGCTTGGGGGGTAATGATTAACTCGCCGACTGATCTCTCGGTAATGGAATTGTTAGCAAAAATGGACTTTTTAATGGCAAACAGTCGGAATTACAGCCAAGATCAGTTGGTCTTGAGCGGTGGGCCGGTCAGCCAAGAGCGAGGCTTTATTTTACACACTCCGACACCGCAATCATTTCTACATAGCTATCCGGCGGGCAATGACTTGATAATGACAACTTCCGGCGATATTTTGGAAACGTTCGGGCAGACGGTTGCACCGGAGAATTTTATTGTCTGTTTGGGGTGCTGTACGTGGAAACCGGATCAATTAGAGCAGGAAATTGCGCAAAATAGCTGGGCGGTTGCACCGTTTGATAAAACTATTTTATTTCAAACGGGCTATTTGGATCGTTGGGTGGAAGCTAATGGCTTATTAGGGGATAACATTCCCACTGCTGCAGGGAGAGCGTAAATGGGGAAGACTGTGATTGCCTTTGATTTCGGCACAAACAGTATCGGTTGTGCTGTTGGTCAGAGTATTACCGGTACGGCTCAAAGTTTGCCGGCATTCAAAGCACAAGATGGGGTACCTAATTGGCAGGAAATAGGTAAGCTGCTGGCACAATGGCAGCCGGATCTGCTGGTTGTCGGCTTGCCGCTTAATATGGATGGTACGGAGCAGCCATTGACACAACGGGCGAAAAAGTTTGCCAACCGTCTGCACGGGCGTTTTAATTTGCCGGTTGTATTACAAGATGAGCGACTGACAACGGTTGAAGCGAAAGCAGAAATTTTTGCCCGTGGCGGCTATCGGGCATTAAAAAAAGACAAAGTTGATGGAATTTCAGCCTGTTTGATTTTAGAAAGTTGGTTTGATAGCCAAGGTTAGCGGATAACAAGCGGTCGGTTTTGTCTCAAAATATGCACGATGGCGTTATTGTCTAGTAAATGATAAAAAGCGCTTTCAATGACAATCTAAAGACAAATAGTGATGTTCGTTATATGCGGAAATCATTATTATATCTGTTGTTTTTATGTTTAGCGTGCAAAGCTAGGCATAATTCTGAATAATGTTTTTTAGTTTTGCCTATGGGTTGGCAGCTTGGCACGGAAATTGTCAATTGTTAATAAAATAATTGCAACGATAAGGCAAGCCAATAAAAGATAGGATTTTGTCTCTAACACTTCGCCGATCGCAAACGAGATCATCAGCATCACCAACGGTTCGGCATAGCCTAATAGACCTAATACGTTAATCGGTAATAAATTACTGGAATAAATATATAAAATAAATGCCATACCATTAACCAGCCCAAATAAAATTAAATAGCCGTAAAAATAGTGATTTTTCAGTAAAATGATTTCGCTGTCTATTTGCCAAATAAAATAAACGGCTAATGGCAATAAGAGTAATAACTCCACACAAAATGTGGCGAGTGTATTGATATTAAAATAGCGGCGTAATGCAATATAAATCGGGTAGCCAAAGCCTGCGACAAAAGTTGCCCAAGAGATTTCATCGGCTAAGATAATGTTCGTGCCTACGCCTAAGCAGGCGAACGCCAACGCCCACCATTTTAAACGGGAAAAATGCTCTTTGAAGATCAATTTACCTAATGCTACGGCAACTAACGGCAATAATAAATAACCGATAGAGACTTGAATGGCTTGGTGATTATTGGGTGCCCAGAGAAATAACCATAATTGAACGCCGGTATTGAGGGTTAATAATAAAATCACGCCGATTAAATGGGGTTGTCGGCGAATATTGGCAAACAGCTTGTTAAAATTATTTTGTTGTTGAAAGAGGAATATCGCAAATAAAATGATAATGCGTAAACCGAGCATTTCGGTATCGGTTAAAGGCTGTAAGAGCAACGTAAAATAGTAGCCCGTACCAAATAAAATATTGCTGATGAGCGCTAGAAATATGCCTTTTGCCACTGTTCCCCCTTATTTTTGTCCTTTTCGATGATGAAAAATCCCTTCAAAAACCAACAAGGCAATCGCAATACTCAAACAGAGCATCAGCACATAGGCATTTTGATCCAACACTTCACCGATTAAAAACGACACAACCAACATTGAGGCTGGCTCAACGTAACTTAACAGCCCCAATACGTTAATCGGCAAAAGGCTACTGGCAATCACATAGGCGATTAACGCCGAGCCGCTAACCAGCCCCAGTAACATTAGCCATTCGTAAATGAGCGGATTTTTCGCCAGTACAGCGTCCATATCTGTCTGCCACACAAAATAACTGGCGGCGGGCAGCATCAACACTATTTCACAGATAAAACTGGAGAGGTGTGAAATCGCAAAATATTTGCGCAGGCTGAAGTAGAGCGGGTAGCCGAGCAGTACCATCAGGGTTGCCCAAGAGAGCGTGCCTGCGGTGATTAACGTCAGCAATACGCCGATAATGGCAAACAGAATGGCGGCAATTTTCAGGGGCGAAAGGCGTTCTTGAAAGATAAAGCGCCCAACGGCAACCATTGCGATCGGCATCAACAGATAACCGATTGAAACATCGATCGCCGCATTATTATTCGGTGCCCAAAGGAACAGCCACATTTGCGATGCCGTAATCGCGGAGGTGATACACAGCACCAAGATCAAGCGGGGAGATTGACGCAATTTTTGCAAAAAACGGCGAAATTCACCCGCTTGTTTGAAAATCACAAGGGCAATAAACAAAAAAGGCAACGTAACCCAAATCCGAAAGCCATAGATACTCTCGCCGGAGAGGGGGCTAAGGGCAGTGGACAAATAGTAAAGCCCGCCAAATAAAAACGAAGCGGAAAGCGAAAACAATGTACCTTTAAGCATTGCTATTTGTCCTGATTCATTATTGACGATAATTCTGCAAAAATTTCGCTAACCGACCGATGGCGGTTTCTAATTGATGCACGTGTGCCAAGCTGACGACACGGAAGTGATCCGGTTTATGCCAGTTAAAGCCCGAACCTTGCACGAGCAACACTTTTTCTTGGCGTAATAGATCTAACACGAATTGCTGATCGTTCTGAATACCGTACATTTCCGTGTCGATTTTCGGGAACAGGTACATTGCCCCTTTCGGTTTAACGCAGCTTATCCCAGGAATTTGGGTGAGCAGCTCGTATGCTTTGTTGCGTTGTTCCAACAAACGCCCGCCGGGCAGAATAAATTCATTGATGCTTTGATAGCCGCCCAATGCCGTTTGAATTGCGTGTTGCATCGGCGTATTGGCACATAACCGCATTGATGCCAGCGTATCCAAACCTTCAATAAAGCCTTTTGCCTGCTGTTTCGGACCGTTTAGCACCATCCACCCCTGACGGAAGCCTGCCACCCGATAGGCTTTGGATAAGCCGTTATAAGTAACGGTTAACAGATCAGGCGCAAGGGCGGCAATGTGGTGATGCACTGCACCGTCATAGACAATTTTCTCGTAGATCTCGTCTGAAAAAATCATCAGATTGTGTTGGCGTGCGACTTCCGCAATGTCTAACAACAGTTGGCGGCTATAGACCGCACCGGTCGGGTTATTTGGGTTAATCACCAAAATGGCTTTGGTATTCGGGGTAATTTTCGCTTTAATATCCTCAATATCCGGAAACCATTCATTTTCTTCATCGCACAAATAATGCACCGCTTTCCCGCCAGCTAAGGTCGCAGCCGCTGTCCAAAGCGGATAATCCGGCATCGGGATCAGAATTTCATCTCCATCATTTAATAGCGCTTGCATAGACATCGTAATCAGCTCCGATACCCCATTGCCGATATACACATCGCCCACATCAATATCCCGTAGCCCTTTAAGTTGGTAATATTGCACAATCGCTTTACGGGCGGAATATAACCCTTTTGAATCGCAATAGCCCTGTGCGGTCGGCAAATTGCGGATAACATCCACCAAAATTTCCGCCGGTGCGTCAAAACCGAAAGGGGCGGGGTTGCCGATATTCAGCTTGAGAATTTTATGCCCTTCTTCTTCAAGGCGGATTGCCTCTTTATGTACCGGGCCACGAATATCGTAGCGAACGTGGGTCAGTTTATCTGTCTTTGCAAATCGTTCCATTTTCTCTTCCTCGGATTTTCATCGTAAAAAACGCTTCACTGTACTCCGATTTGTTGGGAAAAAAAAGAGAAAATACGTTAAAATAACACTCTTTTTTGCTGCAAGCGGTTAGATTGCCTCAATATTTTACAAATGTCTATTTTTCATCAATTAAAACAACAACTTAGCCAACAGATTCAACATCTTGCCGACACGGCGGAATGGAGTGAGCTGACAGCGGAGATTGCATTACCCGATGAAACGCCGAATGTATTGGCTTGGTTAAAGGGACAAACGCATTTTCCCCAATATTTTTGGCAAAGCCGTGATGAAGATAACACATTGGTTGCGCTGGGAGCTGCCCGTCGCTTTGAGTGCCTTGATGATGCCCAAGCCTTTAGCGAACGCTATGGCTATCGGTTGGTCGGCGGGCTGACCTTTGAGAAAGCGTGCCGTTTTATTTTACCCCGCTTACTGTTTGTCAAAAACGTGCGGAAACTGACCGCTTATTGCTATTTAAACGGGCAAGAGCGGCAGCAGGTTAGCCAATTTCTCCACCAAATCGCACCTATGACAACCTTGACAAAAACGGCGGGGAGCGAACCGCTTGCACGTCAGCAAGCCGCCACGTTTTCGGATTGGGCGGCGAATATTGAACGGGCGATCCACACCATTCAAACCAGTGAATTAAACAAAGTTGTACTGGCAAATGCGACGACGCTGACCTTCACTAAGCCGGTTTGCCCTTATGATCTGCTCTTTGCCAGCCAACAAAAAAACCTCGGCTGCTACCATTTTTTATGGTCGGAAAACGGCGAGCAGACGTTTATCGGCTCAAGCCCAGAGCGACTGTATCGGCGGCAAGGGCGTTATTTTTATACGGAAGCACTCGCCGGCACAGCGGCGGTAACGGCAGATGTCGAACAGACGGAATGCAACGCCTTATGGCTGCTCAATGATCCGAAAAATCGTTATGAAAACTGGTTGGTAGTGGACGATATTTGCAGCCATTTAACCGATTGTGCCGCCGATATTCAAGTCGGAGAAGCAGAAATTAAACGGCTTAAAAATGTACAGCATCTACGCCGCTTTATCCAAACTCAGCTCGCCGATAAGGTGAAGGACGGCGACTGCCTCGCCCGTATTCACCCGACCGCCGCCGTTGCCGGCTTGCCTCGCCCGCTTGCCACGGAGTTTATCCGCCGGCACGAACAGTTTCAGCGAGGTTGGTATGCTGGCACGCTTGGCTATTTCACGCCGGAAAATGCCGAGTTTTGCGTGGCATTACGTTCAGCGTTGATCGAAAAAAATCACATTACCCTCTATGCAGGGGCGGGGATTGTCGAAGGGTCAAAGCCCGATGACGAATGGCAGGAGATTGAGCGAAAATCGCTGGCAATCGCAAATTTATTGACGGTAGAACGTTAAACAAACGGACGCTTGAGCGTCCGTTTCGTTTGATTTATGCCTTTTTCAAAAATTCCGATTTCAGCATAATCTTGCCGCAATCGACATTGTGATCGCCGTGGGCAAGGCGAATCCCTTTGAATTTAGCACCCTTTTTCAATACTTCTGACGAACCTTTTAATTTCAGATCCTTAATTAAGATCACATCATCGCCGTCTGCCAGTAAATTGCCGTTACTATCTTTGACGATCAGTTGATCATCGTCCGCTTCCTCAACTTCATTGCCTGTCCATTCATAACTGCAATCAGGGCAGACAAACTGAACGGAGTCGTGGTAAGTATTTTCGCCTTTACAAGACGGGCAAATTGGAAAATCCATTGTTATATCCTTAGTTTAAAAACGCCAATTATAACGCAAGCGGTCAGATTTCGACAGTTTTTTACAACAGTCGCTACAAATCCACGCATTTTGTTGATTTTCTAAAGATTATAGCGATACTGAATAAAATCGGTTCGGCTGGCGAGTTTATCATAAAGGCTCTGCGCTGTTTGATTATGAATAGATGTTATCCAATAAACTCGCTCACAATGACGTTGTTCGGCAAAGCGATAGATAAACTCAATGAGTTTTTTAGCGATACCTTGATGACGAAAGTCAGGTGCGACAAACAAATCTTCTAAATAACAATGTTCATTTATTGCCCAAGTACCGGAATGGAACACAAGGTGGGCAAATGCGACCAATTTATTATCAATAATGACACCAAGCCCTTGCATTGCGTGATTGGCTAACAATTTTTGCCAAGTGGATTCCGTGATTTCTTCCCTTAAAGTCGCCTCATAGAAAGCAAGATAGCCTTCCCACAAGGTTTTCCATTGCTCATAATCACTATGGAGGAGTGGTCTGATATGCATTATATCTTCTCCTAAAAAGGATACGGCGTGCGTATCCTTTGCATAAAATATTTTAAATTCAACCGCTTGCTACATTCCGGCGATGTATTTCAACATCACACCGGCGGCAATAGCTGAACCGATTACACCAGCGACATTCGGCCCCATTGCGTGCATTAACAGGAAATTTTGTTTGTCGGCTTCTAGCCCCAGTTTGTTGGATACCCGTGCTGCCATTGGTACGGCGGAAACGCCCGCCGAGCCGATAAGCGGGTTGATTTTGTGCTTACTGAATTTGTTCATCAGTTTCGCCATAATCACACCGCTTGCCGTGCCGATACCAAAAGCAATGATACCCAGTGCCAAAATGCCTAAGGTTTGCGGTTGTAAAAATTTGTCCGCCACTAATTTTGAACCGACCGAAAGCCCCAAGAAGATAGTAACGATGTTGATCAGTGCATTTTGCGACACTTCGTTTAAACGCTCAACCACGCCGCTTACCCGCATTAGATTGCCGAAGCAGAACATTCCCAATAACGGGGCGGCATCAGGTAGTAGCAGGGCGACCAAGAGCAGCAGAATGATCGGGAACAGCACTTTCTCTTTGGTACTGACGGTACGCATTTGCACCATTTTGATTTTACGTTCTTGCTCGCTAGTTAAGGCGCGCATAATCGGCGGCTGAATAAGCGGCACGAGAGCCATATAAGAATAGGCGGCAACGGCGATTGCACCTAATAATTCCGGCGCGAGTTTACTGGCGAGATAAATCGCCGTTGGGCCGTCCGCCCCGCCGATAATGCCGATAGCCGCGGCTTGCGGGAGGGTAAATTCAATCACGCCCAACCAGTTTAGCCCGACTGCACCCAGTACGGTTGCAAATATGCCGAATTGAGCCGCCGCCCCGAGTAACAAGGTTCTCGGGTTGGCGAGTAGCGGGCCGAAATCGGTCATTGCTCCCACGCCCATAAAGATGATGAGCGGGGCTGCTCCCGATCCAATCGCCACATTATAAAACAGGGCAAGTACGCCGGCGGTATAGCCCATATCGCCCGCGAGCACTTCCATTTGTTGTTTTACCGAAGGCAGTGCAGTCGCAAGGGCGGCTTTGATCGCACTTGGGTCGGCAGCACTGCCTAATTTTGCGGCAATAATGCTAAGTTGTTCCGGCGTGCCTTGATGGAGCAGATTATCCAATGCGGTCATTGCCAATCCGGCTTCGGGAATATTTGAAAGTAACCCGCCAAAGCCAATCGGCAACAAAAGCAACGGCTCAAACTGACGGGCAACCGCCAACCAAAGCAATAATAGGCTGATAGCGATCATAATCGCCTGCCCGATTTCAAGGTGCATCAAGCCCATTCCTTGTATTAAGGCTGAAATACTTTCCATTATTGCTCCTCTATACCAACGTCATCAATGTATCGCCCACGGCAACCACATCACCGGCTTTAACGGCAACCCCCTGCACTTTGCCCGTTTTGGCGGCACAAATTTGCGTTTCCATTTTCATTGCTTCAAGGGTGAGTAGCACATCGCCTTCATTCACAGCCTGTCCTTCGGAGACTAAGACTTTCAAAATATTGCCTGCCATTGGCGCTGCAACCGGTTCACCGCCCGTTGCAGCGGCAGGTTGCGGAGCGGGCTGCTGTGTTTGAGGGGCTGGCGTCGCCACAGGTGTGGACACTTGGGCAATGTCGCTAATATCGCCGCCTTCGCTGACTTTTACCACAAAGGCTTTGCCTTCCAGCTCAACGGTATAAACGGCAGAACCATTGGTTTGGGCAGCTTGTTTCGCTGGTTGAGCGGTTTCAGTTGTTGCCGCTGGTGCAGGCTCAAAGGCTGCCGGATTGTCCCGATTTTCGAGGAATTTCCACGCAATTTGGGGGAATAATGCTACGATCAACGCATCGTCAATCGCTTCTTTTGCAAGTTTCACCCCTTTTTCGACCGCTTGCTGTTTGACTTCCGCCAATAATGTCTCCATTTCCGGTGCAAGATGATCTGCCGGGCGATCGCTAATCGGTTCTGCCCCCTCTAATACACGGGCTTGTAAATCGGCATTGACCGGTGCGGGCGTGCGACCGTATTCCCCTTTCAAAATACCGGCGGTCTCTTTAGCAATGGTTTTGTAGCGTTCGCCCATTAACACGTTCATCACCGCCTGCGTACCCACAATTTGTGAGGTCGGTGTAACGAGCGGAATATAGCCGAGATCTTGGCGAACGGCAGGGATTTCGTTTAACACTTCATCAAGACGATCGGCGGCGTTTTGCTGTTTAAGCTGATTTTCAAGATTGGTCAGCATACCGCCCGGCACTTGTGCGACTAAAATGCGACTGTCCACGCCTTTTAACTGCCCTTCAAATTGGGCATATTTTTTGCGGACATCACGGAAATAGGCGGCAATGCGTTCCAGCTTGGTAATATCCAACCCTGTGTCGTAGCCTGTGCCTTGTAAGGTTGCCACTAAAGCCTCGGTCGCAGGATGGCCGTAAGTACCGCTCATTGATGAAATGGCGGTATCAATGCCGTCCACGCCGGCTTCAACGGCTTTGAGCAATGCCATTTCCGCCATACCGGTAGTGGCGTGGCAGTGCAGATGTAGGCGAACGTCATAGCGTTTTTTAATTTCGCTCACTAATTCGTACGCAGCCGTCGGGGTTAAAATACCCGACATATCTTTGATTACGAGGGAATCAATGCCGATTTCGAGTAATTGTTCGCTCAGATCCAACCAAGTTTGGAGAGTATGGACAGGGCTGGTGGTGTAGCTTAGCGTGCCTTGGGCGTGCCCGCCTTGTTTACGCACCGCTTGTAATGCTTGTTTCATATTGCGTGGGTCGTTCATTGCATCAAAGACACGGAAAACGCTCATTCCGTTTGCGACTGCCCGTTCGACAAAGCGATCGACCACATCATCGGCGTAGTGGCGGTAGCCCAACAAGTTTTGCCCGCGTAGCAACATTTGTAGCGGGGTTTTCGGCATTGCTTTTTTGAGTTCACGCAGGCGTAGCCACGGATCTTCACCTAAAAAACGAATGCAGGCATCAAAAGTTGCACCGCCCCAGGCTTCTAAAGACCAATAACCGATATCGTCCAATGCTTCGGCGATCGGTAGCATATCCTCCAAACGTAAACGAGTGGCAAACAGAGATTGATGCGCATCACGCAAAACCACATCGGTTACCGCAATTTTTTTGAGTTGTGTTGTCATAATTTTTCCTTTTTATTCGTGAATGCCTTGCTGGCGGCGGTGATGGTTGATCGCAGCGATGATAACAGGGCGTAAATGCGCCACATCATCAGATACTGCCTGTGGTTGAACCGCTGGGGTATTTGGTGGGCTGACGGCATCGCTGAAAAAGCGGTTGATGAGCCGAGACATCAGGGTAATCGCACCAATGAGCAGCAATAAAAACAGTATTACAAAGCCCATTCCCACAAACATCAAATTCACGCCCTCAACGATGAGCTGACTTTCTGTCATAAACAATTTCTCCAAACTAAAATGCAGAAACCACTGCTGATTTCGTCAGCAGTGCTCTGCCAATGTAAATGAGTTTTTGGCTAATTTCAATCCCTAAAACGTTGGAATTTTGTTGAATTTGGCGATAATCCGACCGCTTGTTTAGCCGATTAAATTGCCGATATATTTAGAGAGCGTCATCGCACTCAGCACCGCCATTAGCACAACCACGATCGCGCCGCAAACGGTCATCCAAACAGGGTGTTTGTAGTCGCCGACAATGCGGCTTTTGTGTGCGGCGAGCAGGATCAAGCCGAGGGAGATCGGTAAGATCAAGCCGTTAAGTGTGCCGACAAAAACCAGCACTTGCGCAGGGCGACCGATAGTCGCCAGCACGGCGGTAGAAATCACGATAAAAGCGATAATCCAGTAATTTTTGTGCTTTTCAATGCTCGGTGAGAAACTGGTGATAAATGATACGGAGGTGTAGGCTGCGCCGATGACGGAGGTAATGGAGGCTGCCCAAATGACAATGCCGAAAATCATCAAGCCGAGGTTGCCGGCAGCGTAAGAAAAGGGCGTGGCGGCAGGGTTTTTCGGATCAAGGGTAACGCCTTGGGAAACCACACCTAAGACTGCTAAAAACAGCACGATACGCATAATAGAGGCAATAAGAATAGCGGAAATCGAGCTTTTGCTGACCTGTTTTAGTGCAGATTTGCCGGTAATACCCGCATCCAGTAAACGGTGAGCGCCGGCAAAGGTGATATAGCCGCCGACCGTGCCGCCTACGAGGGTTACAATGGCGATGACGTCCAATTTTTCCGGCAAAAAAGTGTGTACTGCGGCATCGGCTAACGGCGGGTTTGCTTTGACGGCGACATAAATCGTTAAAGCGATCATCACAAAGCCCATTACTTGCGCGAAGCGATCCATTGCTTTACCGGCTTCCTTGAATAAAAAGATCCCGATTGCCAATGCACCGCTGATGATGGCACCGGTTTCAGGCGATAAACCGGTGAGAATATTTAAGCCCAGCCCGGCACCGCCCACGTTACCGATGTTAAACGCCAAGCCGCCCATTACGATTAAGATCGCTAAAAAATAGCCTGCGCCCGGTACAATGGCGTTGGCAATATCTTGGGCTTTTTTCTCGGAAACTGCCACAATCCGCCAAATGTTGAGCTGTGCGCCGATATCCAGCAAAATAGAGAGTAAAATCACAAAACCAAAACTGGCAAGCAAGGTTTGGGTAAAGGTTGCGGTTTGGGTTAAAAAGCCCGGGCCGATTGCAGAGGTAGCCATTAAAAAAGCGGCGCCTAACAGGGCATTACGGTTGTTTGACATTGTGTTCCCCTAAATAAAGTGGTTTGTTGTTATGTGATGTAAGTAAGCGGTCGGTTGCGCAGCAATATTTGCAAAAATGCACACACCGAACGGTTTCACGGCATTGTTCAACGCCAATCGTTTTAGGTGAGCGAGTACCGCTCAAACGCCTACGCACGATGCGGATAGTTTTCTCTAGCCACGGCATAAGACCTTTTGCAGATTTTTGCCACGAACTCACCGCGTGAATTTAGCCGTTGGCAGAGAGTGCGATGCCTTGTTGGGTCAGTGCCAGCCGAATTTTTTCAGCAAATTCAATGGCGTGTGCGCCATCACCGTGCAGACAAATACTGTCGGCTTGGATTGCCACCCTTTGACCGTCGACGGCGGTTACTGTGCCGTCTAATACCATTTGTAGCACTTGGCGGATTGCTTCTTCATCGCTCTCAATCAGTGCATCGGCTCGGCTACGCGGGACGAGTGAACCGTCCGAGAGATAATGGCGATCGGCAAAGACTTCGGAAATCACGCCTAATCCTTGTTTTTGAGCGGCATCAAGCATCAGGCTGCCGGCAAGCCCCATCAATTTAAGGTTTGGATCAAAAACCTTGATAGTCGAGGCGATCAGGGCTGCCAAATGTTCATCTTGTGCAGCTTGATTGTACAACGCCCCGTGCGGCTTTACATAGGCGAGCGGCACGTCATAGGCTTCACAGAGTGCTTTCATTGCGCCAAGTTGGTAGAGTAGGCAGGCTTGCAACTCTTCATCGGGCAGGGTCATTGGTGTCCGCCCGAAATTTTTGCGATCGGGAAAACTCGGGTGTGCGCCAACCCGTACTTTGTGTTGCTTTGCCCAAAGGATTGCTTGGCGCATTTTTTGGTAATCGCCTGCGTGTAAGCCGCAGGCGACATTGGCAGAGGTAACTAATTGCAAAAGAGTTTGATCGTTGCCACAGCCTTCGGCGAGATCAACGTTTAAATCAACGTGCTTCATAGACGCATCTCCGTATTCGGTTTAAATAATCTTGATTGGCTTGATAAAGGCGAAGGGCTTGCTCTCGCGATACACATTCAAAATAGACATTACTGCTGAACGGATTTTGGGCTAATCGACCTAAATCCGCTTGAATGACGCAGGCGATTTTGGGATAACCGCCGGTGGTTTGCGCATCTGCCATTAAAATGATGGGTTGCCCATCCGGCGGGACTTGTACCGTGCCGGCTGGGGCGGCGTAAGAGAGCATTTCAAGCGGTGCGTTGAGAGCTAAAGGTTGCAAACCGCTGAAACGGTAGCCCATTCGGTTACTGTTCGCCTGTAATTGCCAGCCTTGTGAGAAAAAAGCCTGTTGGCTTTGTGGGCTGAACGCATCAAATTCTGAGGATTGGGTGGCGTAAATTTTATTGGTAAAGGCAATCGGTTCAACCCCTAGTTGAGATAATGTTGTATCCCGCCGCCCCGTTGCCAAGTGATCGCCACTTTTGAGCAAACGCCCTTGATAGCCGCCAAATTCGGCTTTTAGATCGGTACTGGCAGAGCCAAGCACAAGTGGCACATTAAAGCCGCCAGCCACGCACAGATAGGCATAGTTGCCGGAGATAAAGCGTTTTAAGGTTAAACGCTGACGAGCTTTGGCGGTGTAACGCCAGTAGGGCAGGACGGGCATACCGTCTAATTCCGCCTCAATGATCGCACCCGTGATACAAAACGGCGTGGAGCAATCGAAGGTGAGCGTCATTCCGGCAAGTGTCAGCTCGATTGCCGACGCATTGTCAGGATTATCAAGTAATAAGTTGCCCGCTTGAAGTGCCAATGAATCCATTGCTCCGGCGTGTCCGATACCGAAACGGCGTAGCCCAAAGCGCCCTAAATCTTGTATATGGGCAAAGCCCTGCATTTGTTCAATATAAATCATAGTCTGATACTCTCTGCCACAAATCTCACTTGATCGCCTGCTTTGAGTAGAACCGGCGGGCTAAGGGTTAAATCGAAAAGGGCTATCTCGGTTTTACCGAGTAACTGCCACCCGCCCGGTGAACTAAAGGGGTAAATACCCGTTTGGCTGCCGCCGATGCCGACTGATCCTGCCGGCACTTTAGTGCGTGGTACATCACGGCGTGGCGTGTGGAGATTATCGGGCAAACCGCCTAAATAGGGGAAACCGGGTTGAAAGCCCATCATAAAAACCGTATAGGTAGGTTCGGTATGGCGGCGGATAATGTCTTCAGGGGTGGTCTGGTGAAAGCGGGCGACATCTTGCAGATCTTCGCCAAATTCACCGCCGTAATGGACGGGGATTTCCACTAAACGCCCTTGATGTGTGCTACTTTGATGTTGGAGAGTTTGCCAGCGTTGTTGCAGGATTTCCATTAAAACGCCCGTATCGGCATTGAGATCGTGAAAAACGGTTAAATTATTCATTCCAACGACCACTTCCAGCACATTCGGCAATGTGTTTGCCTCGTCTGCCATTCGCCAAAGGCGTTGTTGGTTGCTCAATGTTGCCGGTGGTGGCAGGGTACATAACAAAGAGTGTTCGCTGGTATAGCTAATGGATAACATAGCGTCCCTATATTGTTAAAATAATGTAAATATGTTTTACGTTATACGGGGTGATTTGTCAAATACTATTTAGTTTGTCATTTTAACTCTAAGTTATAATCGGATCGGATACGCCAGTAGGTGGCAAAGCGGGGTTTGCCGGAGGCGGTTAGCCCTCGATATTTGTAGGTGATAATTGCCCCGATTGGCGGCGGGTTTTCCCGATCTTTATCCTTAAAGCCCGAACCGATCCGGAATATACCTTGTTCATTGCGGCAGCTAATTGCGCCGAGTTTGCCCTGATATTTTCCTTTGCCTTGATGGTGAGCTACGACTTCACATTCCGCATCGGCGACTGCTTTCAATTTAAGAATTTGGGCGGAACGCCCGTGAATATAGGGGGAGTGAGGATTTCTCACCACAACACCCTCGCCGCCGGCAGCTTGAATTTGCTCGAAAAATTGCTTGAGATGAGCGTCATCTTTAACGGGGATTTGCGGGATAATGTGAATATAGGGTGTCGGGTTCTGGGCGAGATAATCCGCCAAGGTTTTCAAGCGGGCAAACAGATCGCCTTGAGCTTGCGGCACATCGAAAACATAGAGTTTGAGCTTGTACCACCCCTTAGGGCTGGCAGAGCGTACGGTAGCTGCTATCTCTTCAAATTTTCCCCGCTCGCTAAACAGTTCGCCGTCAATAGCAAAGGGTGGAAAAGATTGGGTAAAATAATCCGGTGCTGAAAGCGGGTAGCCTTGGCGACTGAGTAACTGCTTGCCGTTCCAGTAACCCCTTACGCCGTCTAACTTTTCGCTCATTACCCAGCCTCGAATATCTTGATCTCGGTATTGCTCCAATAGCATTAGATCCAAGGGTTGTGCTACCAACGAAGTGCATAGTAAAAAGAGGAGCGAGCGCCACATTTTCCTTTCCTTCTCATCAGAATATTAAAGGTGAAAATATAGCGTTTTTATGGAAAAAAGCAGAAATAGAGATCGATTTTACGATCACGATCACAAAATAAACGGGCAAGCGGTGAGATTGAGTGAATATTTTGCAAGGTGGATCAGCGGTTGATTAGTGTAAAGTGTAGTTGTAACATCAGAGCATTTTTAGTTCATACCTAAAAAGGAGACAAAGATGAATCAATATGCACATTATTCACCGGCAATGTTAAGAGAATTGATTGCAAAACAACACATTACCGGACAAACATCAGGAATGGCATTGGGATATGCTCAAGCGAATTTAGTCATTTTGCCGAAAGAATATGCCGATGATTTTGAGGTATTTTGTGCCAAAAACCCTAAACCTTGCCCGATATTAGAGATTGTCAGGGGGACGAAATTTACGCAGGCAGTGGCAAAAAGCGGGAATATTTATACGGATATTCCCGAATATTATGTATATGAAAACGGTGTGAGAACCCAACAACTTTATGATGTTGAAAGCTATTTCAATGAAAATATGGTGGGATTTTTAATCGGGTGTAGCTTTTCTTTCGAGGAGAGTTTATTAAGTGCGGGTTTAGGTGTACGCCATATTGAGCAACAATGTAATGTGCCGATGTATCGAACAAATATCGCTTGCCAAGCCGTTGGAGCATTTAAAGGAAATATGGTGGTCTCTATGCGCCCTTATACGAGAGAACAGGCATTGCGTGCTGAAGCGATTACCGCTCAATTTCCTTCCGTACACGGTGCGCCTATTCATTTCGGCGATCCCGAAGCGATCGGGATTGCGGATCTCTCTCAACCGGATTTTGGGGACGCTGTTGAGATCAAAGCGCAGGAGATCCCAGTTTTCTGGGCGTGCGGCGTAACGCCTCAAAATGTGATTTTAGAGGCGAAATTGCCGCTCGTGATTACCCATTCACCGGGATGTATGTTTATTACCGATATTCAGAATGTCGCCTTGAAACAGACTGCTGAATGAACGGTTTGTAAAGGTATAATTAGTGAAGTTGAGGGTTTTTGCTTTTGCAAGAAGGCGAAAAATGGCTATGTAAAAACAGGCTGACCACCCGCAGATATTCAATAATTTCTTCACCGGCGGCGAGTAAATCGTCATTGTTATCTTGTTCGTCATAACCCAATTTGGCGATTTCAGCGAGATCGTCAATTGCTTCGCCGACCTCATCGGTTTCTTGTTGCAGTTTTGGTTGGGCTAACCCTAATCCAAGCAGAAAATGTTCTGTCCATTCTGCGATCCCATCGGCAAGTGTAAAGCCGTTTTCATCTGCGGGCTGCCACAGGGAAAATAGCGTATCGGCTTCATCAAAACTTTGACTAAGCTGTTGATAAAATTCAGTTAATTTCGCTAATGGCGCTTGTGAAAAAGCGTGTCCGTTATGGGTAAATTGATAGGTGAGCGTTTGCCAAGAGTCATCTTGAATACCGCCTGCCAATAAACCGCTTAAAAAACCGTGAAATTCCGCGGGAGTATAGTCGATTTGGAGCTCGCTAATCAGTTGTTTGAAGTCGTTACGGTGAGAAATAGCCATAGTCTGTTATTTGTGATTTAGTCAAAGGGTGGCATAATAGCAAAAAATTTTGAGTTCGTGAGGATTTCCCGACAATGTCGAAAAATAATATTGAATTATCGCTTTTTGGTCAGGTGCTACGTTTATACTGCCCGCCGGAGCAGCAAGAGGCGCTGCGAGAATCGGCACAACGTTTAGAGGAACGGGTCAGCCTGTTAAAAGAGCAATCGGGCATTATTCAGTTGGAGAAAGTGTTGTCGATTGTGTCGCTCAATTTGAATTATGAGCTTGAGTTGGAGCAGCGCAAAAATGCAGAAAATAAGAATGTGCTAATGGCTTGTGTACAACATCTCGATCAATCGCTGGCAAAATTGCAATCAAGCGGGGCGGAGACGGTATCAATTGGTCAAGAAAATAACTAATGAACCGATTTCTGCAATTTTATTGATCTGACCACTAGGAAAAAACGTTAAATTCCGTTAGTATTTCTTTCGCCTGAGGTGTACGTTGCTTGTTACGTCCCTGAGCCGATATTTAAAACTCCTTGAGTTGAGCTCCTATTTGTTGGTGAGCAGGCTCGCCTAGCGAGAAGCCTAAAAATGAATATGTTCGACTCCCTTGAACCTTCTGGTTCAAGGACCACAACAGGTAACGGCACTTCGGGTCTTTTATCTATGTTAAATACCTCTTTATCTTCTAGTGAGCAACGCCGACTGTTGCGTCAAGCAATGAAAGCCAAGCGTTTGGCGTTAAGCGATGCACAACAACAATTCGCCGCCAATGCCATTTTGCCTCATATTTTAACGTTAGTTGAACAGTATCAAGCGCAACATATTGCGTTTTATCAAGCATTTCAGGGGGAAATTTCGCCTCAACCGGCGATTGATCGGCTACTGAAACAAGGGAAAAAAATCTATCTGCCGGTATTGCACCCTTTTTCTGCTCATCAACTTCTGTTTATCGCCTACCAATCCCCTCAAGATTTATCCCCGAACCGCTTTGGGATTTTAGAACCCCGCCTTGACGTACGCAAGGTACTGCCCTTTGAGCAACTGGATATGCTGTTTTTACCGCTTGTGGCGTGCGATAAGCAGGGCAATCGGTTAGGAATGGGCGGCGGCTTTTATGATCGCACTTTGGCACAAATTCCTGATGTGGTGAGTGTCGGCTTGGCACATCGCTGCCAGCAAGTCGAGCAATTACCGCTGGAAAGTTGGGATATGCCCCTGCAACATTTAATTCTTGGGGAGAGTGAATAATGCAACCGAAATACCCGCCACCACTCGTATTTGCTTGTTGTGCGATAGCCATTTTTGCGTTACCGAGTGTGCTAGAGCCTCATTTTATCCAAAGAATAATTGCTGGCGTTATCGGCGTATCTGCCTTAATCGTTGCCGGCTGTGCCGTGTGGTATTTTCATCAAGCCAAAACCACCCTTGACCCTCGCGTGCCTGCTCACACCACTGTTTTAGTTACCTCAGGCGTTTACCGTATGAGCCGTAACCCAATGTACTTTGCCCTTGCCGCTCTCTTGGTGGCGGAAAGTTTATGGTTGAACCGCTTACTCGGTTTTGGGGTGGTATGGGGCTTTGTGTGGTTTATCACCCGTTTTCAGATTTTGCCGGAAGAACAATCGCTCGCCCGCATATTCGGCGACAACTATCAAGATTATAAAAAACAGGTTCCCCGTTGGTTGTGGTAGAATGAACAAGCGGTCAGTTTGGCGGCATTTTTTGCAAAAGTACGGTATTATGTAGCAAATGCACAAAAATAGACATTTTAATAGAATGTAGGGACACACTGCGTGTGTCCTTTATAAAAATCAAATTATTTCAATA
>NZ_JWIZ01000061.1 GCF_001038205.1 Muribacter muris | reverse complement strand
AGTTTGTTTTGCTTGTACTGACTTAAACGACTTCTTCTCATAGGGATTATTCTAACCTGAAATTAGATTTCCCTAGTTATCTAGTACAGCCCCAAAAGCAATTATAGTGGAGAGCGAGCATCTTAATTCATATTTCGCAAGAGATAGAGTTAATTTCATTTAATAAAAAGAAGCCTTTATCCTTAATAGAGCTAATATATTATGAATAAAGATCTTGAGCATCGCATAGATAGTTTTTCAAAGATATTTATACAAGGTATGCTAATTCCTTTAAAAAACTTCCCCGCTTCAATAACGAAATACCCAAGAGAATACGTCAAAATAACCAGACCTGAAGATATTGAAGAATATGATTATCTTGCATCACTGACACCGGATTCTGAAATAGATTTTAGCCGATTTAGAAGTGTGTCTTCCGATCTTAATTGGGAGGGCATATATTATTTATTACCCATAGCGCAACGTAGGTATTTACAATTCATAGATGAGAGTATTATTGATTTCTTTGATGGTTTTATTAGGCTATTAGGTTATCTTAATGGAATAGATAAATTAAAGCGCTTAATGAGTCAAGATGATATTCTACGGTTAATTTACTGGCTTAGATTTCTTTTAGAAGATGAAAATCCCGATATAAATTTTATTGATTTCGATGAAGATGAAATTAACAGGTATATTGATTACTTAGAAAAGGGACTGCCCCTAGATGAAAAGAACAAATATATTCAATAAGTTTACTTCAAAACACCATTTATATCTAGATGAATGGAAACGTATTTACCCTAAAGAGCAAAATCGGGATAATAAATTCTCTTTTTTAAATACCGAAAAAGAGGCAACCGCTTTAATATTCGTTGCTGCCAATATTTGTGGTTGGCTCACTCAAAACAGTGATAGAGTATATTTTCAACTCTACTCTTTATTTAGCTGTTTAAGTGAATTTAAATATATTTTAGCCCGAATATTAGGGCTACAACATATAGATAATTGCTTTGATGAAAATCTATTTTCTTTAAAATATCTTAAGCTAAACACAATAAATCGCTATCATTCACATCTCAATAAAGTTCAAATACAAGAGCTTATCCATTTTTTACTGATTTATGAAGAATTTGGTAGCTTTATCGCTTTAAGTCATAATGGATATAAACTATTGAATATAGATGATGGTTTTATTTCTCTTACATCAAATTATTATGTTGTAAATCAATCCCTAGTGAATCAATTATTACATTCACCTTCGGGTTGGAATAAGTGGATATGGGAACTAGATGAATATTGAAAGAGAGTTATTTTATATTAATTGAGAAATAAAAAATGAACTTACCTTTTATTTTAAACGATAATGGTGATATTAGTTTATTTGCTACTGTATCTGATTTAGAACGTTATGTTGAACCTGATGATATAACATCATACGAACTATTTGATGCACTCGGTAATGAAATGAGATTATCGATTGAAAAAAAGCCGAAGAAAATAATGTTTACTCACTATGATATAGAGGTTGTCAAGTTATCTGACAAGATAACTGTCAATAGAAAGACCTATTTAGCCGATTTATTATATCCTGTATGTATTAAGATTGATTTGAAATTTGAACATTCAAAAAAATCCGATATACCATACTTAATTTCAACCCTGATTAACTATCAAGGCTATACGAAATAATATTATCTATTGCTTAAATTTGGTATTGGTCAGCAAAATAAACTCTCAGAAAATGAATAATGCCTATTTTTACAAAATATGCGCTCAATATCACCGCTTGCTCGATAAACAACTTTTTTGATAATGTATTGTCTAAGGTCTGCCTTTTATCAACCACTAGGAGCATTTTATGAATTTTAATGACATTTTGAACGGCGTACTTAAATCAGTCGGCAATACTGCAAATCAAGGAAAAGCCGATTTAGGCGGGATTTTAGGCTCGGTACTCAATTCGGCAAAAAATTCAGCCGCTGAAATAAAAGCCGGCAATACCGATACGATTGCCAAAGTAGGCGGCGGAGCGGCATTGATGGGGATTTTATCAATGGTATTGGGGCGTAACGGCGTGGCTAACTTAACGAAATTAGGTTCACTGGCGGTCTTAGGCAGTATGGCGTACAAAGCCTATCAAGACTACCAAAGCAATCAGACGAACAAAGCAGGACTATTAAGCGAAAATGCCTTTGAAACTGCTGCACAAAATGAGCAAAGCGGCGCGGTCATTTTACGCACAATGATTGCCGCAGCACTTTCAGACGGACATTTAGATGACGAAGAATTAGCTGCGATCCAGCGCGAAGGTGATGATGTGCCAGAATTTCAACAATGGTTAGCCCACGAAGTGCGTCAGCCGATTTCAGTAGAAGAAATTGCAACACTTGTGGGGCAAGATACCGCACTTGCCGCACAAGTCTATTTAGCTGCCCGTATGGTATGCAAAGATCTATCCCGCAAGGAAATTGTCTTTTTATCGCAGCTTGCCGAAGCGTTAAACCTTGATGATGCCTTGGTAGAACAATTAGAGAAGCAAGCAGGATTTTAAGTTCTAAATTAAACGGCAAGCGTTGCTTGCCGTTTTTATATTGCAAAAAATCCCCTCAAACCCACCGCTTGTTAGGCTTGATTGCTGACAATCACCCGCAAGCTATCAAGTCGCCAATTCGCTTTGCCGAGTTGAGCGAGCGAGTCCGCTTTAATTTGCTCAAGAGCAACAATCTCATCAGCTCGGATATTTTTATTCACCGCTTGTAACGAGGTTAAACGGTGTAGCTCCGCACTTAATGTCTGCTCCGCGGCTTGTTTAGCTTGGGCAATCTGCTGTTGTGCTTTTTCGGCAATATGCCCTTCACCCATTTGAATTAGCTTTTCAATGTCCGTGCGTGCCATTTTGGCTATTTTATTCGCCATTTGCTTATTAACCGGTTTGAGCTGTTTTTCCAAGCCGCTAAAAGAGACTTGCGCCGCCATATCGTTACCTTTATTGTCCAGTAGAATGCGTATCGGCGTTGGCGGTAAGAAACGGGTAAGTTGTAAGCCTTTCGGCGCTTGCGCTTCAACAATATAAATCATCTCCAGTAACAATGTCCCTGCCGGTAGATGTTTATTGATGAGCAAAGAAACGGCACTTTTGCCAATATCGCCTCCGGTGATTAAGTCGATACCGTGGCGGATCATCGGGTGATCCCAGGTTAAAAATTGCAGCTCCTCCCGCATTAACGCAAGCTGTCGGTTGAAAGTAACTGTGCAGCCTTCCTCGGAAAGCCCCGGAAAATCCGGCACAAGCATATGACCGGTCGGGCTGATCACAATACTTTTTTCGCCTAAATCTTCCTGTTCTAAGCCGATAACATCAAATAAATTCAGTGCAAATTGGATCAGTTGCGGATTTTCATCTTGCTCGGCTATCGCTTGCGCCAACTGTTGAGCTACTTCGCCGCCGTTAGAGTGGATCTCCAACAGACGATCCCGCCCTTTTTCTAAGGCAAGTTTAAGCTGCTGGCGGCGTTTTTGCACTTGCGTAATAAAGTCGTCAAATTCTGCCGAGGGTTGCGGGTTAAATAAAAATGCCTCCAATTCCGTGCCGAACTCACGGAATAAATTTGCCCCCATCGGGCAGGTTTCTTCAAATGCGTTTAGCCCTCGTTGATACCATTCGGCTAAAATCATTTGAGCGGAGTGTTCAAAACACGGCACATAAATTTGAATGTCGTGTTTTTGCCCGATACGATCCAAACGTCCGATACTCTGCTCCAATAAATCCGGATTATCCGGCAAATTAAACAGCACTAAATGGCGGGCAAATTGGAAATTTCGTCCTTCCGAGCCAATGGCAGAACTAATCAGCACCTGTGCGCCCTCTTCCTGTTGAGCAAAATACGCCGCAGCTTTATCCCGCTCGACAATCGACATTTTTTCGTGGAACACGGCGGAGCGGATTGCCTCTTTTTCTCTTAGGGCTTGTTCAAGTTGAATCGCCGTATCCGCCTGTTTACAAATGACGAGAATTTTTTCATCACGGTGATTTTTCAAGAAGGTGATTAACCATTCAATGCGAGGGTCGAAATCATACCATTTTGCCGCCGGGTTCATTCGTTGGAACAAGCGTTCAGGGTAAAGCAAATCCGCTTTTTTATTGCCGCCCATCAAGCCCATTACTTTAAGCGCATTGGCATATTGGCTTGGCATTGCAAGCGTGATTTGGTGATAAATACGGTGCGGGAAACCTTTTACCCCTTGACGAGTATTTCGGAATAGCACACGGCTTGTCCCGTGGCGGTCAATCAATTCGGCAATCAGCTCTTGGCGAGCCTCTAAACGCTGCTCGGCACTGCAATTTTCCGCGTTGATAATCCGTAGCATCGGCTCAACGTCTTCCTCGGCTAACAGCTCGCCAATACTGTTTTGTTCTGCATTGCTTAACGGTTTATCGTTTAACAGGGTTGCCACCGCATCGGCAACGGGCTGATACTGCTTTTGCTCTTGTACAAAGGCTTGATAATCATAGAAACGATCCGAGTCCAGTAAAGCAAGGCGGGCGAAATGGCTCTCTTGCCCCAGTTGTTCCGGGGTTGCCGTCAGTAGTAACACGGAGGCAATCTGCTTTGCCAGTTGCGCAACAAATTGATAGGCAATACTCGGTTCGTTTTCGTGCCATTCTAAATGGTGAGCTTCATCAACAATCAGCATATCCCACGGGCTGTCGGCAACTTGTTTGGCACGTTGCGGGTTGTTAGCCAACCAGTCAATTGAAGCGATCACCAACGATTCCGTTTCAAACGGATTTTCGCTCACATCGTTGCCGTTATCGTCCTGCTTGCTGAAATCGCCGCAACGTTCTTCGTCAAAAAGCGAGAAATGCAGGCTGAAACGGCGTAGCATTTCAACCAGCCACTGATGCTGAAGGCTTTCCGGCACTAACACCAATACCCGCTCAACCCGTCCTGCAAACAGTTGCTGCTGCAAGATCATACCGGCTTCAATGGTTTTACCTAAGCCGACTTCGTCCGCCAGTAATACCCTCGGTGCAAGGCGTTGTCCTACCTCTTTAGCGATATGTAATTGGTGCGGAATCAAGCTGGCACGCGTCCCCCGCATCCCTCTCAATGCAGATTGAAATTGAGCTTGTTGATGTTGTAAGGCACGGTAGCGAAGTGAAAAACGGTCGCTACGATCAATTTGAGCGGAAAAAAGCCGATCCTGCGGTTTGCTGAAGCTCACTTTATGGTCGAGCTGCGTTTCGGGTAACACGGCGTCTTCGCCACTATCGACCCGTTTGCCCAAATAGATTAAATTGCCTTGATTTTCCAGCGCATCATCAACGTCTAGCTGCCAGCCGTCCACACTGTTAATCCGATCGCCTTTTTGGAATTGAACACGGGTAAGCGGGGCAACGGCAACCGCATAAACCCGCACTTCATCGGCAGCCGGAAAGGCAATGCTTACCGTGCGATGATCGACTGCGGTAACGATGCCGAGTCCTAAATTATTTTCCGATTCACTTAACCAACGTTGTCCAACAACAAAGCTCATTATTACCTCTCTGTGAAAAATGTGAATGTTTTTTATCGTTTTAAATAGGGGGGCGCATTTTACCTGAATTTTGCCGCATTATGTAGCCAACGTACCAAACGGCTTCAGATTAAAACGAACAAAAGGCAAGTCTGTGCTACAGCAGCGGGCTATCGTAATGCGAAAGTACAAAAATAAGGGTTAGGGTACTTGGCATACCCTAAACCGAGTGAAATTAGAGGGAAAGAAGCCGTTCAAGACTTGGGGCGAAATAGTAGCCGCCACTCATTGCTTGGGTGAAGCCGAGCAAGCGGTCGGTTTTGCCGTCTAATTCGCCAAACATACTTTTTAACTGCTGATCAATGTTATGCAAACGTTTGGAAAAAGCGAGGAAATATAAGCCGTGCGCCCCGCTTGCCGTGCCGTATGGCAGGCTATGGCGGAGAATTTTTAAGCCTTTGCCGTTCTCTTTTAAATCGACCCGTCCAACGTGGGAATGCGGCGGCACATCGTCAAGTTCCACACTATCCGCTTTAGTGCGCCCGATAACTTGCTCTTGGCGGGCAACCGGCATTTTGTGCCATTTTGCCAACTGGTGCTGGTAGCGTTGGGTCAGCACATAGCTGCCGCCGGCATCTTCCCCCTCTGTAATGAGGGCAACATCGCGTAATTTTTCATCGGTGGCAGGGTTTTCCGTGCCGTCAATAAATCCGGTGAAATCCCGTTCTTCAACCCAACGAAAACCGTGAATTTCTTCTTCAATCGTGGCAATACCGTTTAGCTGTTCAACCACGATCAATGCAACGCTGAAATTAAGATCGGGACGATCCGATTGAATATGGATAAACAGATCACGCTGTGTCGCCGGCGCATATTCTTTGCCTGCTTGACCAAAGGGCATAAAGGGCTTTAACTCGGGGGCGGACTGCCCTGCCAACTGCTTCCAAATGCGGTCACCAAAGGCGAGAGTTAAACCTAACGGCACGTCTGAATATTGTTGTTGCAAATCGTTAAATTGTTGGTGAAGGGTACGGATACGGTCGGCGAGCGGGGCGAGGTCTTGCACTTGAGCTTCTAAAAAAATACCTGCTTTGCGATGGGTTAAGGTAATGCCGGATTGAGGCGTTGCCATTGTTATTCTCCAAGTAATCAAAATCGCCTAAGTTTACTGGTTTAGCCGCCAAGTTGCAAAAAAATGGCAATTTTGCTTGACTTTATAATTTTGTACTAGTTTAATAGTTCAAAATTTAAGGAGCATATTATGTTTGTACAGGTTCAGCATACCCCTTTGGCTTACCATTCGGATACAACCTCGCTTTTTCATCGGCTTTGCGGGGATAACCCGCACACGTTATTGTTGGATTCGGCAGAAATTCAAAGTAAAAACAGCGTCAAAAGTTTGTTATTTGCACAATCGGCGGTGCATATTTTCTGTGAACAAAATCAGGTAACATTTGAGGCATTAACGGCAAACGGGCAGACAGTATTGCCGGAAATTGCCCAATCACTTTCAGCCTTGACCCCGACACCGATTTGCACATTTTCCGCCGAAAATGACCGCTTGCACGCCGTGTTTCCGGCGGTAAACGAAGCGCTTGATGAGGACAGCAAGCTCAAAACAACCACCATTTTTGACGGCTTACGGTGTGTCAGCCAACTATTTGCCGAGGCGGTCTCCCCCGTCTATTTGGGCGGACTGTTCAGCTACGATTTGGTCGCCCAATTTATCCCGATGGATAATATTTACTTGGAAGATGACGGTTTAACCTGCCCCGATTACAGCTTTTATTTAGCCGAACAGTTGGTCTTTATCGATCATCAACGACAGACGGCAACGCTCCACACCTTCTGCTTTGCGCCAAGCCAAGCGGAAGAATTAGCACAACAAGCGGTCGATTATACGCAAAAAAGTGCAAATACGGCGGTTTTGCCCTTTGAGTCATACCCAGCGGATAAAGCAGTGAATGTGAATTTAGAGGATACTGCATTCAAGCAAATTGTCTCGGATCTAAAACAGCATATTAACCTCGGCGATGTGTTCCAAATCGTCCCGTCCCGCCGTTTCAGTCTGGCTTGTCCGAACCCGCTTGCCAGCTACCGCCAGCTCAAAATCACTAATCCAAGCCCGTATATGTTTTTTATGCGGGGCGAACAATTTACCTTATTTGGCGCCTCGCCGGAGAGTGCATTGAAATATTCGCAGCCGAGCCGTCAGCTTGAAATTTACCCGATTGCCGGCTCTCGTCCCCGTGGCTTTGATGCACAAGGGCGGATCGATCCGGAATTAGATTCCCGTTTAGAGTTGGAACTACGTTTAGATCAAAAGGAGCTTGCCGAGCATTTGATGTTGGTGGATTTAGCCCGTAACGATATTGCCCGTGTGTGCGAGGCGGGCTCTCGCCGTGTCGCCGATTTAATGCAAATTGATCGCTATTCGCACATTATGCACTTGGTTTCACGGGTTGTCGGCACGCTCAAAAGCGATTTGGACGCCCTGCACGCCTACCAAGCCTGTATGAATATGGGGACATTAACGGGTGCGCCGAAAATTCGGGCAATGCAGTTGATCTATCAATTTGAACGCCAAAAACGGCACAGCTACGGCGGTGCGGTCGGCTATTTAACCTCGCAAGGCAATTTGGATACCTGTATTGTGATCCGCTCCGCCTTTGTACAAAACGGTGTGGCGTATGTGCAAGCGGGCTGCGGCGAGGTGTTGGACTCCGATCCTCAAGCGGAAGCCGATGAAACCCGCCATAAAGCCAGAGCGGTGTTAAATGCGATCGGCGCAGTAAATCAAACGGCAAGCACAGGGGGAAATTAAAATGGCACAGGTATTATTTGTTGATAATTTCGATTCATTCAGTTACAACTTAGTCGATCAATTTCGCCAACTGGGGCATTCGGTAACGGTATTTCGCAACGATTATCCCCTTGACGATTTTATCCAACGGGCATTGCGGACCAAACAGGCAATTATTGCGCTCTCTCCAGGGCCGGGCAATCCGCAACAAGCGGGTCATTTATTGCCGATTATTGCAAAATTGAAAGGCAAAGTGCCGATGATTGGTATTTGCCTTGGACATCAGGCGATTATTGAAGCGCTCGGCGGTCAAGTGGTGCATACGGGGCAGGTGATGCACGGCAAAGTGTCCCGCATTCAGCACGATAACGAAGCAATGTTTCACGGTATTCAAAATCCGATGCCGGTTGCCCGTTATCACTCACTAATGGGAGATAATTTGCCGGCGGAATTGGTAGTGAACGCCCGTTTTGGCGAGATCGTGATGGCAATCCGCCACCGCACAGAGAAAATCTGTGCTTTTCAATTTCACCCTGAATCCATTTTAACGGTGGAGGGGACGAAATTACTGAAACAAAGTATTGAATGGTTATTGGAGTCAAAAAATGATTAGCGTATATGGTTTAAAATCCACCCTTGCGCCTCGCCGACACGCCGTGGCAGAGGTGATTTTTGAATGTTTAGAGATGACACTCGGTGTGCCTAAAGGTCGTCACGCTTTACGCTTTGATTTGCTGGAGGCGGAGAACTTTTTCCCGCCGATTAACCGCAGCGAGCATTTTATCGTCATTGAAATCAATTTAATGCAGGGGCGTTCGGAGCAATTAAAAAAACGCTTGATTAAGGGCTTATTCAGTATGTTTCATCAGCGGTTAGGGATTTTGCCCCTCGATGTCGAAATCACGATTAAAGAACAGCCGGAGCATTGTTGGGGCTTTCGGGGAATGACCGGCAATGAAGCCACTGATCTAGAGTACCAAGTCCATCGTTCCATTTGATCGCCAAAGGAAAAACACTATGCAACACAACGAATTATTAGAGCGACTTTTTAACGGTCATTCTCTCACTCAAGATCAAGCGCACTCTCTATTTCAACATATTATGCGAGGGGAGCTATCTCCCGAACAGTTAGCCGGTGCGCTGATTGCCTTAAAAGTGAGAACGGAAACAGCGGCGGAAATTGCCGGTACGGTAACGGCGACCTTGGAAAATGCAATGCCTTTTCCTCGTCCTGATTATCCGTTTGCGGATATTGTCGGCACAGGCGGGGACGGTGCTAATACCATCAATATTTCCACCACCAGTGCGATTGTAGCGGCGGAAATGGGGTTTAAAATTGCCAAGCACGGCAGCCGTAGCGTTTCCAGCAAAACCGGTGCAAGCGATTTACTCACCGCCCTCGGTGTAGAGGTGAGTATCAATGCCGACACGGCACGCCAAGCGTTAGATGAAATCGGGCTGTGCTTTTTGTTTGCTCCCCAATACCATTCGGGCTTTAAGCACGCTATTCTGGTTCGCCAAGCACTCAAAACACGCACCCTGTTTAATATTCTCGGGCCGTTGGTGAATCCGGCACGCCCGCCGCATCAGCTACTGGGAGTTTATAGTCCGAGCTTGATTCAACCTTATGCGGAAACGGTCAAAAGGTTAGGGCATCAACATAGTCTAGTCGTACACGGTTCGGGGCTTGATGAAGTGGCGGTACACGGTGAAACTCAGGTCGCGGAGATCAAACAGGGGCACATTGAGTACTTCACGCTAACGCCCGAAGACTTCGGGGTGACACGTCATTCTCTTGATGCGTTAAAAGGGGGCGAACCGCACCAAAATGCCGAAAAAATTTTAGCCTTACTACAAGGCAAAGGAGAACAAGCGCATATTGATGCAGTGGCAGTGAATGTTGCAATGTTAATGCGTTTATTCGGCGAGGCAGATCTAAAACAGAACGTTCAGCGAGTGCAAGCTGTTCTGACCAGTGGAAAAGCATTTGCGACTTTACAAAAGTTAGTTCAATATAAGCCTATGACTTAGCGTAAGCAAGACATAAGCACTTAAAAAATAAATTCCTTTTATTCCTTATTCGGGCAGAGTAAAATCTGCCCGTTTTTTTATGGCAATTTGATAGGATTTTGAAATGGCGTTTAGCTCATTATTTACTTTGTTAGACGATATTGCCGCCGTACTGGACGATGTGGCGGTAATGACCAAAATGGCAACCAAAAAAACGGCAGGGGTTATTGGCGATGATTTAGCCTTAAATGCTAACCAAGTGAGTGGCAAGGATATTAAACCGGAGCGGGAATTACCGATCGTTTGGGCGGTTGCAAAAGGCTCGTTGCTCAACAAAGTAATTTTAATTCCGATTGCGTTGTTGCTCTCCATTTATCTGCCGTCTTTCATCAACCCGCTGCTAATGCTCGGTGGGGCTTATTTATGTTTTGAAGGCGTAGAAAAACTGCTGCACCAATTTCTCCATAAAAAGTCCCATAATGATGAGCCCGCCGTTCAGCCATTGTCGGAAGCAGATAAGATCAAAGGAGCAATTCGCACCGATTTTATTTTATCCGCCGAAATTATCATCATCGCTCTAGGGGTTGTACAAGAGTCGGCCACCTTAACCAAAATTATTTCATTATCGGCGATTGGGGTGGGTATCACGCTTTTTGTCTATGGCTTGGTCGGGCTGATCGTGAAATTAGACGATATCGGTTTATGGCTGCTGAAAAAGCCCAACCGGTTCTCGCAAGCGGTCGGAAAAGGACTATTATTTGTAATGCCTTGGGTGATGAAATCCCTCTCGATTATCGGCACTATCGCAATGTTCCTCGTTGGCGGCGGCATCTTCACCCATTCGCAGCCCGCAGTCCATCATTTTATCGAAAGCCTAAATTTACCTTCCGCATTTTCCGGCATCGCCGACCTTATTCTAGGCATATTGATCGGTGCGATTATCTGTGCGGTAGTTTTGCCGTTGGGGAGGGTGGTTGATAAAAATTTTTAGAATATCATTCTTTTGAGTCCTATTTAGAGTATCTACTTGATTATTAATACTTTTATTGAACTATGATTTTTTGTGTATTTATCTTTCGAATTATAAATTTCTATAATTTCCAAAATTAGTTTGCAAAATAGATACATAGGAAGGTAGAATTTCAATCAGTTTTAATTATTTGGTTGATTCGTTATCAAACTAGAACTATCAAAAAATAATCACTATCTAACCGCTTGTAATCCCTTGCTAGGAAAACATTATGAAATATTTCTCTTATCAGAAATCTCCTCTGATATTGGTGAGTGCATTAGCACTATTATCGCCGGCACTAGTTGCCAAAACCTCTTTACATGATATTTTGCAATATGCTTTTATTTCTGATCCAACATTGGATGAGGCAAAAGCAAATATTTCAATGGCAAAAAGTCAAACTAAGGTATCAGAAGCTGGGCATCTACCGATTATCTCTGTCACTGGTACTCAGGTGTTAAACCAGCAACATCGCTATACTAGTGAGCGTCGTTCGGGACCTGGATTGGCTGCTAGAGTAAACCTTTATGCTTGGGGAGGGATTGAAGCTGAAATTGAACGTGATAAATATAAGGAAACCTATTATCAGCATAAATTAACGGAAACCCGAGAGTTAATGGGACAGGATATTTCGCAACTTTATTTGGCAGCATTGAGGGCAAAAGAGACGATTAGTATCTACAAGGAAAGTTTACAGCGTCATAATAAGATATTAAAAGATTTAGGAGTGATTGCGACTTTCGATGAGGGGCGTTATTCTGAAGTTAATGAAGCATTATCTCGCAAAAATCAGGTAGAAACAACGATTTTAATGCAAGAAAGAGCGCTACAATCCGCCTTAAATCGTTTAAGTCGCTATAGTGGTAAAGTGCTATCAGCATCAGATTTAGTTGATCCTTTCAGTAAAGTGAATGTGCAGAGTTTTATTGAACGTTATAAAAATAATAGCATAAGTAACAATCCAAGCTATTTAGCACAACAAGCGGAATTTGAAAGTTCTCGTGCTGCCGTTGATGCGGCTAAAGCAAGACGTCTACCTGCTATTAATCTTGAAGGTACAGCAAATCGTCATGAACACGAGGTTTATTTGAATATGTCTTGGGATATTTATAATCCTGCAAGCAAATATGCGGAGCAGCAAAGCTATTATTCACAAAAAGCTGCGGAAGCGAAGCTGCGTGAGATTGAATTATCTGTAAAGGAAAAATCACTGACCTCTGAAACAGATATGATCCGAAATCAGAGACTGGCCTTAGTTGCTCAAAAACAAATTGCTCTACAACGTAAGGTAATCGCGGACAATGAATTACAGTTTGAAGTAGCTGCTCGCAGTTTGATTGATTTATTGAACTCCTATCAAGAATTAACTCGTGTTCAAATTGATGAGGTTACTGCACGGAGTGATTTTCGTGATGCTGCATTAGCTTACTTAACTTCTCAAGCCCGTATTACCCATTGGGTTGGCTTAGAAAGTGTTTCCTCGAAAGTAAAAAAGAAGTAATAAAAAGGAAATGTAATTAGTTATGAAATCTATAATTGAACATTTGGCGTTAGTAACCCAGTTACATGGCTCACCTATTGCACAAGAAGCGTTGACCGCACAAGTTGTGAGAAATCAAAAATTAAATGTAAATTTTTCTTCTTTAAGTGAGGTGCTAAAAACTTATGGGTTTGAAAATTCTATTTCAAAACGATCTCTTAATGATATTCCTAGCTTAGCCACTCCTGTTGTGGCAATTTTAAAAGATGAAGAAGCCCTTGTTATTACTAAAATAGAAGGTGTTGGAGTAAAACGTCGCTTCTATATCCTTCAGACAGATAAAGTTGAAAGAGTGTTGGAGTATAAAGATCTTGAACAGATCTATTTGGGATATTGCTGGTTTATTAAACCGAAAGTTTCTTCCGATATTCGTTCAGAGCTACCTGAATATCATTTACCAAAAGCTTGGTTTTGGAAGGTCATCTGGCGTTTTAAAGCCTATTATGGTCAAGTTATCTTAGCGACGTTTATTATTAACTTCCTAGCACTGGTAAGCTCATTATATGTAATGAATGTCTATGATCGTGTCATCCCAAATAAAACATATGAAACCTTATGGGCTTTGAGTATTGGGGTTGTGCTTGCGATCAGCTTTGAGTTTGCTGCTAAAATGATCCGCGGGCATTTGACAGATATTGCGGGTAAAAAAGCGGATTTAATCATTAGTTCTGCGTTATTTAGGCGAGTGATGGCTCTAAGGCTTATTGATAAACCAGCGTCTTCAGGCTCCTATGCAAATAATTTAAGGGATTTCGAATCTGTTCGTGAATTTATGACCAGTGCAAGCTTATTAGTATTAGTGGATCTACCTTTTTTACTATTGTTTGTTTTTGTTATTTATTTGGTTGGAGGGAAATTAGCACTTGTCCCCTTAGTGATTATTCCGACAGTAATCTTGGTTGGTTTTGCTATTCAGCCCAAATTGGCGGCTAGAATAAATGAATCTATGCGTGAGAGTTCACAGCGTCAAGGTCTAGTCGTAGAAGCATTGGATGGTATTGAGACGTTAAAAGCAAATAATGCAACGAACTGGGCTCAACAACGTTGGGATATGTATACCGCAAAAACATCAGCTTCGCAAATTAAGGTAAAAGATTTAAGTAACTTTGTAGTGAATTTTTCCGTTGGGTTGCAACAATTAAATACTGTATTTCTAGTGCTTTTAGGTACTTACCTAATTCACAGTGAAGATGAAGCAAGCCGTATAACAATGGGGGCATTAATTGCATCAGTTATTTTATCTGGTCGTGCCTTAGCTCCCCTTTCCCAAATAGCTGGACTTGCTACTCGTTTTCAACAGGCACGCTTAGCATTGAAAGGCGTTGATGAAATTATAAATCGCCCTATTGAGAGAATAGCGGATCGCAAGTATATTACTTTGAAGCAAGTACAAGGCAAGATTAGTTTTAATAATGTAAATTTCCAATATAATAAAGAAAGCCCAAATGCACTTTCTCAATTATCACTTACGATTAATCCCGGAGAAAAAGTAGCAATTTTGGGGCGTGTCGGAAGTGGCAAGAGCACACTTTTGAAGTTAGCCGCAGGTTTGTATGAGTCTCAATCTGGTAATGTAACACTGGATAATGTGGATTTGCGCCAAATCGACCCAAGTTATTTACGAAATCAAGTGGCTCTATTTGGGCAAGCTCCTCGCCTTTTCTTAGGGACATTGCGTGAAAATTTAGATATTGCAAGAACAGATAATTTTACGGGGGATGTTGAGCTAGTTAATGCTTTATATCGTTTCGGATTGGAGGATTTAGTGAATAGTCATCCGAGAGGGTTGGATATGCCATTGGGTGAGAATGGGCAAGGTTTATCGGGTGGGCAAAAGCAGCTTGTTGCACTCGCTCGTCTAACCATTAAAGATCCTCAAGTTGTTTTATTAGATGAGCCAACGAGTGATCTCGACCAAGGTACCGAAGAAATGGTATTACAGGCACTTGCACGCTGGATTGGAAATCGTACTATGATTATGGTAACGCATCGGCCTCAAGTACTGAAATTAGTTCATCGGATCATTGTGGTTGATAATGGCAAAGTGGCGATTGATGGACCAAGGGATGCTGTATTAGAGCATTTACGACAAAATGAACAAAATCAAGCGCAGCAAATACAAAAAGCTCAACCAAACCATAATGATGCTCAAAAACAAAGCTCAAATGAGGAAAAAGAATAAATGAGTGAGAAAATTAAACAATCGGATTTATCACTGATTAATGATCTGAATGCTGCATTGCAGGTTGAAAAACATCGAGGTATTTTTTCAGTTATTATTCTCTTTTTTATTTTCCTTGTTACTTTTGTCGTATGGGCATATTTTAGCCCTCTTGAAGAAGTTACTAGAGGGCAGGGAAGCGTTATCCCAAGTAGCCGTGAGCAAATTGTTCAAAGCTTAGATCCTGGAATTATCCAAGAAATGAAAGTTAAAGAAGGTGATATCGTTGAAAAAGGTCAAGTGTTACTGACCCTTGATGATACTCGTAGTTCTGCTGTTTTACGTGAGAGCGAAGCTAAAGTACAGAATTTACGTGCTGTTGTTGCTCGTCTAAAAGCAGAGTCAAGTGGTAAAGAGCTCGTGTTTGCAGATGATATTCCCGAAGCGGTTAAAGCTAGAGAAAAAGCCGCTTATAATGCCAGACGTAAATCAATGTTAGATGCTGTACAAGGATTGGCACAAAGTAAAGCACTATTGGATAAAGAAATTGGTATTACACAACCAATGGTAAAAAAAGGTGTTGTTTCTCAAGTTGAACTGCTGAGAATGCAACGACAATCCTCTGATTTTGCACAGCAAATTTCGGAACGGCGCAATCGATATACAGCAGATGCAAATAATGAATTGGTACAGGCGGAATCAGAACTTGCTCAAGCGAGAGAGAATATGGCAATGAGGGCTGATCCTGTAGAACGTTCACAAATTAGAGCACCTTTGCGAGGTGTTGTGAAGAATATTCGTATCAACACTGTGGGAGGGGTAGTACAGGCAGGACAAGATATTTTAGAAATAGTACCATTAGATGATACCCTTTTGGTACAAGCTTATATCAGTCCAAAAGATGTGGCTTTTATCCGGCCGGGGCAATCGGCATTAGTGAAGATTAGTGCTTATGATTACTCTATATATGGCGGGCTTGAAGGAAAAGTTACTCTCATTAGCCCTGACACTCTCCAAGATGAACGCCGTCGTAGTGAATTAAATCTTAATGCAGATCAAGCATATTATCGTATATTGGTTGAAACTCAGGGCACTGCGATAACGGACAGCAAGGGTAAAAAACTAGATATTACACCAGGTATGACTGCTACGGTAGATATTAAAACGGGTGAGAAAACGGTATTTCAATATCTAATAAAACCAATTACTCGTATGAAGCAGGCTTTGCAAGAGCGTTAATGTTAAACCAGGGTAAAATAAGATGCGGTAAGATTTTGACTAAGATGTACAATAATCTTGCCGCTTTCGATTTTATTTAAATTGATGAATCGCCTGACCGATTTCATTGTCATTATAGATTGAGCGGATAGAATCTTGGTAGGCCTCTTCTAAGACTTTTTGAATATTACCGTTATCTGCTCCAAATGCGCCTTCATAACTCCGAGAAGTATTGAAGTTTTTGGTAAAATTGCCTCTTATGCCTTGTACGGCGATTTCTACATTGATGTTAGCGGTGATTTTATGGCGTAAGTTGCCTTGTTCAACATCTGCGAAAAACTTTTTAATATTTACAGTTACGTTAGCATTACTTGCCCCTTCTACAACTTTAAATCCCTTTCTATTGAGATTTTGCTGCATTGCTTGTTGGAACATTTGTGCGACTTCCGGCATTGCATTTAAGCGAGTAACGTTACCGCCGTTTGTGTAACTAGCCACTTCTGATGATGGTCGTTGATCTTGGGTGATAACATTAACGATAGCCGTTTGATTATAGGTATTAAAAGTAGCGGTTGGAGATGGTGTACTGAAAGTCAATGTATTAGACTGGCTTTGGCAGCCGGTTAATAAAGCCGCAGAGAGAGTTAATGCGACTAAGGTGATTTTAGACATAGATTTCATTGGTGAGTCCTTTTTATTGGTAAAACGATAGCAAAGTATAGTATGATTTTTGCTAAATTTGCAAAGAGAGAACAGAAAATGTTTGTTGAAAAATGTATTATTGAAAAGCTGACCGAAAAATTTGCACCGCAGGTGCTAATAATTGAGAATGAAAGCCATAAACATAGTTCAGGTCGAGGGGCAGAATCACACTTCAAGGTAATTTTAGTATCGGATTACTTTGAACTGTTACGGGCGGTTGCACGTCATCAAGCGGTTTATCAAACTCTAAGTGTTGAATTGGAAAACGGCGTACACGCTTTGGCTTTACATCTTTATACGCCGAATGAATGGCGTGAGCGGGGAGAAAATGCACCGCCATCGCCAAATTGTGTTGGTGTCGGGCAATAAATTGGTTAAATTTTATCGATTTATTTTCTTTAGCGAAAAAAATAGTTGTCGATCAGAAAAAAATAGGTATAATTTCAAAATCTTTCAAACGCCTGTTTTTATAGGGCGTGATTGGTAAGGTGAGATGTCCGAGTGGTTGAAGGAGCACGCCTGGAAAGCGTGTATATGGGAAACCGTATCGGGGGTTCGAATCCCCCTCTCACCGCCATTTTTAAGTGAAAGATTTACTGTTTTCATAGATATTTCCTTGGTTAAGTTAGAAGTAGTAATACTTATTTTTCCTTATTTTTAAGCATTATCCCCAAACGTTTTGTTTGGGGATTTTTTTATATTACGCAATCCCAGCAATTTTGTGGGTCTGAATGCTCAGTTGCCAGCGTGGTTTATTCGGGCGTTGGTTGAGTCGCCCAAGTTGCGTGATAGTGGCGAGCATATTCATTTCGCCGTTTTGTTCGCACGGCGAGAGGTAGTAGCGTTGTGCCTGAATACTGTTTTCAATCTGCTCGCAGAAATCTAATACATCGCCGTCCACCACAATACGCACCTCGTTTGCCGTTGGGATATGATGCTTCAGGTAGTTTTTCTGATAAAGCCGTTTCGGGCTGGTGGCGATATAATCAATTTGTGGCGGCACGGGTTTTAAGCCGTTGGTTTCGATCGCCAGAAAATAACCCTGCTGTTTGAGTGCGTCCAGCAGGATTTCAATATGCGGTTGAATGGTCGGTTCGCCGCCGGTAATGATGATATTTCGAGCGGAAAACAGGGCGACTTTGGTTAAAATCGCCGTGAGGCTCATCATTTCAAATTGATTGTAATTAGTGTCGCACCAAGGGCACGCCAGGTTACATTTGCCGAAGCGGATAAAAATACTCGGCATTCCGGTATTAAATCCCTCGCCTTGCAGCGTTTCAAAAATTTCGACAATGCGGTAGTTAATTTCTGTTTGATTCATTTTTATTATTTGAGGTTGCAAGCGGTAAGATGTCTGTGAATATTTGCAAAAAATGCCTATGATCCGACCGCTTGTTTGAGCTATCGCTGGTATTCACAATAAGAGGTTGGCGTTTCCCACAAACGAATGAGGCTGACAGGCAGTCCGACATCGCTCAGGGTATCGAAGATATATTTTGCCATTTGTTCAGCCGTCGTGCGGGCTGGAATACCGAATGTTTTGGAGTTTAGTTCGGCGAGTAATTGTGCCACTTTGCACTCTTTCTCGCTGGTGGTGTCATAAATAAAGGCGTGATCCATTTTGTCTAGGATCTCGGTTTTGACGATAGATTTCAAATCGCTATAATCCATCACCATTCCCCGTTTTGCCCCTTCGGTGTGCAGCCCGCCACAGATTTCCACTTGTAAAGTATAAGTATGGCCGTGCAGGTTTTGGCACTTGCCGTCGTGCCCGTCCAACATATGTGCCATATCAAAGCTAAATTCTTTGGCGATTTTAAACATTGGCACGCTCCGCAAGGTATTCATTCAGCCCTTTTTCCCGTAGCTGACAGCTTGGGCAGTCGTGGCAGCCACCTTCTATGCCTAAATAGCAGGTGTGGGTGTGCTGACGGATATAATCAAACGCCCCTAACTCATCGGCTAATGCCCAAGTCTCTTTTTTAGTTAGGTACATCAACGGCGTGCGGATATTGAAATTGTAATCCATTGCCAAATTCATCGTTACATTCATTGATTTGACGAACACATCACGGCAATCGGGATAGCCGCTGAAATCCGTTTCGCACACGCCGGTATAAAGGGTTTGAATACCTTGGCTTTTGGCATAGATACCGGCGTAAAGGAGAAAAAGCGCATTGCGACCGTCCACAAAAGTGTTTGGCGTACTCCCATTTTGTGCAATAGTAGCGTTTTCATCCATTAACGCATTATGGGTAATGGCTTTGATGACAGAAGTATCAATTAGCGTTTGTTTAATGCCGAGATCTTGTGCGATCCAAGCGGCTTTTTCCAGTTCAATGGTGTGGCGTTGCCCGTATTGAAAGGTGATAGCTTCCACATTTTCCTTGCCAAATTCACGAATAGCAAGTAATAAGCAGGTGGTGGAATCCTGCCCTCCGGAAAAAATCACGGCGGCTTTATTTGAATGTTGCATACATATCCTTAGTTTTTTGCGTGGGAGGTTCACGAACCACGAACAAGCGGTAAGATTTAGCTGATTTTTTGCAAGATCTGACCACTTGTTGAGATAAAAAGGGCATTATAGAGGATTTTCATTATATAAAGGAGAGATTTCTTATTGATTTTACTTTCTAGAAATTTGATGAAAATACCTAAGAAGGTTATCCAAAGTCAGGCAAATACAAAAGTTTATGAAAAACTCACCGCTTTCCGTCTAAATAGTTATCGCTTTGAGCGTGTTTTCACCAAGCGGTAAGATTTTTCGATTTTTTTTGCACATTTTTCTCCAAAAACACTTGCACTGATTTTGGATTTCTCTATAATGCACACCACACAAC
>NZ_JWIZ01000060.1 GCF_001038205.1 Muribacter muris | reverse complement strand
AGTTTGTTTTGCTTGTACTGACTTAAACGACTTCTTCTCATAGGGATTATTCTAACCTGAAATTAGATTTCCCTAGTTATCTAGTACAGCCCCTAACTATTTTCAATGATGTGGCTAGTAAATGCCTTTCTACACCATCAGAAAACGCTTGGAAAGGCTACTGGCAAAGCAACCATAGACAAGTAGAACGATTGGTAATGTAATGGCAAAGAAAATCTATTTAAGTCAAATTCAGGCAAAAATTGACCGCTTGCAGCGTGAGCGTAAGCAAGTGCTAGAACACCTTGCTTTGGTGGAAAGTAAACTCGATAAGCTACAAGCAGCCATCGAGATTATGCAAGAAGAAGCCCTAACTGATGAATACAATACGGAGCTTTATACTTATCAAACTCATAAACGCCATTTCAAAGGCAAGTTACGCCAAATGGTACTGGCAGAGATGAAGGCTCAACCAAACCATGATTTTACCGTTAATGAATTGATTAAGCTCATTCTTATTCGAGATGGACAAGAACCAATCATTCAACCGCAGCATACTGTTTCTGTTCGTGGCGCATTAAAACACTGGCTTAATAAAGGTGTCGTCGAACGATTAGCATTAAAAGCAAATAATGTACGGTGGAGGTTGAAAATGTAACTATTTCGCCTTCAAACGCCAATAACACGTTTTCCCTTCTAGCTTTTTCTCAACCAATGAATGCTTAACAAGATGATTTAGCGTGCTATGCATTGTTTGTAAGTGTAAACGTGGCACGCCGTTATCAATAGGCTGGTTATCTAATTTCAATGCTTGAAGGGTAATTTCATTCGTATGAAACCATTTTTCAGGTTGCTTTTTAAGGATATGCGCCACTAATTGACGTGGTGATGACTGAAAACGAACATTGCGAGATTTCTTACTTAATGAAAAATCTGAATCTCTTGCGTGATTTAGCGCAGTTCGATAGTCTAAAATTTTCTGATTTAATCCCTTTATCTTTTCTTCAAATTCAGCCCGTTCTTGTTCTGCAAGGGAAATTTCTTCAATCAATAACTTTTCTAACGCATTCATTTTTTCTTACCTTTAAATTACAATGAGATAAGAAAAATGTAGCAGAAACACTGAGTTAAATCTTTGTGCAACTGCTACATAATACCGAAAAAATCCGCAAAACTCACCGCTTGTTGCTAATAAGTATAGGTACGGTAAGTAAACGCAGCGATTAAAATCACCAGCATAATGATGATTTGAATTAAGCGTTTTTTGGTTAATTTCTCTGCGGGCATTTTCACCTCAAATCCAAATAATATCCTTTCAATATGACACTGAAAAATGGTAAAATTTGCCCTAAATCAAATTTAAGGCGAATACAGTATGAAAATTGTATCTGATTTTAAAGCAAATGGAAGGACGGCTTGCACAATTCACTGCCAAAATTGCAGTATTAGCCAGTTGTGTTTGCCTTTTACCCTCAATGAGCACGAATTAACCCAATTAGACAACATTATTGAACGGAAAAAACCGGTTCAAAAGTCGCAAATCATTTTCCAGTCCGGCGATGAACTACGCTCTATTTATGCGATTCGTTCAGGTACAATTAAAAGCTATACGATCAGCGAAAGCGGCGAAGAGCAGATCACCGCTTTCCATCTGCCGGGGGATTTGGTCGGCTTCGATGCCATTATGGATATGCGCCATATCGGCTTTGCTCAAGCCCTTGAAACGTCAATGATCTGCGAAATTCCATTTGATATTTTAGACGATTTAGCCGGCAAAATGCCGAAAATCCGCCACCAAATTATGCGTTTAATGAGCAGCGAAATTAAAAGCGATCAGGAAATGATTTTGCTGTTATCTAAAATGAGTGCCGAAGAAAAACTGGCCGCCTTTCTACATAACCTGTCTCAACGCTATGCCGCCCGTGGTTTTTCGGCACGGGAATTTCGTTTAACGATGACCCGTGGCGATATCGGCAATTACCTCGGTTTAACCATTGAAACCATCAGCCGTTTACTCGGGCGTTTCCAAAAAAGCGGAATGATCAGTGTGCAGGGTAAATATATTACCATTAACCGAATGGACGAACTGACCGAAATGGCAACCGGCACCAAAGCGCAAGTACCGATTTCCGTTAATGCCTAACATCAAAAAAGCCTCTATCTCTAGAGGCTTTTTACTTATCTACATTGCGCTTTAAACCGCAATAGATGGTCGAGCAGTACAAGCGCCGTCATTGCTTCCGCTATTGGTACGGCTCGGATTGCCACACAAGGATCGTGCCGCCCTTTTGTTACCACTTCAACCGCTTCATTGGCTGTATTCACACTGCGTCCGGGGACGGTAATACTGGAAGTCGGTTTTAGGGCGATATGGGCAATAATCGGCTGCCCCGAGCTAATACCGCCCAAAATGCCGCCGGCGTGATTAGAACAAAAACCTTGTGGGGTCATTTCATCACGATGCTGGCTGCCGTTTTGCTCAACAACAGCAAAACCGTCACCGATTTCCACCCCTTTCACCGCATTGATAGACATTAATGCGTGGGCTAAGTCGGCATCTAGGCGGTCAAACACGGGTTCGCCTAGCCCCACTGGTACATTTTCTGCAATAACCGTTACCTTGCCGCCAACGGAATCGCCGGCTTTTTTTAATTCTCGGATTAAGGCATCAAACTGCTCAATCGCTTGCGGATCAGGGCAGAAAAACGGGTTGCTGTTCACCTGCTGCCAGTCAATGCAAGCGGTCGTTTGCGGGGAAATTTTAACATTCCCCATTTGAGACAGATAGCCTCTTACTTCAATCCCAAACTGTTCACGCAAATATTTTTTGGCAATCGCTCCCGCTGCCACACGCATTGCCGTTTCACGGGCGGAGGAGCGACCACCGCCACGGTAATCCCGAATACCGTATTTTTGCTGATAAGTATAATCGGCGTGCCCCGGACGGTATTTATCCATAATCTCGCTGTAATCTTTTGAGCGTTGATCGCCGTTTTTAATGATTAAGCCGATACTCGTTCCGGTCGTTTTGCCTTCAAAGACACCGGATAAAATTTGCACTTCATCATCTTCACGGCGGGGCGTAGTGTAACGTGATGTACCGGGTTTACGGCGATCCAAATCCGGTTGTAAATCCGCTTCGCTAAGCGTCATATTGGGCGGCACGCCGTCCACGATACAACCGAGTGCAATGCCGTGAGATTCGCCAAAGGTCGTTACCCGAAAAAGTTGTCCTATGCTGTTTCCTGCCATTTTGTATCCTTATATGTTGTGTTATGGGCGAGGTTTACCTCTAATTTATTGAAAGCAATCTGTATTTGATGTTGGTTAAATAATTCGTCAATGCGATGATACAAGAAATTACGGGTATCCGCCCGATCGTCTAATTCTAAAACGTGTACCGCCAGCTCGTGTTCGATCCACCCTTCGCCAAAGCTGATTAAATTCACTTTTGGCGCAGGCTCGGTAATCACTTTCGGCGCATCGGTCGCCGCTTGTAGCAACAAGGCTTTGACTAAATTGAGATCTTCGCCGGAATTGATCTTCAAGCCGATTTGTAAACGGGTAATGGTGTTATTCAACGTCCAGTTAATAAAACGATCCGTAACAAAGGCTTGGTTTGGCAATACCACTTCTTTATTATCGTCATCAATTAAAGTGGTGGAACGTAGCCGAATGCGGGTAATAACGCCGGTAAAACTGCCGACCGTTACTTTATCACCGACCCGAATCGGGCGTTCAAATAATAAAATAGTACCGGAAACAAAGCTACCAAAAATTTCTCGCACCCCAAAACCAAGACCGACGGATAACGCCGTAAACACCCACTGAATTTTACTCCACGAGATCCCCAACGCCGTAAAAGCGGAAATACAGCCTAAAGTAATAATGAGATAGGTTAATACCGCGGTGATTGTATGCGGCGTGCCTTTGGAAAATTTTACCCGAGAGAAAAAGGTTACTTCCAAAATCCCTTTGATATTTTTTACCAGCACATAGGTGATCGTGATATAGAGCATTGAACGCAACATATTCAGCAAAGTAACGGATTCCACCAACTCCCCTTTAGACGTGCTTTCGATATGCTCCCACAGTACAAAAGTATTCAGGTAATTTGCCACGCCGATCAAATCCGACCAAACCGCATAGAGCGATCCGAATAAAATCACCCAGCCGATTAAATCCGCCATTCTGAAAATCTGTTCATTAACGGTAGAAATTTTAATCGTCTCTTCCGCTTTTGGTTCTTCCTTGCCCTGCTCGGCGGCTTGCTCACGGATTTTCTCCCGCTTATGCTGCAAACGGCGGTATGCCATTCGCCGTGACGAAATGGTTAAGGAACGATAGGCAAAATAGCGTCCGAACACCCACACTAACGCAATCAAATAGCTCTTGATGATATGCTCGATCAGGTAAACCGCCGTATAGTAGTAGCCCAATACAATCAGGACGATCAAGGTTAGCGGGACGATAAACAGCACAAACCGCAACAATTTGAACAGGCTGACGCTTCGCTTCGTACCGTCTTCGGTTTTAGCATTTTCATACTCCCTAATCCCGCGATCCAGCAACGGACGAACCAAAAACGTACACAAAGCAAGTGCAATAATCGTCATCACCTGCCCGATTACATCGTTGGTAAAGCCGATAATCTCCACCTGCGAAAAAATTGAGGAGACAAACAGCAATACCACAATCCAAACGGACTCTTTGATGATCCGTTGGAAAATCGCATTACTCTCCGGCGGCATTCCAAAGTGGCGGTACGCCAAGCCGTTCGGGCGTAATAGCGAAAGAATGGTGGCAAAGAACAACCAGTAAGATGACATACTGGATACCCATTCCCACGCCGACAGCGGATCGGCAAAAAAGATGAACACCAACACGGTCGCCACAAATAGAAACATTAGGGTGCTCGGCAAATTGAGGATAATCGTCCACAACATCGCTTCCGGCGTATGCCAATGGCTATCGTTTTTCAGGGTATTCACTTGACCGGCAATGGTGGACAAGCGGGCTTTTATCGCCGCTTTTTTCCAAATAATCAAGCCGTAAAGCAAAAGCAAGATCAGCAAAAAAACGGCGGTAGAAAACAGGTTCTGCCCTAAATTATCAAAGCCGAGATACTTGGTTAATTCCGACACCTCAGCAATCGCTAATTGCGGGAACTCTTCCACCCACGACAAATCAATCGGGTTATTACTCTGCACCCAAAAACTCTGCAACTGCAATTTACTTTGCAGCGAGTCGCTGATGCCAATGATTTTTTTCTGAATGGACTCAATTTCGTTAGCTAAATTGAGCTTACTGTTGAGGGTTTTCACCAACTCAACCAAAATTTTTTCCCGCTCTTTGAGGATATTCTCTAGGGTTTGGCGTTCCGTATTGTCGAGGGTGATTTTGTGATCGCTCTCAATTTTAGCGATGGCCTCCGACAGATTGTACAGTTCGTCCCGTTTTTGTGAAATTTCAAAGATTTCTACCCGCAATTTTGCAATATCTTTTGCCAAGCCTTTGGTGAGACGTTCCGTAGGCAAAGCCTGCTTTTGCTGGTTGATAATGCGGGAAAGCACCAATGTTCCCTGCAAAGCACTGATCTGCTCCTCGATGTTGTGCTGAGTTTGAGTTAAACCGTCCAACACGTTACGGGCGCGCAAACTTTCTTGGGAGAGGCTATTCGCTTTTTGGGTCTGTTCGACTAAATATTGGCTGAGCTTGGTATTTAAATTCAGTTCTTCCTGAATAATCGGATTTTCAACTTTATTGTTTGCCTTCAGTTCTTCGGCCTGTTTGGCTTGTGCCTCGTACTCTTTGACCCGAAACTCATTCAGCACATCTTGCAAGCTGGTGATTTGTTGATAAAAACGCTGCTGCTGCAAGGTTGCAAGGCTCTTTTTCGCTTCATCAAGGTTAGAAAGCAGCTCAATGTTCTGACCCAAAATCAGGTTATAGCGGTTATTCAGCTCTAAATAGTGAATTTCCGCATTATATTTATCAATCAACGACTTACTTGCCTGAGCGTTATATTTCCAACGGGTCAGCTTTTCGATTTGTTGATGATTTTCACCGATTTGGCGGCGGGTCTGTTCAAGAGCGGAGCGATAACTTGCTAAGCTTGAGTTGAGATCGCTCATTTTTCGCTGCAATTCTTGCAATTCTTGGTGAATACTGTCTTGCTTCGCTTCAATCTCTTCGCTGGTTAAGCCGTCAAAATCATTGATATTAACATCAATCTCGTCCTTCAATTTTTTGATCTTAGCTTGATACTCGGCAATCTCTTGCGGTGCGGTTTTTAGTTGGCTTTCTAGCTCCTCCAACTCTTTTTGTTGTTTTTTGGCTCGCTCCAAAAAGGCTAATGTGCCTTCCAAATTTTTTGCCAGCAGCGTTGCTTCGTTGGTACTGTCCGATTTCACCAGTTGGAGTTGGTTTTTTATCGCATCAATTTCAAGCGGCGAAATCTCGCCGACACTGACACTCGAAAAGCAAAATAGCCAACATAAAACCAACCAATAGCCTTTTTTAAACATTGTGCTGCTCTCTAATAAGTTCTGCCACATAGTGTTTTAATTGTGAACGTGAAATTTTAATGCCGCTTGTTTGCCATTTTTCCGCCGCCCACGGCAAATAGTGAATCGGCTGTTTAAAGGCTTCCAACTGCTGTTTTGCAAATTGTCGGAGTTTTTCGACCGCTTGTGCTGAAAAAGGCTCGTAAAATTCCACCAGTGCCACCGGACGCTCGCCAAATTCCCGATCCGCAAGCGGTACGATCACAATATTTTTTAACAATCCGCTGGCAAATAGGGTTGCCTCGACAGCCTCCGGCTGAATATTTTCGCCGCCGGAAATAAACATATTATCCAACCGTCCGTTAATGATCAATTTACCGTCCGCTCGATATTCGCCTTTATCTTTGGTTGCAAACCAGCCCTCCGAATTGGTGAACGGCACAATCTCGCCGTGATGCCAGTAGCCTAACCCTAACATTGCACCTCGCACCCAAATTTCATTCTCGACAATTTTGACTGCTCTGTCGGCTAACGGGTAGCCGACATTATCGTGGTCGTTTTTGACGGCGCACACCGTAGATGCCATTTCAGTCATACCATAGCCCGCATAGGTGGTTATTCCGCTTGCTTGGGCTTGGCGGATCAATGCCGGCGGAATAAATGCACCGCCCAACAAAATATGTTGATGAGCCGTTCTATCCGTTAAGTGCGTCAAATAGCGTTGTAATTGTGTAGGCACGAGAGAGGCGTGGCTGACCTGTGCCAGCCAATGCCAAAGGCGGTTTTTCTCTTCACAAATCACCAACGTTGCCCCTTGGCTGAGCCAACGCCATACAATGCCTTGCCCCGAAACGTGAAATAGCGGCAGGCTGAATAACCAACTATCACCTTGCCCGAACTGCATAAATTGACAGACGCCCTCGGCACTGGCTAAATGTTGCCGTATGCTGTGGACGACCGCTTTCGGCTTACCGCTCGATCCTGAAGTTAAGGTTAAAGTCGCCGGCTGATCGAAGGCGGGTAACGGCAAGCTGCAAGCGGGCAGTTCCGGGGAAAAATCGGCAAAACCCGCTTCACACAAGCAATGTTCGACTCGATTATCCGCCAAGATCTGATTGAGTTGGGCAGGTGGCATTGCCGGATTTAACATCAAAATGCGGGCGTTTAAACTCAAGACGCCACAATAGCAGAGTAGCCCCAGCAAGCGATGCTGCCCACGATACGCCACTAATTGCTGCGCCGTTACGCCCTTGCTTTGCAGAAAGGTTGCCATTTGGCAGACTAATCGTTGCCATTCCCGCCACGAAAATTGTGCAGGTAAGAAAGAAAAAAGATCAGCCTCGCCCTTTTCCCACATCAGCGCACACTGTTCGGGAATTGCATCGCACCATTGCGCACTCGGAAAAAGGGAAAAATCTTGCATATCGGTTGAAATATCGGGCTAGGGCTAGGTTAAATAAAACAGTTTTTCACACGGCTGACTAAGGCTTCAGGCAGCTCCATCGCATTCATCAAGGCACACAAGATAATCCCTTTTCGCTCGGTATTATTATTGGTGATTACCCAAAACGGCGAGTCGGGAATTTGTTTGGCTTTCGCACTGCTGCCGTTGGCTAAAATGGTCGCCTCGTCTTTGGCAAAGTAGATTCGCTCACTGCCCTGTACGTTTTCAGTCGCTTGGGAAAATGCCTCCGGACTGGCTCGGTATAACGCCGAAAGCAGTTGCAGAAAACGGTTTACCCCTTTGCTTTCTTCCACAAAATGACTGGACGCCAACACATATTCAACTCGCTTCACTACTTTTTCCTGATTGCTGAGCGTCTGCTTTTTCTTCGGCATTTTCGCCAATGTTTTCAACTCATCAATCATATTTTCTTGAACCAACACAAAGGGTTGCGGCGATGCCGGCAGGCGAAGCAAACGGCGTAAAATATCGGATGCGCTCTCGCCAATAGATTGCGTACGGCTGGCAATATAGTGGTACAATTCATCGTCAATCTCGATTGTTTTCATCTCTTTCCCCTAAATAACTTGATTCGCAAAAAATTCTAGGCATTATACGCATTTCAGATCCGTTTTGCAGGATCTTCTCTGACTTTTTACTTCATTTTAGACAAATTATGCACGAACAAACTCTACTTCACTACCACTATCAAGCTGCCACTGCGCCAAGCAGTCCAAATCCGCCGACAATGCTGTTTCTGCACGGCTTATTCGGCGATATGAATAACCTCGGCATTATCGCCAGAGCCTTTAGTGAGCAATACGGGATTTTACGGGTCGATCTGCGGAACCACGGGCAATCCTTTCACAGCGATGAAATGGACTATACCCTGATGGCAGAGGATTTACGCCGATTATTAGTGAAACTGAATTTAACGCAGGTGATTGTGGTCGGTCATTCAATGGGCGGCAAAACCGCGATGAAATTGGCGGATCTCGCCCCCGAATTAGTGGCTAAATTAGTCGTGATCGACATTGCGCCAGTGATCTATCCGCCGCACCGCCACGACAGCATTTTCGCCGGATTATTTGCCGTCAAAGCCGCCAAACCGGCTAATCGCCAACAAGCGAAAGCCGAGATTGCCAAAGGCATCAAAGACGAAGGCGTTCAGCAATTTATGCTCAAATCCTTTGATCCGAACAGCCCTGAATCATTTAAATTCAACCTATCTAGCTTAAAACAAAACTACGAGCGGATAATGGATTGGCAGCCGGTAAACGTCAATAAACCGACCCTGTTTATTAAAGGTGAACTGTCGGACTATTTGCAGGCAAAGGATACGCCGACTATTTTGGCACAATTCCCGCAAGCCCGCTCTTTTGTGGTGAGCAATACGGATCATTGGGTACACGCCGAAAAACCGGATACGGTTATCCGCGCGATCCAAAAATTTTTAGCTTAACAAGCGGTGGGTTAGGCAGGATTTTTTGCAAATATCCGTACCATATAATGCTACAATAGACACATCATTTATTTATGCTAAAAGAGCCGACAATGAAACCTGCCGTTCCCTTTTTTCCGCAACGTCTGCTTAGCCGGCGTTTGCTAAGTTCCGCTTCGGCGGCATTTTTGATTGTAATTTTTATGACGGGGCTGGCAGGCGCACTGCGGATTCCGGCACTCACCGTCTATTTGCATAATGAAGTTACCAATGATCCGATGATGATCGGGGTGTTCTATTCGATTAACTCCCTCGTGTCGATGGTACTTAGTCAGATTGTCGCCCATTATTCCGACCGCTACCCTAACCGCAAGCTGATTATTTCCCTCAGTTGTGTAATGCAACTGTTCGGCTGCCTGCTGTTTGCGTTTAATCGGGATTACTATATTTTGCTGATTTTCGGCACGTTGCTTATTGGGCTGGGCTCGTCCGCCACCTCGCAACTGTTTGCCCTCTCAAGAGAATACAGTCAAGCGCAAAATCGGGACAGCACGATGTTCAACAGCGTGCTGCGGGCGCAACTGTCGTTAGCGTGGATTGTCGGCCCGCCGCTCGCCTATTTTCTCGCCGATCAGCTCGGCTTTACCTTTATGTACGTTGCCGCCGCGACTATTTTTGCGATCTCAATCATCATTGTAATGTTGATGCTGCCGCAAGCGGTCGGTTGCGAGCCAAAATCGGCAAATGAGGAAGAAGATAATCTGCGGGAAGAAGGGATCACCAGTAATCGCCATTCGGTGATTTGGTTGAGTATCGCCTGCCTGTTGGTATGGACGTGTAACAGTATGATGTTCATCAATATGCCGATTTATCTCAGCGAAGATCTGGGGCTGTCAAACCGTGTGGCAGGCTTGATGATGGGCACGGCAGCAGGAATTGAAATTCCGATAATGCTGATTGCCGGCTATTGCACCCGTTTTATCAGCAAAAAAAGCCTGATGCTGATCGGCATTGTGGCGGGCATCGCCTATTACATCGGTTTAGCCCTCGCCCAAACGGAGTGGCAGTTGTTGGCAATCCAACTGTTTAACGGCATTTTTATCGGCATTATCGCCTCTATCGGAATGATCTACTTCCAAGATTTAATGCCTTACCGAATGGGGACGGCAACTACGCTGTTTGGCAATACCGGCTCGGCAAGCTGGATTGTCGCCGGACAACTCGCCGGGGTAATGGCAAGCCAATTTGGTTATCAAAGCACTTGGTATTTGGCAATCGGCTTTTGTGTGATTGCGTTACTCTTTATGGGGCTAGTGCGGAAAATCTAGTGTAAAAACATCCACTAAATCGCAAAATTCCGCTATAATCTCCACCAATAATTCTCGGCACGCTCGTTCGTGCCTTTTTGATGATCGAGTATAACTTTCGGAATGACTAACCAAATCAACTACGAAGGCATTGAGCAGATGCCGATTAAGCGTTTTACCGAAAACGCCTATCTCAATTATTCAATGTATGTCATTATGGATCGTGCCTTGCCGTTTATCGGCGATGGCTTAAAGCCGGTGCAACGCCGTATTATTTATGCGATGTCCGAACTCGGCTTAACTGCGTCCGCCAAATATAAAAAGTCCGCCCGCACGGTCGGGGACGTATTGGGGAAATTCCACCCCCACGGCGACAGTGCCTGCTATGAAGCGATGGTACTGATGGCACAGCCTTTCTCTTACCGCTATCCGTTGGTGGACGGGCAGGGCAACTGGGGGGCTCAAGACGATCCGAAATCCTTTGCCGCAATGCGTTATACGGAGTCCAAATTAGCCAAAATTGCCGAGTTACTGCTCGGTGAATTAGGGCAAGGCACTGTGGAATATCAACCCAACTTTGACGGTTCGTTGGAAGAGCCCAAATACCTGCCCGCCCGTCTGCCGCATATTTTGCTGAACGGCACAACCGGGATTGCCGTGGGAATGGCAACGGATATTCCGCCGCATAACCTCAATGAATTGGCAGAAGCGTGTGTAACATTATTGGATAATCCGACCGCTTGCTTAGACGATCTACTTGAGATTGTACAAGGGCCGGACTACCCGACCGAAGCGGAAATTATCACCCCGAAAGCCGAGCTGAAAAAACTGTACGAGCAAGGCAAAGGCTCGATCAAACTGCGGGCGGTATGGCATAAGGAAGACGGCAATATCATTATTTCCGCCCTGCCGCATCAAGCCTCGCCGTCCAAAATTATTGAGCAGATCGCCACCCAAATGCGTAACAAAAAATTGCCGATGGTGGACGATATTCGGGACGAGTCCGACCGTAAAAACGCTACGCGGATTGTGATTGAGCCTCGCTCAAACCGCATTGATCTTGATGCGTTAATGGATCACCTATTCGCCACCACCGATTTGGAAAAAAGCTATCGGGTCAATATGAATATGATCGGCTTAGACGGCAAACCGGCGGTGAAAAATCTGCTCACCATTCTCAACGAGTGGCTCAGTTTCCGCCGCACCACCGTTACCCGCCGTTTAAACTACCGCTTGGATAAAATCCTAAGCCGTCTGCATATTTTGGAAGGTTTACTGACCGCCTATCTCAACATTGACGAAGTGATTGAGATTATCCGTGATGACGGCGATCCCAAAACCGAGCTTATCGCACGTTTTAATTTGAGCGAGCTGCAAGCCGAGGCGATTTTAAACCTGCGGTTGCGTCATCTTGCCAAGTTGGAAGAGTACGAGTTATACGCCGAGCAACAAAAACTCACTGAAGAAAAGGAACGCCTGCAAGCGATTTTAGGCTCGCCACGCCGCCTGAATACTTTAATCAAGCAAGAAATTCAAGCCGATGCCAAAACCTACGCCAGCCCTCGCCGCTCACCGCTTGTTGAACGGGCGGAAGCCAAAGCCATTACCGAAAGCGATCTGACCCCGACCGAGCCGATCACGGTGATTTTGTCGGAAAAAGGCTGGGTACGTTGCGCTAAAGGGCACGATATTGACGTGCAAGCGCTGAATTACAAGGCAGGGGACGGCTATTTGGCGCACGCTCACGGTAAAAGTAACCAACCGGTCGTTTTTATTGACAGTACAGGGCGTAGCTACGCTCTCGACCCGCAAACCTTGCCGTCCGCCCGTTCGCAAGGCGAGCCAATCACCAGTAAAATTACGCTGACGGACGGTGCAAGCGTGCAATATGTGCTAATGGCGGAGGATAATCAAAAAGTGCTGATGGCGTCAGACTCCGGCTACGGTTTTATTTGCCAATTCAGCGACTTAGTATCCCGTAATAAAGCGGGGAAAGCGGTCATTTCCCTGCCGGAAAATGCAAAAGTGCTGCCACCGCAGCTGATCGGTGAAGATCCCGACACCCTCTTAGCAGCGATGAGTAGTGTCGGTAGAATGTTAGTCTTTCCGATCGCCGAGTTACCGAGCTTATCAAAGGGCAAAGGGAATAAAATCATCAATATTTCCGCAGCCGCCGCCAAAGCCGGCACGGAATTATTGGCACGCTTATTCATCATTCGCCCGACCAGCTCACTCGTGTTCGTTTCCGGCAAACGTAAAATCACGCTCAAACCAAATGACATTGAAAAATACCGTGGCGAACGCGCCAGAAAAGGCGCACCGCTTGTGCGTGGTTTAAATGTCAATACCGAAGTGGCGGTTATTGATTGATCGCCTACAAAAACAGACCGCAAGCGGTCTGTTTTTGCTAATACAAACAACTACTGTCTTTTAGCCCCAAAAGTACCACTATAACTACCAGGTTTTATATAAGTACCCCCCAATTCAGCCGCATTTGGCCCATAGAAATAGCCATCCACCCTCACATTATCAAATCCGATACCACTTTCAATCTTATTTTTCTCTATATCCGCATTAAAGGTAATATTTCCACCATTTTCGCTACCACCGATTGAGCCAACTAATCTTTTATCTGAGAAATTAACATCGAAAGTTGCAGGGTGAATACTATATATTTGCTTATTTTCTGTCTTATCAGGAACAGATAAAATCGCCTTTCCGATATATTTGAAAGAACCTGATGAAGGTATTTCATTTATAGGGGTAGGTTGTCCTTGTACAAAAATATAAATATCACGATCATGTTGCAAAATACCCTGACGAATATAACTTAAGGGGCTGTACTAGATAACTAGAATAAATTCTGCTTTACTAATTGTTTTAAAATGGAAAATTGAACTTTTATTTCACTGTGGTTAAAACGC
>NZ_JWIZ01000006.1 GCF_001038205.1 Muribacter muris | reverse complement strand
GTATTATGTAGCAAATGCACAAAAATAGAAATTTTAACAGAATGTAGGGACACACTGCGTGTGTCCTTTATAAAAATCAAATGATTTCAATAGGTTAAATCCGGATACACGCAGTGTGTCCCTACAAGCGAACAAAAAACAACTTTGTGCAACTACTACATAATATTGTTAAACCACCATTCAAACGAGCAAAACCGCAATCTTACATTGTAAAAATATGTCAAATCCAACCGCTTGTTGTGAAATAAAAAGAGAGGCGATCTAGTCGAACACCTCTCTTTGCCATTCTAAAACCCCGATGTTTTACCGTCAGGATTTCTCGGATCCGAGTAGCCGTAAAAACCGCCGTCCCTTGCTTGAATAATTTGCACCCGCCCCATTGGTGCTTTGAGCTTAATGTGATGCCCTTTCGCCTTAAGAATTGCTAAAGTGTCGGGGCTAATGCCTTCCTCAATCCGCAGCTCATCCGGCAACCATTGGTGATGAATACGGGGAGAAATAATCGCTTCCGCCGGATTCATTTGATGATCAATCGTATTGGAAATGCTTTGTAAAACGGTCGTAATAATTCTCGCCCCACCCGGACTGCCGGTAACTAACCAAGGCTTATTCTCTTTTAGCACCAAGGTGGGAGTCATTGAGGATAGCGGTCGTTTTTTCGCTTCAATCGCATTGGCATCACCGCCAATCAATCCGAACGCATTCGCTACGCCCGGTTTGGCGGAAAAGTCATCCATTTCATTATTCAATAAAATACCCGTTCCCTCCGCCACAATGCCACTACCAAAATTAAGATTTAACGTGTAAGTTACCGCAACGGCATTGCCCAATTTATCCATTACAGAATAATGTGTGGTTTGATCACTCTCATAAGGCTGCGGCTGACCGGCTTTAATGTCGGCGGCACTTCGCGCTTTATCCTCACTAATGTGGCTAATCAAAGAAGTGGCGTAGCCCTTTGAGGTTAATCCTTTCACCGGGATATTGACAAAATCGGGATCGCCGAGATACTCCGCTCGATCGGCGTAGGCTAATTTCATTGTTTCCGCCAGCAAGTGGATAGTTTTGGCACTGTTCGCCCCAAAATCGCCCAATGGATAGTTTTCCAACATATTAAACATTTGCACTAAATGCACTCCGCCTGAGCTTGGCGGCGGCATCGTAACAATTTTATAGCCACGATAATGACCTTCAATCGGTTGACGGATAACGGCTTGGTAGCCTTTCATATCTTCAAGGCTAATCAGCCCATTATGTCGCTGCATTTCTTGCACGATTTTATGGGCAATTTCTCCCTCATAAAAGGCTTTTGCGCCCTGCTTGGCAATCTGTTTCAATGAATGAGCCAGATCTTTTTGTACCAATAATTCCCCCTCAGCCAGCGGTTGATCGTTTTTAAAGAAAATCTTGCGACTACTTTGCCATTTTCCTAAGGTATCGGCTTCCGTACGCAGCAAATTCGCCAACGTCCGACTTACCGGAAAGCCCTCTTCCGCCAGTTTAATTGCCGGTTCAAGCACTTTGTCTAAAGGCAGCGTTCCCCATTTTTTCAATGCCAGCTCCATTCCTGCCACCGTTCCCGGCACACCGACAGCAAAATGGCTAAATAACGATTTGCCGTCAATCACATTACCTTGCGCATCAAGATACATATCCCGGCTTGCTTTTAGCGGTGCCATTTCACGAAAATCAATAGCCACATTTTGCCCGCTTTGCCCGTGATGCAGCACCATAAAGCCGCCGCCCCCGATATTCCCCGCATTAGGTAACACGACGGCGAGCGCAAATCCCACAGCAACAGCCGCATCGACCGCATTTCCTCCCTGTTTCAAAATATCCACACCAACCTGTGTTGCCAGTGCCTGTTCAGTAGCCACCATTCCATTTTCAGCATAAACTGGGTGGAAAATATCCGTACTGCTATCATAACGTGCCGCCGCATTGGCGGTCAGAGAGCCTTGCGCCGTTGCCGAGAATGTCGCACTTGTCAGTGCCACAGCAAGACATCCAGCTAACAAACGCTGTTTAAATGTTGTGTTCTGCATTATGTTCTCCCCATTATTCGTAGAAATCTCGTTCACCACATTAGCCCGTTCCGCTCCTTAAATCAACTTTAAATTAACAATTATTTAACAAAAATCTATTTTCTGTCGGATAACACGCAAATCAGCATTATGTTGCCAATATACAAATGTATAAAACCTCAGCCCCACATTGCAAAAATCCCACCAAATGCGACCGCTTGTGCTTGGTTATTTTCTCTTGCGCTGAAAAATCGTGGTGTTTTCTCGCCTTTTGTCCACAAATTTTGTACAATATTAAGTCTTTTTTGCCTGTGAAATGCTCACGGGTCTCTTTTGATTTGATTATCTATTTATTTTTATTGAGTTTTTTATGAGTGCAACGCCAAATATCGGCTTTATCAGTTTGGGCTGCCCCAAAAATTTAGTGGATTCGGAACGCATTTTGACGGAGTTACGTTCGGACGGTTATAACATTATCCCAAGCTATGAGGGGGCGGATTTGGTGATCGTCAACACCTGTGGGTTTATTGACAGTGCCGTGCAAGAATCCCTTGAATCCATCGGGGAGGCGTTGGAAGCCAATGGTAAGGTGATTGTAACCGGCTGTTTGGGGGCAAAAGAAGATCAAATTCGAGAAGTTCACCCGAAAGTCTTGGAAATCACCGGTCCGCACAGCTATGAAGCGGTAATGAAACACGTGCATAAATATGTACCGAAGCCGGCATATAATCCCTATGTCAGCCTTGTGCCGAAACAGGGGGTGAAGCTCACGCCGAAACATTACGCTTATTTAAAAATTTCGGAAGGGTGCGATCACCGCTGCACATTTTGCATTATTCCGTCTATGCGGGGAGATTTGGATAGCCGTTCTATTGTCCAAGTGTTAGATGAAGCGAAACGTTTAGTCGATGCTGGTGTCAAAGAAATTTTGGTTGTGTCGCAAGACACCTCTGCCTATGCGTTGGACAAAAAACGCAGCGAGGGTGCTAAAACGGTCTTTTGGAACGGTATGCCGATCAAAAATGATTTGCTGACGTTGTGCGAAAAATTAGGCTCGCTTGGGGTATGGGTGCGATTGCATTATGTGTATCCTTATCCGCACGTTGACGATTTAATTCCGTTGATGGCACAGGGCAAAATTCTGCCGTATTTGGATATTCCGTTACAGCACGCCAGCCCGAAAATTCTCAAGGCAATGAAACGTCCCGGCTCAATCGAACGGACATTGGAGCGGATTAAAAAATGGCGGGAAATTTGCCCGGATTTAACACTGCGTTCAACGTTTATTGTCGGTTTTCCGGGCGAGACCGAACAAGATTTCCAATTATTATTGGATTTCTTACAAGAGGCTCAGCTTGATCGGGTCGGTTGCTTTAAATTCAGTCCGGTCGAAGGGGCGGTGGCAACCGAAATGGCGGATCAAGTGCCGGAGGAAGTGAAAGAAGAACGCTTCCACCGCTTTATGCAACTGCAGCAGCAAATTTCAGCACAGCGGTTGCAACAAAAAATCGGCAAAACCTTAGCGGTGATTGTCGATGAAATTGATGATGATGGAATTATCGGACGTTCAATGGCGGACGCTCCGGAGATTGACGGTGTTGTATATGTGGACAACACCTCAAAAGCGGAAATTGCGATTGGTCAGATCATTTCCGTAACGATTACCCACTCAGATGAATACGATCTGTGGGGAACTTGTTGATTTTAAGGAACGCTTATGTCAGAAAATAAACAACCTAGTGTCATTCGTTTTGAAAATGCGGTATGCTTGTACTAATGTGTAGCAGCGGATTATTAGTAGTAATACAATAAACACATTAAGAAGCTTAAATATCCAACTGCAGAAATAGACAACAAAAGTCAATTCACTAGATATTCAAATACTATAATAGTAGCTTTGTGTTTTTTCCCAAAAAATAAGCTTTCTAAATAGTACCTGTAATAAAAAATAAAGGGCTAAGTAGATTAGCCCCAAATTTCACACCTTTTATTAATACGTTCGTGATAAAATTCACTAACATCAAACGCATCATAACTTCGATAGGTATCGATATACCCCCAACTACCAGCCTTAATTTTCCTTTTAATACAGTGCTCTTAGTATTCTCAACATCGTTTTAATAGCCTAAAAACTTCGACCTTTCCTTGCCATCCCTCTTTTTCACCGATAACTATCAAAATATCTCTCATCCAACTCAATTTATCCCTCAAAAACATAATCCGTTTTAAGGGATCTATGATTGTCAATAACTTAGCAAATTTTATGGTAAAATAACCGAGTTAGGCTAAATACCGAGACTTTCTAAACAAAATTCAAATCGTCTTTTTTATATCGATTTCTTTAAATTACAATGAGTTATTTTTATAGATCAATATAACCGCTAATCAACTTCAACTGCTAAAATAAGATTATTCATAAAATATTAACAGCAATCGTTCTACTAGAATTAACCATCTCCCCTAAGTCATTTATATTATTCAAAAGAGAGAAAGGGAAACACAATGAAACTCAACACTCAAATCGCGCAGCAGATTGTCAAACGCACAATGGGGATTATTCAGCGATCGGTCAATGTAATGGATGAAGAAGGGGTGATTATTGCCTCCGGCGATCCTGCCCGCCTCAACCAAAAGCATACCGGTGCGGTAATTGCGTTACGCCAAAATCGTGTGGTGGAAGTCGATGACGAACTGGCTCGTCAATGGCAGTTTGAAGCACGAGCCGGCATCAATCTCCCAATTCACTATTTGGGTAAAAACTGGGGCGTTGTCGGCATTTCCGGCGAGCCGAAACAGGTACGAGCCTATGCCGAGTTGGTCAAAATGACGGCGGAACTGATTATTGAGCAACATATTCTACTCGAAAAAGCCCATTGGCAGCGCCGTTATAAAGAAGAATTTATTTTGCAGCTGCTCAAAGGTACGCTCAATCCGGCTGAATATGCAAAGCAAGCCGCTTTTTTTGACTTTGATTTGTCCTTACCCCGTGCGGTCATTATTATTCAACTCTCGCAGGCAACTGCCGAACAGTTGCAGGAGCGGGTCGGCTACCTTGAACAAACCTATCCCCAACAAGAGATCGCTATTCTCGCCTTGGATCAGATCGTCATTCTCAATCCCCTAACCGAGATGACACATTTTGAACCGACCAAACTCTTTGCCGAACAGGTCAGCCCGCACAGCTATAAAGTGGCGGTCGGCGCAATGCAACCGGGGCAATCCTTGCATTTCGCCTATAAGACGGCATTAGCCACCCTGCGTTACGGGATAAAACAGTGTCCGAGAAAATGCAGTTACTTTTTTCATCACGCCCGCCTACCGATTTTATTACACGAACTGGCAGAGACTTGGCAGGCAAAAGAGGCAATTAAACCGACCGAGGTGCTATATCAAAAACCGGAAAATGCAACATTAACCAAGACCCTCACCCACTATTTTTTAGCAAATTGTGATCCGGTTCACACTGCCGAACTGCTCTTTATCCACCCGAATACTCTACGCTACCGTTTGGCGAAAATCGAGCAGCTCACCGGCTTATCTTTCAATCGGATAGACGAAAAATGTATGCTCTACCTCAGCACTCTTTGGCAGAAACCATAGTTGAAAATCACAAAAAATCTGCCGAAACCGACCGCTTTTTTGGTCGTTTAAACAAAGATTTCTCCCCTCGCTCACGGGATAATATCGCTATCTAGCCATTAGGGGAGAATAAACGATGACAACTATTTCCGCACTAGGCGCATTGGTGGCACTGATAGTCGCCATTACGCTGATCCTGAAGAAAGTTTCACCCGCCTATGGAATGATGGTCGGTGCATTAGTCGGCGGTTTAATCGGCGGGGCAAGTCTCACCGAAACCGTCAGTCTAATGATTGGCGGCGCACAAGGGATTACCACTGCCGTGATGCGTATTCTCGCCGCCGGTGTGTTAGCCGGCGTGTTGATTGAATCCGGTGCTGCCAACACTATTGCCGAAACGATTGTGAAAAAACTGGGCGAAACGAGAGCATTACTGGCATTGATTTTAGCCACAATGCTGCTGACAATGGTCGGCGTATTTATTGATGTCGCGGTGATCACCGTAGCGCCGATTGCCCTTGCACTCGCCAAACGGGGCAATCTGTCCAAAATGGCGATTTTGTTAGCAATGATCGGCGGCGGCAAAGCGGGCAATTTGATGTCGCCTAACCCGAATGCCATTGCAGCGGCGGATACTTTCCAAATCCCGCTCACCTCCGTGATGTTTGCCGGCATTATTCCGGCGATCTTCGGTATCACTCTCACCTATCTTTTGGCGAAAACCCTGATCAATAAAGGCACAAAGGTAAGCGATGCCGACACTACTGCCGTTGCCGCTCATCAGCTACCGTCGTTCTTTCCTGCCATCAGTGCACCGCTTTGTGCCATTTCACTGCTTACACTGCGTCCGCTGTGCAACATTATTATCGATCCGCTCATTGCTCTGCCGTTAGGAGCGCTAGTTGGTGCTACTGCAATGGGCAAATTCAAACAAGCCAACCACTATGCGATTGTCGGCTTAACCAAAATGGCGCCGGTCGCCATTATGTTACTCGGTACGGGTACATTAGCAGGCGTTATCGCCCATTCTGGCTTAAAAGATCTCTTAATTGAAAACTTAACCCAATCCGGCTTACCGTCCCACCTGCTTGCCCCGATTTCAGGAATGTTGATGTCGCTGGCGACCGCCTCAACCACCGCCGGAACAGCCGTTGCGGCGAACGTGTTCAGCAGTACCCTGATTGAATTAGGTATCAGCAGCCTTGCCGGTGCGGCAATGATTCACGCCGGCGCAACGGTATTCGACCACCTACCGCACGGCTCGTTCTTCCACGCGACCGGCGGCAGTGTCAATATGGACATCAAAGAGCGACTAAAACTGATCCCTTATGAAACCGCGGTCGGCTTTGTGATGGCGGTAGTCTCCACCCTAATTTTCGGCGTATTTCAATTCATTTAAGGAGTTTAAAATGAAGATTGTAATTGCCCCCGATTCATTTAAAGAAAGTTTAACCGCCCTTGAAGTCGCACAGGCGATCGAAACCGGCTTTGCCAAAATCTTCCCCAATGCCCGCTATATTAAAGTGCCGATGGCAGACGGCGGCGAAGGCACGGTGCAATCCTTAGTCGATGCCAGCGGAGGAACATTGCAAAAAATCACGGTGATCGCCCCGCTTGCTAACCCTGTCTGTGCAACATTCGGACTTTCGGGCGACTGCAAAACCGCTATTATTGAAATGGCAGCCGCCTCCGGCTTGCATTTAGTACCCAATGCGCAACGCAACCCATTGAAAACCACCAGCTACGGCACAGGCGAGTTGATTAAAGCCGCATTGGATTTGGGCGTATCCGAGATTATTTTGGGTATCGGCGGCAGTGCCACCAACGACGGCGGGGTCGGAATGCTCCAAGCACTCGGCGCAAAATTTCATAACAAGCAAGGGCGGGATATCGGTTTTGGCGGTGCGCAGTTGCTCGACATTGAACAGATCGATCTAAGTGGTTTAGATCCCCGTTTACACCAAGTTAATATTGACGTTGCCTGCGATGTGGATAACCCGCTTTGCGGTGAGCGGGGCGCGGCGGCGGTTTTTGCTCCCCAAAAAGGCGCAACACCACAAATGGTCAGCCTATTGGATCAGGCACTTGCCCATTTTGCTGAGAGGGTCAAAACCCTGCTAGGTAAGGATATTCAGACGCCGGCAGGGGCAGGAGCGGCGGGCGGAATGGGCGGAGGCGTATTGCTCCTACCAAATGCACAATTAAAAGCCGGTGTAGAGATCGTCCTCAATGCCACCCGTCTTGCCGAACATCTGCAAGATGCCGATTTAGTCATCACCGGCGAGGGCAGAATGGACGCTCAAACCATTCACGGCAAAACCCCGATTGGCGTAGCGAAGTTAGCCAAGCAATTCAATAAGCCTGTCATTGCGATTGTCGGCTGCCTGCAAGAAGATTACGAAGTGGTTTACCCACAAGGTATTGATGCCGTCTTCCCGATTATCCGACAACTGGACAATCTCGACAACACATTGAAACACGCCAGAGAAAATCTCATCTCTACCGCTCAAAACGTGGCAAGGGTGTGGAAGTTGGCGAAATAGATATATTATAAAACAGAGGGAAGCAACACTTCCCTATTTCGTACTATTTTATAGATTTTTATGCCTTTTCAGCCAATTTTGCATAAACTCGATTTCTGTTTTCTGTGCATCTCATTCATTCCCGTTATCAGCTCTTATTGTATTTAAGTAAACAGTAATCTGTCTTGATGTTGATGAACACTGCTCGCTATCACCAAAGCTACCACTGCAAGTCTAAAAATGCCCCCTTTTTTTCATTTCATACACTTTGTTGCCAATTAACTAAAGATGCTATTTTATTTCCAAAGAATGAAAGGTGGGTTTGTATCTCCCCACTAAAAAATTGCCTCTAGCCGTAAGAATGCGCCGAGGTGATGTTTTCGATCTTCTTTTTTACTGTTGTAGAAATGCACTTCCGGTTGAATAAATAACCATTCACGCAAAATCGGTTGTCGCCAGTTAATAAATGGGCCATAAGTGTCGAGAGAGAATTTTTTATCGTCTAACTCGCCGCCAATCAAAATCCCATAGTTCAGTTGTTTATAGCCGGCAAAATTATGTTGGCGGTAGAGACTGTTGCCCCAAAGAATGTCTTCGTCAATATCGTTGGTGTATTGGAGAAAGGTATGATTGGTAATAAAACGTTGGTCGTTTTCAGTGAGTTTATTTTCTAAATTAGTGCGCAGATAATGTTTGCTATTGATGCCGTAGCGATAAATTTGCTCTAAGCGGGTGGAGTAGGTGTCGTTATAGTGCCAAGTTTTACTCGCCCTTGCCCGCAGGAATACATCAGCGCCAGAGCGTACACCCAAATCAAGGTCGGTTTTAATCCCCAGATTTTTAATGCCGTTTGACCAGCGTAACGCAAGGGAGGCATTGTCCTCTCGGGTTTGGCGTTTATCGTATTTTTTATCGCCCTGTAAGGCTTCTCGATAATTCCGGTGTAGTTGCTGTTTATCACGAGCTTGGTTATCCAAATCCTCGTCACCAAATACCACGCTCAAATGCTGCTTTAATGCCGGCAGTTTGATTTTGCCACGCACTCTCGGTTTAATTGAATAGCCGTCATAACGATTCCACTCGTTATCCAACATAATGCGTAAATTTGCCGAGGCAGGTTTGTTTGGGTCGGGCGTGCCAATCCAGCCGTCAAGATTATGCGACCAGCGGGATAAGCGACTTTTCAAAGCTGCGTGTTGCTCGTCCACCCAATTTTGTTCATCGTTTGCCGCCGATGCCGTGTGAGCCATCAAGCATAAAGCGAGTAATGTGATGCGTTTCATTGACTATTCCTCCTTCAAAGCTACTGCGTCATATTACGCCAATTTAGCTCAATCGCCAAAAACAAGCGGTCGATTTCGGCAAATTTTTTGTAAAGCACCATTTGTACTTTGTATTATTTGCCAAGAAACCGACCGCTTGTCAGGCATTGTTAGAGTAGCAGATCCGCAAACAGTAAACCAAAGCCGATGCTAAACGCCATACTCAATAAGCCCGGCAACATAAAGCTATGGTTGAAGATGTATTTGCCGATACGGGTTGTGCCGGTGGTGTCGAAATCGATCGAGGCGATAATCGGGCCGTAGTTCGGAATGAAGAAATAACCGTTCACCGCTACAAATACCCCGATTAAGATCGGAGCGGGAATGCCTAACGCCACACCGAGCGGGAATAATGTCGCCACCGTTGCACCTTGGCTGTTTACCAATACCGATAACACAAATAAAGCGAAAGCAAACGCCCAAGGGGCAGTTTCGACAAGGCTTGAAACCATTGCTTTCACTTCCACCATATGCGCAGACATTAGTGTATCGCCCAGCCACGCAATACCGAAGATGGCAATCACGGCACGCATACCGGCGTGGAATACCGAGCCTTGGGTTACCGCGTTACCGTTCGGTTTACAAATCAACATAATCAACGCACCGACTGCGAGCATTACGATTTCAATCGTGTGTGCCATCCCCATCTCTTTGCCGTTAAATTGCGGACGAAGCTCCGGTATTGCCCCCATCAGCACCACCAAGAGCGAGCCAAAGAGGAATAAGCCGACCGACACTTTCGCCGTTGGGCTAATCACAATATCCGCCGGATTGGTATTCGCGTGGTTCTCTTTCACATAGGTCGGATCTTGTAGCAGGCGTTGATAGTGCGGATCGTCTTTTAACTCTTTACCCATTTTATTGACAATCACACAGGCACAAAGCAAGCCTAAAAAGGTTGCCGGCATTGTTACTTTTAACACATCGCCCAAATGAATCCCTTGCGGTTCTAAGTAATTAACCACTGCTACTACCGCTGCGGCAATCGGGCTGGCGACAATCGCAAATTGCGAGGCTATCACCGCCATCGAAAGCGGACGCTCCGGGCGAATACCGTTATGGCGGCTCACTTCCGCAATCACGGGCAGTACCGAGTAGGCAACGTGCCCCGTCCCCGCTAGTACGGTAAACGTCCAAGTTACAATCGGCGCAATAAAGGTGATATATTTCGGGTTCTTACGCAGAATAGCTGTCGCAATTTTGATCATATAATCCAAACCGCCCGAAGCTTGCATTGCCGCTGCCGCAGAAACAACAGCCATAATCATCAGCATTACATCAAGGGGCAATCCCGCCGGCGCCAAACCGAAGCCAAATGATAATATTGCCAAACCGACACCGCCCATTACCCCTAAGCCGATGCCGCCAATGCGTGCACCGACTAAAATGCAGAGTAATACGACAGCAAATTGAATCAGAAACATTGTGGACATAATTTGCTCCATTGTCATTTTAACAGAATGCCCCCATACTATGCTTTGTTGTATTGAGAGCGGATACCTTCTAGAAAGGGCGAGCAATATAGCAATAAATAACGGGAATCTCTATAATCCAAATCAAGAAAAAAATGAATTTAGAGGAAGGAATATGCAATTCTCAAAAATGCACGGACTAGGCAACGATTTTATGGTGATCGACGGGGTTACTCAAAATGTTTACTTAACCGAAGAGGTGATCCGCAAACTTGCCGACCGCCACCGAGGAGTAGGCTTCGACCAATTACTCTTGGTAGAGCCGCCCTACGATCCCGATTTAGACTTTCACTACCGCATTTTCAACGCAGACGGCAGTGAAGTCTCCCAGTGCGGCAACGGCGCACGCTGCTTTGCCCGTTTTGTTACGCTAAAAGGGCTGACGAATAAGCAGCATATTCACGTCAGCACCGCCAAAGGCAAAATGGTATTGAGCCTAAAAGATAACGAGCAAATTCGGGTTAATATGGGCGAGCCAATTTGGGAGCCAGCACAAATCCCCTTTACCGCCAATAAATTTGAGAAAAACTATATTCTAAGAACGCCGATTCAAACGGTGCTGTGCGGTGTTGTTTCAATGGGTAATCCTCACTGCGTCTTGCAAGTGGAAAATGTCGAAAAAGCCAATGTGAATGAATTAGGTGCATTACTTGAACGGCACGAACGTTTTCCGGAACGGGCAAATATCGGCTTTATACAAGTACTTAACCGCAATCACATCAAATTACGCGTATTCGAACGTGGTGCCGGCGAAACCCAAGCCTGCGGCAGCGGAGCGTGCGGAGCGGTTGCGGTCGGCATTATGCAAGGGGTATTAGATAGCACTGTGCGGGTTGATCTCCCCGGCGGTACGCTTAATATTGAATGGCAAGGGGTTGGTTCGCCGCTGTTTATGACCGGCGATGCCGTGCATATTTATGACGGTTTTATTCACTTATAAAAAAAGCGGCGTAAAAATGCCGCATAAGTATGACGATTGAGGGATCATTATTATTTTTCGCTGCGTATCATAGCCCGATTTTTATGTTTACGCCATCAAAGATTTGCATAATTATGCAAAAATAAGACATAGATCACAGATTTCAACTATCACGCAAGCGCGTCGGATTTTCCCAATATCTGACCGCTTGTTCTTTACTTTATTACGGCATTACTATCAAAAGTGAAAACCCCGCTGATTTCTCAGCGGGGCTTCTTAATATGGCTCCTCCTGCGGGACTCGAACCTGCGACATATGGATTAACAGTCCACCGTTCTACCGACTGAACTAAGGAGGAAAAGAGTTTGCAATTTAAGTGGTGCCTCGAGGCGGAATCGAACCACCGACACGGGAATTTTCAACCCTCTGCGTAACATATTTACAAATAAAATTGTTAAAGATCTTGCTACAAAACCACTCGCTCAAATACCCAACCGATACACTACGATTGATTTGCCCAGTAACAGATCAATACTGTACTCGATCTTACACAAATTTTAAGGTTTGTAAAGGCTGGATTGTCAATGATCTTCCAAAATTGAACCACAAAGATCCTTTAAAAGTGTTCCACTTTTATTATTTCTTAATTACGATGTTTAAATCGATAAGATTCATTA